>NZ_JAUBUR010000018.1:21868-149042 GCF_036705485.1 Microcoleus sp. AT9b-C3 | reverse complement strand
GACTGCAAAGTTGACAGAATATCCTGCTTGACTCTTAATAAATTTGCAGCTTTAGCAATCGCAGGCTGCACATCTTCCGTCACCAACAAATCCACCCCATCAAGAAAATCAAACACCTCATCTATTGGCGACAGCAAACAAATATCACAATCCATATAAATAGTTTTATCAAATAAAGATTCCCCGTACAAAGCCAGCTTAGCTTGCCGCGACGCTAAAACAGGATTTTCGTGAGACGGTGCAGGTTTCAATATGACATTTCCAAACACCTGAAGTAAAGGATATAAAATTAGAGGTACTCTATCTATTAAAATAATAATGGGTTCGCGGTGAAACTTCCTGACCGACGCCAGAAAATGAACGCAATCCTGGAAAGAGTAAAGACCGGTTAAAATAGTGATAAATCCCTTAACTGCTAATTTATTTGAATTCATTGATTTACTTATTAATTTACTTATTTCCGTCAGTGTGTCCACTCCCAAAAGCTCTCACTCCACTCATCTCGACCGTGAAAAATTCCTTGCCATTCATAAAAATGTACAAAATTTTTCAGATTAATTGTTTTATTGACATCGCGGATCATGTAAAGAGGTTTATCTCCATAAAAAGAAGCCCACATAGTATAACTGCTAGGCGGCCCGACAACATAGTCGCATTCAGCCAAAGCATACATATCTTCAATTAAATGACCGCTGCCAAATTCACAGTTAAAATTATTAAATAAACTCGGTTTTTGTGGAATATTAGAACAAATCAAAAACTTGATTGTTTTTCCTTCAAATAGCCCAACCACAGAATTCATGACTTCTAAATATTGCTCAGTTGTGTAAAAGTATCTCCCCTTTTGATGCTTAGCATAATCCCCTTGACGGATGTGAATTCCGACGATCATATCAGAGTTATTTCTTAAATTCAATATCAAACGCTCTACATTGATTCTATATCGCTCTAATGGTGCAAAGTATGCTCTAATCGGGTCGGCGTACTTGTGTAACATGGGGATATCTTCTACAAACCAGCCATCTCGAAATAACCAGCCTTGAAAACAAACAATTGAACCGTGCTTGATTTGTTCGATTTCCTGATATTTTCGCCAACTAAAAGGTTGTTTTCTGGTTATTTCTTGCGTTTTTAATATTTTTTTCTGGCTTAAATACTTAACTAATTTGTAATATTTGCTTCTGACCAACTTGTTACCGGGTGCGGTAAAATATGGAGGAGGATAACAACACAAAAAATCACCAGCGGTTCCCACAAAGAATTCTGCATATTCGTCAAAAGCAGGATTGAGAACAATCAAATTATGCTCGATCGCCCAAGCAATGAAATTAGCAAAAAGCAGCAGTCGGTTGCCGAGTTGTCCCGATTTAGCAGATATTATTAGCATATTGTATTTTTGGGGCGGGCGAGACGCCCAACCCCTACTCCCCACAAGAATTCAATCAAACTTTGCTGTAATGGTAAGGTGTGCAATCCCCCCCCTACATATTAAGAGTTGTGGCGTTTTTGCTGCCACTGCCAAGCATGGGAGATAATGTTCTTAATGTCGGGATATTCTGGAGAGCAACCCAAGGCTTGGATGGCTTTCTCGCTGCTACCAACCAAAGCAGGCGGGTCGCCCGGACGCCGATCGCACTCAACAGCCTTAATCTCTTTTCCCGTCACTTGGCGAGCCGTTTCTATCACCTCTTTCACCGAAAAACCGCCGCCATTGCCCAAATTAAAGAAATCAGATTTGCCACCCTTGAGCAAATATTCTAATCCCAAAATGTGAGGCGATGCCAAATCGTTAACGTGAATGTAATCCCGAATGCAAGTACCGTCAGGAGTATCGTAATCCGTGCCAAAAATCGCGATCGAATCTCGTTTACCCAAAGCAGCGAACAACACCAGTGGGATCAGGTGAGTTTCTGGATTGCGATCCTCTCCTAACAACCCGTTAGGGTCGGCCCCAGCCGCGTTAAAATAGCGGAAACAAACAGACTTGAAATCGTACGCAGCGTCAAAATCCGACAAAATCCGTTCTACCATTAACTTAGTAGCACCGTAGGGATTGATCGGGTTTTGTGGGTGGTCTTCTGTGAGCGGAATTTTCTGCGGTACACCGTAAGTCGCGCAAAGGGATTGTTAAGTTGATTGGGTAAAAATATTTGAGCCGTGCGATCGACTGTTCTAGTAAAGAGCGATCGCGTTACGTTCTTGGCGTACTGAGGGCGGTAAGGATAAGTGCAGTGCATTACTTTAATCGGTTTGTCGATCGTATAAACATCTTTCCACTTATCCAAGTAGTTGTAAACCGGGGACAAAGTTGTCATTTTCGGTTTCACTGATTCAACAGCCGCCGCAAAAGCGCCCTTAATCTTTCAATAGTAGCATATTTTGATGCGCCACTACCATCTCGAAATATTTCTTAAAGTTTATAAACAATTCCTGAATTTTACTGCTTTTCGTAAAAGCGATAAATCCGCCATTGTATTGAATGCTATTTTCATTTACCGGCAACCCGACAGACTGCAAAGTTGACAGAATATCCTGCTTGACTCTTAATAAATTTGCAGCTTTAGCAATCGCAGGCTGCACATCTTCTGTTATCAGCCATTCTACTTCATCAACATAGTCAAAAACTTCATATATTGGCGATAGCAAACAAATATCGCAGTCCAGATAAATAGTTTTCTCAAAAGGAGATTGTTGATACAAAGCCAGCTTAGCTTGTCGCGATGCTAAAACAGGATTTTCGTGTTTCGGTGCGGCCTGCAATCTCACATTTCCGAACACCAAAAGTAAGGGATCTAAAAATCGCGGCACTCTATCTATTAAAATAATAATTAGTTCGCGGTGAATCTTCCTGACTGAAGCTAGAAAATGTATGCAGTCTTGAAATGAGTACAATCCAATTAAAATGGTGATAAATCCTCTATCCCTATCTTTTTTCTAACGATAGTAAAAATCGAAATTTAATAAGGCAATTAACTGTGTTTTTAATAACCGATAGAGATATTGCCAATGCTCCAACTGCAATTTATCCCAAACCTTATCCCAAAAGGTTCTTACTTGATTTTTTTTCCAGTCCCAATGAGCCAAAGAATGCTCCCTAATTTGAGCGAGTTCCTGCCACCCGTCATTACGAATATTCCACCCAACTTTAGCAGTTGCCAACCCAATGGGATTACCGTCTTTTGTTTTGACTTTTTGGACTTCAAAAAATCTTCCAATCTTTCCCCATTCTTGAATAAACTGAATTTCTTTCCCATTGTCTCTCGCAACTACGAACAAATTTTCTGGAACAAAACTTACATTCTTCAATGGAATTTCTAGCTTTTTTGCTAATTTGTGAATTGCCTCTTTTCTCCCCGGCAATGATTGATTTGGTGGATGATCTAGAATGGGAATAAACCCTTTACAAGTAATTCCTGACATCCATTCTCTCTCTGGCACTTTTCCTATGATTCTTGTATCTGCATCCACAAAGATTGTCACTCGGCATAATTCTAAGGCTTTTTTTAGTGCAAATCGTTTATCATTATAACAATAATCTACACCTTCGCGACTTTTTTTAAAGGCGAAAACATTCGTCAAATTCTGAAAGTCATTTGGGTTGTCAGTACAAATAACTAGCATCGTCCCTAGAGAATGAGTTTCTAAGTCTGCTGCTAGTTGTTTGGCTAATTCGCGATACTTTTTCCGAAAAGCTAAGGTGCAAAAACAAAAATCTTTGTGACTGTTTAACATTATTTTCGACTCTATTTTTGCACTTGCTTTATTTTAGTTTATGCTAACTGTGACGCTTTTGATGCCACTGCCAAGCATGGGAGATAATGTTCTTAATGTCGGGATATTCTGGAGACCAACCCAAGGTTTCGATCGCCTTTTTGCTGCTACCAACCAAAGCAGGAGGGTCGCCCGGACGCCGATCGCACTCAACAGCCTTAATCTCTTTTCCCGTCACTTGGCGAGCCGTTTCTATCACCTCTTTCACCGAAAAACCGCCGCCATTGCCCAAATTAAAGAAATCAGATTTGCCACCCTTGAGCAAATATTCTAATCCCAAAATGTGAGCCGATGCCAAATCGTTAACGTGAATGTAATCCCGAACGCAAGTACCGTCAGGAGTATCGTAATCCGTGCCAAAAATCGCGATCGAATCTCGTTTACCCAAAGCAGCGAACAACACCAGTGGGATCAGGTGAGTTTCTGGATTGTGATCCTCTCCTAACAACCCGTTAGGGTCAGCCCCAGCCGCGTTAAAATAGCGGAAACAAACCGACTTGAAATCATACGCAGCGTCAAAATCCGACAAAATCCGTTCTACCATTAACTTAGTAGCACCGTAGGGATTGATCGGATTTTGCGGGTGGTCTTCTGTGAGCGGAATTTTCTGCGGTACACCGTAAGTCGCGCAAGTAGAAGAAAACACAAATTTCTTCACGTCAGCAGCGATCATTGCTTCCAAAAGCGTAATAGTGCCGATGACATTGTTGCGATAATATTTAGCTGGGTCGGTAACAGATTCGCCCACGTAAGCGTAAGCAGAAAAGTGCATTACAGCATCAATCTTGTGCGTAGCAAACAAGTTGTCTAGAAGAGTGCGATCGTTCGTATCGCCAACTACTAACTCCACCTGCAAAGCCCGATCTACTAAATCTCTGTGACCGTAAACTAAATTATCCAAAATCACCACACCGTAACCGGCGTTTTTCAGCGCTAATACAGCGTGAGAGCCAATATATCCAGCTCCACCCGTCACCAAAATAGTTTGTTTGTCTGCACTCATTTTCTTCTGCCTGTTTTTGTAGCTGGGATTGCCAAGAGCCTTGTTAACTTGAGACTGCCGCATCAGACGCTTTCACACTAGGCGTGAGCCGGAGAATTCAAGCGAAATATATAGGCTTTGCTGTGCGGGACGGGACGATCGCACTCCTAAAAAACGCTTTTTACACTCCAGATAGATGCTGACTGTGCAAATCTGTCTGTTCAATCGATAAACTTGAGGCGACCAATTTGGATATAATCAAATATCCGATTAATCTGATGTCGATCCTCTTCTGAAATTTTATCATCTGATAGGATAGCCGAAGTCAAAACTAAGTGTTCCCGGCGAGTGATTTTACCAGACGCTACAATTCGATCGACTTTTTGAGAAATTGTTAAGTTCGATTTGTTGTGAGATGTTCGCATTTATTCGATCGCTTGTATGCTAAAATAATTAAAGCGGATTGCAGTTTTTGACCCCAAAATAGTGCGTACTCGACCGCAAATCAATTTGCTCAACAGCATAAATAAGGTATCAGAGTATTACTTCCCAAGATAGATATGCGGACTAGATAACTCTGCATTCAGCCTTGAATTCAGCCTTCGGATAGCGTTCAGAACTAATTTAATTATATAATATTTTTCCTAGAGAGGCACTTTTCTATGCAGGTTTATCGGCTTCCGGTACTATCCGACAATTACATTTTCTTGCTGCACGACCCCGATAGCCACACAGCAGCAGTCGTCGATCCAGCACGATCGCAGCCAGTATTAGAGCAACTGCAAGCACTCGGAGCGGAATTAACCACAATTTTCAATACCCACCACCACCGCGACCACATAGGCGGCAACGAGGAACTGATCGATCGCTTTCCCGAAATTAAAGTTTACGGCGGCGCAGAAGATAGAGGCAGAATACCCGGACAGCAAGTGTTTTTACAAGCGGGCGATCGAGTTTCTTTTGCCAACAGAACCGCCGAAGTCTTCTTCCTACCCGGCCACACAAAAGCTCACATCGCCTACTATTTCCCCCCCAGCAACCCCAGCGAAATCGGCGAATTGTTCTGCGGCGACACCTTATTTGCTGGAGGCTGCGGCAGGCTCAAAGAAGGCACTCCCGCCCAAATGTTAGCCTCTCTGGGGCAACTGCGAAACTTGCCCGACAATACCAGAGTTTGGTGCGCCCACGAATACACGCTCAACAACCTGCAATTTGCCTTGAGTGTGGATGGCGACAATCCCGATTTACAGCAGCGCTTCGCCGAAGTCAAGGAAGCGCGCAGTCGATCGCAACCTACAATACCATCATCGATCGGCCTCGAAAAAAGCACAAACCCATTTTTGCGCTGGGACTTTCCCACGATCCAATCAGCCACCAACACCCGCGATCCCGTGCAAACCTTCGCTCGATTGCGCGGCATGAAAGACCAATTTTGACCTTAACGTTTTTTTTTCTTCAGGTAACTCTTAAACTTGAGTATCGGTTCCCTCAACCACTCGTCAAAATTTCTGTATTTTAGCTGAAATTTCGACAGCTTTTTAAACTTATTTGAATTGTTTTCCATGTCGTCCTTAAAGGGTGTCTGAGACAACATATCGAGCCATAATTGATTGGGGGCTGAGCTTTCCCACGGTTTCGGTCTTGACATAAAGTGCATCACTTTACTTGACATATCATCAGTCTTGTGGTTGTTCCAGATTTGGTCTAATTGCTTCCACCTTCCCGCTAAAAATGAATTTAATGCACCCTGATCGTGATCCCCCCAAAGGTTTGATTGAGCGTTTTCCATCAACTTTTCGGACAGTTGCTCTTCCTCCCAAAGCTTCATGTTGTAAACTAAAACGCCAGCATTGAAATAAGGGTTTCGATCTTGAGAATTGTTCGGATTCCCCCAGACGTTGGGTGCGGCTGCTATCGGCATTGTTTGAAGATCGAGGTTCCACAGCGGCTCTAAACTTCCTAGAACGATCGTGTCGCTGTCGAGCCAAATCAGCCTTTCTGTTTCCTTGGTATATTTTCGTGGCTCCAATCTAACATAAGTAAGTTTAGAACCTGACAGGGAAAGAAGTTGGTCGTAATTAGATTGCAATTCTTGCCATTCAATCTGGTATTTGCAGCAATTCTGTAACTGTTCTTTTTGCTGTGAACCTATCCCGGTAGATACAATGCTAATTTTTACCTGATCCTGTCCAGATTTACTAACATTGAGATCTATAGACTTAAGAAGTGCTGCTAACCCCAGAATATAGTTGCGATCGCCGGCGATGAATATGTGCATAGGATTAAGTTTGTGAAATGAACAAAGGTAAAAGGCGCGCGGTCAAACTTGACACAAACGCCGGCACGGGAGGAAGCAGGCGGCTTAGTATTCGGGTAAGTGCGATCGCCCGTTTACCGTTGAGAATAACATAACCTTGCCTAAATTTCCGCTTAGATTTACACAAAGAAACGGGGTTTTTAAGTAGGCAGGCGCAAATAAAGTTTACAATGTAACAGAATGTAAGGGAAGCATAACAAGAGCGATTGCTTCGTTTGACTCGCTCCGAGAGAGGCCTTATGTATTTTCAAGCTTCATCCACTTATTTACCTGTGTGCAAGTGCCATCTGTACGCGCCCGAAAACGAGCAACAGCCATTGCTAATATGCAGCAACGCGAAAAATAATGAGACGAACTAACCTGGCATTTGAAACAGCCAGAAAATTCCCCCTCGCCTGTGCTGAATCCCGCAAATGGTTCAGACGTGGGACTCTACGATAAAATAAATTGTCTAGATATCGATATTACCGCACAACGATCGACATCCATCTTAGGTTTGAAGTGTCACCCTGCTCAAATCAAAAGTTCCTCTGTTATTTCCCTATTATCGATCGCGATTTGCTTTGCCCAAAGTAAAATGAGCGTTGTTAGAAACCGATGCAAAACCCACGCAATACTGAACCCCAAGGAAAAATCGACCCCTCTGTTTCAACGGATTCTAACAAAACGTTCTACCCAGCCGCGCCTTTGCCCACAGATGTAGGGATGGTTCTGCAATTGGCAGATGGCAGCATTCAGGGGTGCAATTCTCACGCGCAGGATCTGTTGGGGATGACAGCAGAACAGATGCTCTTATGCACTTCAATCAACAGTCGGTGGCAGACTCTGCGTGAAGATGGCTCGGATTTTCCCGGCGAGACACATCCGGCGATGGTGGCGCTGCAAACCGGGCAACCATGTTTAAATGTCATCATGGGCTTCGATCGGCCACAGGGAGAATTGATTTGGTTGACACTCAATTCTCAACCTTTATTTCAGGGAGATCGATCGACTCCCTATGCGGTAGTAACAACCTTCACGGAACTCGCTCAACCTCAGCCCGAACCAGTCTGTAACCCGCCCGCGCCACAACTTTCAGACACCCTCGAAAGTATTTCGGACGGGTTCTTTGCTTTGGATCGAGACTGGCGATTTACCTACCTCAATTCGCAAGCAGCGCGGTGGCTGAATCGACTCCCCGAAGAGGTAATTGGCAACAGCATTTGGGAAGAGTTTCCCGAATCAGTGGGCAGTTTGTTTGAGCAGGAATATCGCCACGCCGCCACCTTTCAAGTTACGGTTAGTTTTGAATCTTTTTATCCACCGCTCAATGCTTGGTATGCGGTACGAGCTTATCCCATCCCATCGGGACTTGCCGTTTATTTTCAAGATGTCACCGAACAGAAGGCGACGAGGGCTGTTTTTATTCAACAAGCGCAAACGGCACACCAACAACTAGCAGAAATCGAGGCAATTTATGCTAGTGCGCCGATCGGACTTTGCTTTCTTGATAATGAGTTGCGGTTTGTCCGCCTCAACGATTGGCTAGCAGAAATTAACGGAGTGCCAGCCGCTGCTCACATCGGCAAAACATTGCGCGAAATCTTGCCAGAAATGGCAGATGATTTAGAGCCTCTTTACCGACAAGTTATTGAAACTAAAGTTCCACTCAAACAGCTCGAAGTTCGGAGGACGAACTCAGTACAGCCGGGAGTAGAACAGGATTGGCTGTTGAGTCTCTATCCGCTGAAAGCCGAGGACGATCGCGTTTTGGGCGTGAATGTGACGGTGCATGAAATTACCGATACCGATCGCAAAGCTACCAAAAAAGAAATTCAACGGCTCAACCAAGAACTAGAGCGACGAGTTAATGAACTGCAATCGATACTTGATGCTGTACCCGTCGGTATTACGATCGCCGACGACCCACAGTGTCAAGTAATTCGCGCTAACCGGTTTGCCCTGTCGATGTTGCAAGTGCCGGCCGATACCAATGTTTCTGGAACCGGAGAGCAAGCGGCAGTTCTTCCGTTTAGGCGACTCCGCAACGGACAGGAAATTCCGGGAGAACAACTCCCCATGCAACTGGCCGTGGCTTCCGGCGTCCCAGTGCGAGATGTGGAAATTCAAATGGTGCGCGAGGACGGAGTGGCCTTTGATTGGTTGGTGAATGCGGTGCCGTTATTTGACGAACAAGGCGCAGTTCGCGGCTGTGTAGCGGCGTGTATGGATATTAGCGATCGCAAACAAGCTCTTGCTGCTTTGCACCGCTCTGAGGAACGCTATCGCACTTTGTTTGAGTCCCTAGACGAAGGCTTTTGCGTCATCGAAATGCTGTTTGACGCCAACGAAAAGCCGATCGATTACCGCTTTTTAGAAGTCAATCCGGCTTTCGAGAAGCAAACCGGACTCGTACAAGCTGCGGGTAAAACGGCGCGACAACTCCTTCCGGATCTCGAAGATTATTGGTTTGAGATGTACGGCAAAGTTGCGCTGACGGGGGAACCCGTGCGCTTCGAGCAGGGATCGGAAGTCCTAAACCGCTGGTTTGAGGTTTCGGCGTTCCGCACTCCTGAGCCGCACAGCCGAAAAGTCGCCTTGCTTTTCAAAGAAATCAGTGAGCGCAAACAATCAGAGAATCGGCTGCGGCAACAGGAAGAACAACTGCGGCTGTTCGTCAAACATTCGCCTGCGGGAGTGGCGATGTTTGACCGCCAGATGCGGTATATGCTGGTGAGCGACCGCTGGCTATCAAGTTACGGACTCGGCGATCAAAAAATTGTGGGTCGATCGCACTACGACATCTTTCCCAATTTGCCCGATCATTTCAAACAAATCCACCAGCGCTGTCTGGCGGGCTCAGTCGAAATCTGCAAAGAAGATCAGTTTCCCCGCCCTGATGGCTCAATCGACTGGGTGCAGTGGGAAATTCACCCTTGGCGAACCAACACCAATGAGATTGGCGGCATCATGATTTTTTGCGAAATCATCACCGAGCGCAAAAACGCTGAAATCGCGCTCACGGAGGCCTCCCAGCAAGTCAGCAATATTATAGAAAGTATTACCGATGCCTTTATCGCGATCGATTCACAATGGCGCTATACCTACGTTAATGCCACTGCTGAAAAACTGCTTTCTCGATCGAGAGCCGACTTGTTAGGTCGATCGATCTGGGAGCTATTCCCCGCAGAAGGAGAATCGAATTCGATGGTATATCAAGAATTTCATCGAGTTGTTAACGAGCAAGTTTCTGTCAAATTTGAAGAGTTTTCGCCTTCACTCCAAATGTATATAGAAGTGAGCGCCTATCCAGCGGCCGAAGGACTTACGGCTTATTGGAGCGATATTAGCGATCGCAAACGCACTGAAGAAGAACTGCGGCAAAAGAATGCGATTTTGAACGTGATTAACGAGTCAGCGCCCACGCCAATTTTTGTCAAAGATCGAGAAGGACGGATTATTTATGCTAATCCAGCCACGCTGGACGTACTGGGAAAACCTGCTGCTGAAGTAATTGGCCGGCGCGATTGCGATTTATACCCAGTAGCAGAACTTGGAGCCACAGTCACGGACAACGATCGGCGCATTATGGAATCTGGACAAACAGAAGTCGTCGAAGAATCTCCCGATGGCATTCGGACATTTGTGGCAATGAAAGCTCCCTACCGCAATGAGGCGGGAGAAGTCATCGGCTTGATTGGCATCTCCAACGACATCACAAATCGCAAACGAGCAGAAGTCGCCCTGCAAGAACAAACTAAGTTATTGCAAGTAATCATTGACAGCATTGGTGATGGTTTGATTTTGGCCAACCAACAAGGGGAGTTGGTGTTGTTTAACCGAGCCGCCGTGGGGATATTCGGTCAGCTATCGAATGAAAAATCCCATGAGGAATGGTCGATTACCTACGGGCTATTTTTGGCAGACAAAAAAACCCTCTTTCCCGACGCTGAACTACCTCTAGCCAGAGCAATCAAAGGTGAATATGTCAATGATGTAGAGGTATTTGTGCGCCGCGAAGATTCCGAAGAACGTTGGATCAGTATCAGCGGTTATCCGGTAGTTGATACTAGCAGCAAAATCAAAGGGGGAGTCATTGTCTGTCGGGATATCACAGAACGCAAACAAGCCGAAGCAGCGCTGCAAGAAAGCGAAGAACGATTTCGCACTATGGCTAACAACGCTCCTTTTATGGTCTGGGTAACAGACTCCACAGGCTATTGCACTTTCTTGAGTGAAACCTGGTATGAATTCACAGGTCAAACTGAGGAAACTGGTTTGGGATTCGGTTGGGTAAACGCGACGCATCCAGAAGACCGAGAACAGACCAAAAATGCGTTCTTGACCGCCAACGAACGCCAGGAATCTTTCCGCGTGGAATATCGCGTGCGGCGCAAGGATGGCGGATATTCTTGGGCGATGGATGCGGCGGCTCCCCGATTTTCCGAAAGCGGACAATTTGAGGGTTATATCGGCTCTGTAATCGACATTACAGAGCGCAAACAAGTGGAAACCGAGCGCGATATGGTTCTGCAATTAGAACAAACTGCCCGCACGGAAGCCGAGCGAGCTAACCGCATTAAAGACGAGTTTCTGGCGGTGCTTTCTCACGAGTTGCGATCGCCCTTAAATCCGATTTTAGGCTGGTCGCAACTCCTCGTCGGTGGCAAGCTGAACGCGAGTCAAAGTGCCAAAGCCTTTGAGACGATTGAGCGCAACGCCAGACTGCAATCTCAATTAATCGAAGACTTGCTTGACGTGTCTCGGATTCTGCAAGGAAAACTCAGATTGAATGTGGCTCCGATGAATCTGGCAACCATTATTCCGTCTGCTGTGGAAACCGTGCAATTAGCCGCCGAAGCTAAAAAAATTCAAATTCAAACAATCTTAAATCCCGATGTCGGGCAAGTAGTCGGCGATACAAGTCGCTTGCAACAAATTGTGTGGAATTTGTTATCAAATGCGGTAAAATTTACGCCCGAAGGCGGTCGAGTAGAAGTTCGATTAGGGCAAGTCGAACACCAAGCTCAAATTCAAGTCATAGACACGGGTAAAGGTATTATTCCTGATTTCTTGCCTTATGTTTTTGACCATTTCCGACAAGAAGATGGCGCTACAACTCGCAAATTTGGCGGCTTGGGATTGGGATTGGCGATCGTCCGCCAACTGATCGAACTTCACGGCGGAACGGTGTTTGCAGAAAGCGCAGGAGTTGGTCAAGGAGCGACGTTTACGGTGAGATTACCGCTATTAAATGATGATTCTAGAAGGCAGGAGGAGGAAGAACGTCATGGGGCTGCTAGTCCGACTCTCTCATCCTTTCCGCTAGCTGGATTGAGAATTTTGGTGGTAGATGATGAACTCGACTCGCGAGATTTTGTCGCTTTTGTGCTTGAGGAAGCGGGTGCCGAGGTGATTTCTCTGGCATCTGCTGCTGAGGCGCTAGAGTCGATCGAACAAAGTGCGCCGGATTTGCTCGTCAGCGACATTGGAATGCCCCAGATGGACGGGTATATGTTGATCGAGCGCATCCGCACTCAGCTTGCGCCTGAGTATCGGCAGTTGTTGGCGATCGCCTTAACGGCCTATGCTGGAGAAGCCAACGAGCGCCAAGTTTTGCAAGCCGGATTTGACAAACACTTAGCCAAGCCGATCAATCCCACCCAGTTAGTTGCTACTGTAGCGCGATCGATCTTCGGCCAGCGCCTTGAAAATAAAGCCTGAGTGCTCGGTAAGACATTGCACTGCTGTTGATTTTGCTCCTTACATTACCCCCGTTTGGCGTAATTTCAAACTGAATTTGCCCGTTAAAAATATTATCCCTGTTTCTTTCCTCGAACCTCGAATCTCGAACCTCGAATCTCAAATCCATTACATCCGTTACCAAATCCGTTGCCGAACTTCCTTGCGATCGCCCCTCAAACTTCGCTATTATAAAAAGTTGCAGTTAAAACCCCACAACCCACGATCATGGCCAAGCGCGTCCAATTAGTTTTAAATAAAGATGTCAGCAAACTCGGCAAAGCTGGCGACGTAGTAGAAGTAGCCCCAGGCTACGCCCGCAACTACCTAGTACCCCAAGGAATGGGATTTAGAGCCACTCCTGGCATTCTGAAGCAAGCAGAGCGCCGCCGTGAAGAAGAAAGACTGCGCCAGCTAGAGCTCAAGCAGCAAGCTGAAGTCCGCAAAACCGCCCTCGAATCGGCTGGGCCTTTCATCATCTCCAAGCAAGTTGGCGAAGCTGACGCGATTTTTGGTACTGTCACCAACCAAGAAGTAGCAGAACTGATTTTCAACTCTACCAGTCAAGAAGTCGATCGGCGCGGCATCACTCTGCCCGAAATTCGCCAAACTGGTACATACAAAGCTGAAATCAAACTACACGCAGAAGTTACCGCCGAAGTTGATATTCAAGTTGTTCCGATGTAATTAACAGTCATCAGTCATCAGTCATTAGTTGTGCGGACTAATAACTAATAGACATCTCCATAAAAGCAAGTTTTGAACAGGCAAGATGCCTGTTCCACAATTATTGGAGATGTCTAATGACTAACAACGACTAATAACTAATGACTATTGAGTGAGAACTATGGACTAATGAGCGATTTGATGCCGACAAATATAGAGGCAGAAGAAGCAATTTTGGGCGGGATTTTAATAGACCCCGAAGCTATTTCCCGAATTGCCGAACTGCTGCGACCGGAGTTTTTTGCCATCACCGCTCATCAAGTCATTTATCGATCGGCATTAGGCCTATTTTTACAGGGTCAACCTACCGATTTAATGACGGTAACAACTGCACTAACCGACCGCAACCAGTTAGAGCAAGTAGGAGGACTCACTAAATTAGCACAATTAGTCGATCGCACAGTTTCCGCAGTCAACATCGACCAATATGCAGTTTTAGTTGAAGACAAATATCAGCGCCGCAAATTAATCGAAGCGGGCAACAACATAGTACAATTAGGTTACGAGACGGCAACACCACTAGAAACAGTCTTAGACCGCGCCGAACAAGAAATTTTCAGCATAACTCAAGAACGCCCGCAACAGGATTTAGTGTCGATCGGCGAAACATTAAACCAAACATTTCAAGACCTAGAAAATCGCAATGAAGGCCTGACACTTCCCGGCATTCCCTGCGGTTTTTACGACTTAGATGCTATGACAGGAGGCTTTCAGCGATCGGATTTAATCATCGTTGCAGCTAGGCCGGCGATGGGCAAAACGGCCTTTTGTACCAACATCGCCCACCACATCGCCGCTGGACAGCAAAAATTGCCGGTTGCCGTTTTCAGCTTAGAAATGTCGAAAGAACAGCTAGTGCAGCGTATCCTGTCCAGTGAAGCCAAAATAGAAAGTAACAGGTTGCGATCGGGTAGAATCAGTCAAAACGAATGGGAACCAATCAGTACAGCCATTGGCAATTTATCAGAACTGCCACTATTTATTGACGATACTCCCAATATTACCGTCACAGAAATACGATCGAAAGTCCGCCGCCTCCAAGCAGAACAAGGCGGAACCCTAGGATTAGTCTTGCTAGATTACCTGCAATTAATGGAAGGTACCAGCGACAACCGCGTGCAAGAACTATCTCGAATTACCAGAAGTCTTAAAGGTTTAGCCCGCGAACTCAACGTGCCGATTATTGCCTTATCTCAGTTGAGTCGCGGTGTGGAAGCGAGGACAAACAAGCGGCCCATGATGTCTGATTTACGCGAAAGCGGCTGCTTAACAGGTGATAGTTTGGTAATGCTAGCAGATACTGGTGTGCGCGTACCAATTCGTGAATTAGTAGGAAAATCTGGCTTCACAGTGTGGGCGCTCAATGAAGCCACCATGCAGTTAGAAAAAGCTGTGGTTAGCAATGCCTTTGCTACAGGTGTTAAGCCTGTACTACGACTGCAAACTCGTTTGGGACGGGCAATTAGAGCCACTGGCAATCATAAGTTCTTAACCATTCACGGCTGGCGGCGATTGGACGAGTTAAAAATAGGCGATCGCATTGCCCTACCTAGATACGTATCAAGTTCCTTAATCCAATCGATGGATAATGCCGAAATAGCCTTGCTAGGACACATGATTGGAGACGGATGTACTCTACCTCGACACGTTATTCAATACACTACTAGAGAGGAAGATTTAGCCAATACAGTTGCAAATCTTGCCATAGAAGTCTTTGGAGAGCGAATCATACCTCGTATTTGTAAAGAACGTGATTGGTATCAAGTTTATCTTCCTGCCACCTATCATCTCACACATAATGTGAGGAATCCTGTAACTGAATGGCTAGATGCTTTAGGTGTGTTTGGTCTGCGTTCTCACCAGAAGTTTGTCCCCAATCAAATATTTGAGCAGCCTCAAGAAGCAATAGCTTTATTTTTACGCCATCTTTGGTGTACTGATGGTTGCATAAAAACAGGTAAGGGTAAATGTCATTACCCTAGTGTTTACTATGCTTCCAGTAGTGAAAAATTGGCAAGAGATGTTCAGTCACTCTTACTCAGACTTGGTATCAATGCCCGCTTATTTTTAAGCCCCCAGCTAGGGAAAGGGCGAGATCAACATCAAGTTTGGGTTACTGGAAGACCTGATTTAGATAAGTTTATTCATTTGATTGGTGCAGTAGGTAACTACAAACAGCAAGCTCTGACAGAAATTGCAGAATACATTGAAATTCGTTCTAGCAATACTAATAGAGATGTCATACCGCGTGATGTGTGGAAAATGTATGCTGTTCCTGCTATGCAGCAATTTGGTTTAACTACACGCCAGATGCAAGCACAGCTTGGCAACTTATATTGTGGTACAACCCTTTACAAACACAACCTTGGTCGGGAACGAGCATTCAGATTAGCTACAATTGTTAAATCTGATGAACTTGCCCTTTTATCTAAGAGCGATATTTACTGGGATGAAATCGCCTCAATAGAAGTTGATGGCGAAGCTGAGGTTTACGATTTAACAGTGCCTGCGCTGCATAATTTTGTCGCTAATGACATCATAGTTCATAACTCCATTGAACAAGACGCGGATTTAGTAATTATGCTCTACCGCGATGAATACTATAACCCTGATTCGCCCGATCGCGGAATTGCAGAAGTAATTATTACCAAACACAGGAACGGCCCCACAGGAATCATCAAACTATTATTTGACGCCCAATATACCTGCTTTCGCAATCTGGCATCTCCGAAGCGATCGTAAATCAACCAGGACATACACAGAAACCCGGTTTCTTAATAAAAAAACCGGGTTTCTAAACACCGTAAAAGTTTTACGTTGAATTAGATTGAGCTACCTAGCCAGCGATTCTCAACAATTCCACATCAAAAATCAGCGTAGCATTAGGAGGAATCACCCCGCCGGCACCGCGAGCACCGTAACCGAGTTCAGGGGGAATAATCAACTGGCGGCGGTCTCCAACTTTCATCGTACCGACACCTTCATCCCAACCCTTAATTACTTGACCCACGCCAATTTTGAACTCAAAAGGAGAATTGCGATCGCGCGAACTGTCAAACTTCGTGCCATCCTCCAAAGTTCCAGTGTAGTGCACCACCACCTTCTGCCCGGTTTTTGGAGTCGCCCCATCACCCTTTTTCAATTCAACATATTTCAGACCTGAATCTGTGGTGACAGTTTTCTCAGTATTATCAGTCATGTTATTGCCAGCGATAGTAGCTGGTACCTCCGGTAAAGTAGCATCAGCTACTAGCAAGCTATTTTCATTCACAGACTGCCCTGACAACTTCTCAATAGCAGTCTCTGGTAAAAGATTGTTCAATTCGGCTGCAACTGCTTGGGACCCAGAACCGCCCATTTGAGCGACTATCAAAAACACAAAGCAAACCAGCATTACTCCCAAGCTGACTAGAACTCCTCGCAAAATTAATCCTCCTGATACTTTTAACCGCGATATCTCAGATATCTAAGACATCTAGTACAACAAAAACTACCAAATGTTATCTGAACTTTTCCACCAAAAAACGGCAGGTTCCAGATAATTTTAAAGGCAAAAGTATGAAGTCAGAATGTTTGTAATTCTACATAAGTGGCTTCTACATAAGTGCCTTTTTTAGCCTTCTGCCTTTGGGTGACAATTTTATCACAAGATAGCAGCGAACTCCTCGCGGGCGTTAGCGAAGCCCGCCCCTACGGGGGCTGCGCCAACGAAGAGGATCGAACTCAGCGCCAGTTACGGTTTTCTAAATCCCGCATCTGACGTTCCAAACGATCGAGCCTTCCCCGCAACTCATCCATTTCGGACTGTCGGGGAACTCCCATATCTTGGAGAATATTCCGCAATTGCCGCTGCAACTGCGTATCCCAATTGCCCTGCTCAGACTTGAGGTGCTCAGTCATGTCATCGACAAAGGTTTTGGCTTGCTCAGGATTGATTTTGCCATCTTTGACCCATTGCTCGCTAGCTTCCTGCAATTTCTCGGCTACGAGAGAGGTAGTACCAATGCCCAGCATTACCAGTTGTTTGAGTAAGTTGCTATTGTTATCCATAGATTTTTCCTAATGTTTGCCCTTTCATGCCCGATCGGCTCAGGTCGCCTGCTGTCGCTGCGAAACCATCTGTAAACTTAAAGTTACATCAGCGCACACCTACCTTTCTATTTTGGAGCATCCAGCCGCCTGATGGCGAGCCGATCGCGCATTCTCGGCGTTCGGAAAACCCGCTAATGAGCCTACCCACCACATTACCCCATAACCCTGCTGTCTATGCCTGATTGCCCCCGCTGTCACCAACCTGTAGACGCCCAAGCCCTCGCCTGTCCGCACTGCAAAATCCCCCTCAAAGCTTTCGGTCATCCGGGTATCCCTCTTTATCGATCAAAACCCGAAGAATTTCTGTGCGTTACCTGTAGTTATCACGAAGACGACACTTGCAACTACCCGCAGCGTCCCTTGGCCAAAGAATGCACGCTTTATCACGATCGAGCTGAGCCACTTGTGCCACAGACGAGCCGTTATATCAGCAGCGGCAACGGGCTGCAATCAATCAAAAATTGGTGTCAGGGTCATCTGGTTTGGTTAGCATTATTAGGTTTAATTATTATTAGCATTGCTCTGTCGATTTAATCGGATTGTACAAAGCGTAGAATAGAGATATCTCTGTTAATCTGGGTTGCTCTATTATTCTCTAAATTATTCATGAGCTACGTATTCGGCATCGACGGCGGCGGCACTAAAACTATCTGCCTTTTAATGGATGACAACCACCTTGTTTTAGGACGGGGTGAAGCAGGGCCGTCAAATTATCAAACCCTGGGAATTGAGACAGCCAAACAATCGATTCAATTGGCGATCGAACGAGCAGTTCTGTCCGCTCAGGTCGAGGCTGTAGGCAATCTCAACATAGAAGCAATTGGTCTGGGACTAGCAGGCGTCGGGCGTCCAAAAGATCGTGAAATAGTGCAATTTGTAGTGCAGAACTTGCAGTTGACCAATACTTTACCAGTAACCCGATCGTTCCTGCCCAGGAATATAGTAATTTCCAGCGACTGCGCGATCGCACTTGCTGGCGGTACAGGCCATCCTGTGGGTATCGCCGTTATTTCAGGAACCGGTTCGATTGTTTTCGGGCAAAACCGTCACGGGAAAACTAAACGAGTCGGCGGTTGGGGGTATATTTTAGGCGATGAAGGCAGCGGATATAACATCGCCCTTCAGGGTTTGCAAGCTGCTTTGAAGTTCTATGACGGACGCGAAGATTTTACCGTGCTTGCGGAAAAATTTCAAAAGCATTTAGGCCTCAATAACCTAGAAGAATTGGTAGAAGTCGTTTACGGGCGCGGTTGGGGAGTCAAAGAAATTGCAGCTTTAGCGCCGATTGTCGAAGGAGCAGCAGCAGAGGGCGATCGCGTCGCTGACTGCATTATCAATAATGCTGTGGCAGAATTAACCTATGCAACAAAAATAGCCATTTCAGGGCTATTTAACCAAACAGAAGAATTTGAAATTGTGATCGTAGGAGGTGTGTGGGGCGGCGAGGCAAATTGCCGAGGTCGGTTTGAAGCGGCCATAAGTGCGATCGCCCCAAAGGCTAAGGTAATTTCGCCCCGATACGAACCAGCTTTCGGTGCTGGATTGTTAGCTTTAAACGCTCTCAACAATTAACCTGGTGAGCCCAGCCTTCGTGCTGGAATCTCACCTTAACTAATTAGAGGCTAACGGGGAGGATGAATGGAAATTTCTCCTTTATCCTCCTTATCTTCCCCATCTTGCCCATTTTCTCGATCTTTCCAAATTTTAAAATTTTCGATTATCTACCTTATCTTCCCAACTTGTAGAATTCCAGCCTGCCATAATCAAAACATCAGATGAATGCGAAACAAGAAACAAATTTAGCAGTATTGCGTTCCTAAGTAAACAAAAACCGCAACAAGGAGACAATTTATATGATTACTTCTCAGAAATGGCGTTCAGCAACAGCAGCAATCCTCGCATTGGGCATTACAGTGGGAACCAGCGCCCCGCTGGTGGTAGCTACTCCCGCAGAAGCCCAACAACGAATTTCACAATTTGATAGCATCCGAATTCCGTCGGGCAGTGTAATTCCAGTTAGCTATGAAAAAGACAAAATAGTTGTCACCCGCGAAGAAACTGCACCTTTAACTTTAACAGTGGCGCGAGACATCCGCACACCTGAAGGCAGAGTTTTAATCCCCGAAGGCAGCCAGATTGTCGGGGCACTGCAACCTGTCAGAAGAGGCAATCAAATCGGTACTCAATTTGTTGCCAAAGAGTTAATTATCAGCCGCCGCCAACGCTATCGGATTGACGGCTATTCGGGAGTTATTACCAGAACCGAAAGAGTTCAAAAAGGTGCTGGTACAGGTTCAGTAGCGCAAGGTGCAGCCTTGGGTGCAGCAGCAGCAGCAGCACTAGCAGGCATTACGGGCGACAAAGCCATCGCGACTGAAGAAGTATTGGGAGGCGCTGGGATCGGCGCTTTAGCGGGAGTATTGTTGGGGCGGCGCAGCGTTGACGTACTCGTGATTCGCCCGGAACAAGATTTGGCAGTGAGATTGCGATCGGACATCGTACTCCGCTAATATTGGAATCTTCGGATTAATTATTTGCAGTAAAACATTGTCGATCGCTAACTTGTGGTCTCCCGATAATTGGCTAGGCATACTATTAAGGTTGTGCCTAGCCATGTTTGTTGGCGGAATTATTGGATGGGAGCGCCAACTCAGAAACAAACCAGCGGGATTGAGAACTCATATGCTAGTTAGTATGGGTTCTGCACTGTTTGTTTTAATGCCGCTGGCAATGGGTAAAAATGAAAACGGAGGAGATGCTGTAGCGCGCGTAATTCAAGGCATTGCTGCCGGGATTGGGTTTTTGGGAGGCGGAGAAATCCTGCGGGACTCTCAGCAGGAAAGACGCAAACCGGAAGTTCACGGGCTTACCTCTGCTGCCGCTATTTGGATATCAGCAGCTTTAGGAACTGCGGCAGGATGCGGGTTGTGGCAACTGGCATTAATTGGCGCTTTAATGTCGCTGTTTGTTCTGAGAGTAATTAAAGAGTTAGAGCGTCGGAGTCGTAGGAAATAGTCTCAGTCCTTATATAAGGTCTGGTAAAATAACCGTTATAAAGTTTGTAGTGACGACGGAAGCCCGAGGGAGTTTTATGAGGACTTCCCTCGTCACTACGAACCAATTTGATTGCGGTCGCTTGAGGCTACATAATATTAACTATTTCATACCAAGTCCAGTTAATCACTTATCATAAATTGTTGGCACTCATCCAAGCTCCACCTGTCAAGGTGGTGAAATAGTCGCTCAAACGCTTGAAATCTCTGCGTGGGACGATCGATAAATCTTCTCCATTTGATAGATAATTAACAATAAATAACATCTCAAGAATAATGCTCAACTTTTACGGAGCAAACACTTTGACTACACCTTGACACGTCTGGTCATCCAAGCCTGACCTTTGAGGACTTGAGTCTCCATTAGATACTTAAATATTTATTTAAATTTGAGTGGATTTCTATCAATACCGATCGAACCCACATAGCAATATTTCTTTTATTAATTTTTTTAGCATAAAAAATAGCAAGATTCAATTATTATATGATTTTTTTACTCTAAAAATTAATATTTTCTCTCCACCAAACTGAATAAAACTGATTAATTTATATCCTGAAAATTTTGCACTTTTATCACTTCCAAAGACTCTTGCCTCACCCGACCCGCCATCGCAGCTAACTGCAAGCTCATAAAAGCATTCAAATCTTCCAAGTCACACTTGGCTGAGGAAAAAATCTTCTGCATTTCATTTTCTGCTTCCAAACTCAGATATCCAGCGGCAATAGCTTGTTTTACAACCTCACGAACCTGCACGGTAGAAATGTCCCTTACTAAATTTTAACTAATCAAAAGCCAACTAATTACTAACAGGAAGTTTCGGAAGCCGTCTCACCAAAGCTTTCAAATTTTTTCAGCTCGCGAGACTCTTGTTTCACTCCTCCGGACATAGCTGCTAGTTGCAAAGCCATAAAAGCATTTAAGTCTTCCAATTCATACTGGGTGGTAGTTAACATCCGCCGCAGTTGATTTTCGGCTTCAAGGGTTAGATAGCCTAGAGCCAGAGCTTGCTGGGCGAGATCGCGAATTAGTACCATAACACTTCGGGGTTTTATTGGTTCAAGCCTCAGTATCAACTGTTTTCACAGAATCAGCAGTGACGGCTATTGCTCGATATGTGTGACATTGTTACGGGGCACTCGTGACAGCCGGAGTCGGAGAGTGTGACTAAGTATTTGCACGGTTGTGACGGCAATCACGCGGGGGATGCCAGAGGATGAGTCGGAGAGTGGGGAGTCGGAGAGTGTCCGGGTGTCTGGGTGGGGGAGTCGGAGAGTGTCCGAGTGGATGAGTCGGAGAGGGAGAGCATTTTTATTCTTCCCTGCGACTAATAACTGATGACTACTGCCTTGTACCTTCAGAAGACGCTCAACGTCTATAATCAGCAAGTTAAATATTTACTGCAAGACATATGGAACTAGCTCATAAAGATTTGCTACAACAAATAGCCCGACTATCGGAAACTTATGCTAATTTGGCCGATCGCCTGTTAATGGCAGCAAAACAACTGCAAGACTCCGGTCTTCCTCCCTCTGACAGCTTGCTGCAAGAAGTAGCCACCTACAGCCGCAACTTTGCCGCAGTCCAAAAACAAGCTCTCGAACTCAACAAATCCGGTATCGCACCGGGGGAAATTGCTTCCCTCAAAGACATTCAAAACTTAGTCGAGACTGCCGCAGCTTCTGAAGGTAAAGCAGAAATTCGCGATGCAGCATTGAAAGTGATCGATCGAGTATTGGCGATCGCCCACCGCGAACAAAGCGACTTCGCACCCTTACAATCAGTTCATGCCAGAGCCCGCGAACTGCAACGCGCGATTTCCGAATCAACCCCAACTCAACTGCATTCCGACGCAGAATCCTTAGTCAGCGGCAAACACCCAGTTTCAGCAGTGCTCGCCCTGGTGGAACAGCAAGACAAATTAGATGACGAACAGTGGGTCATTCTCGAAGAAACAGTCAGCGCCGCTTTTGGCAAACAAATAGCCGTAGCCATTTCCAGAGGCAAATTAACCATTGCTGAGATGGTAAAAGCAGCACCTGCAAAAATCGAACCCGCATTTAAAGCAGCGCCCGAACAAAAAATCAGCGCCGAACCTTTGCCAGAAGTGATTGTCATCCCGTCAGGAAATGTGGCACCGAAACAAGTTACAGTTGCGCCACCGATCCAGATTTTGGAATCCCCTGCACCTTCTGCCCCCATGCACGAGGTAATTATTGTTCCCAGCGTGGAAGTACCTAAGTCTCTCCCGACAACCGGTTCGGGGAACATTGTTTTTGGGGCACCCCGGAACCTTCAACCAGCGGTGGCAGTAGAGGGCGGTTTGGGAATCAAAGTTTTGGTGCACATTCAGGGAATTGGCGATCGAACTTTCGGTTCTCAAGAATACGCGGGTTCTAAGGGTCAAGGGCGGCGCGTCGAAGGATTTCAAATTAATATCGATCCGCCCATTCCCGGCTTAAATGTCGAGTACATGGCTCACGTCGAAGGTGTTGGCGATACTCCTTGGCTCAGCGAGGGAGAATTGGCGGGTTTTCGGGGTCAAGCGAAACGAATTGAAGGATTTGCGGTGCGGTTGAGCGGGCCGCAAGCTGATAAATACGACGTATTTTATAGCGCTCACATTCAGAATATCGGCGACACCGACGTGTCCTCCAACGGCGAATATTGCGGCACTCGCGGCAAAGCTTTGAGAATCGAGGGCATCAAAGTTTGGATCGCGCAGTCTGCGAGTTCCCAAACAGTGGCGCCTGTGGGTTTAAAAGTGTTGGCGCATATTCAAGGAATTGGCGATCGAACTTTTAGCGATCGAGAATATGCGGGTACTAAAGCTCAAGGCCGCCGCGTCGAAGGATTTCAAATTAAAATCGAGCCTCCCGTTGCCGGTTTAAATTTGCAGTACATGGCTCACGTTGAAGGAGTTGGCGATACTGCTTGGATCTCAGAAGGGGAGTTGGCCGGTTTCCGGGGCAAAGCCAAGCGCATTGAGGGATTTGCCGCGCGCCTGACAGGGTCGCAAGCTGATAAATACGACGTATTTTATACGGCTCACATCCAGAATGTGGGCGATACTCCTGTTACTGCTAACGGTCAATATTGCGGCACTCGCGGCAAAGGTTTGAGGGTTGAGGGGATGACGGTTTGGGTTGAGCCGAAAGCGTAAAAATTGATAATTAATGGAAAATTGGCAGTGGCATTTTCCATTGATTTAAAACCGGGTTTTTTTACCAAAATATGCCTAGACAGCCAGGGGTCGAGGTGAAAAAGCCCGGTTTTTTTAGTATGAAAATACGGTCAATTTTGTGCTAATGGTGCAGCAGGTGCGATAAGCTTTCGAGAGCATGACCGATCGCACTTGGAGCAGATTCGCAAGCTGCAACTTCGGCGGCGCAGTGGCCGGCGTGGAGTGCGTTTCCGACAGCCTGACCCCCTCCCTCCAGCGCATCGCCACCAAATTGACCGCGATATGTTTCTTGGATCATTTCAGCTTGAATTTTGCTGGTGGTCTCTTCGGGATTCGTTTCCCAATTGCGGATTGTTTGGACAATCTCGAACAGGGCCCAAATTAACATTCCGAGGACGATCGCAGCAATAAAGTATCCCATAGCTTTCTTTAAAGTTTGAGGTTTGCTGTATCTAATCTAGGGTGACATTTGAAGGCAGACAGGATGAAAACCATTGGTATTGAGTGCGGATTTCCACCTGCTAGAACCGTCGTTATTTGGTAAATTGAGGACTAAAGTCTTCACTAAAACTATGGCAACATGGCATAACTTACCCTTCCAAGGCCGCTAAAAGACACAGCAATAAAGCCTCCGTCCACTCCACGACAGCACCGTAAGTATCGCCCGTGTGGCCGCCCAAACGGTGGTTAAACCAGGCTCCGGCAAAAATTCCGATCGCACTTCCCCCCAAAGCCATCCCCACCGCCAACAGCCACCGATCGCCCTCCAAGACAACTTGCACCACGCTCAAACTCAGCAGCAACAGCACTCCCGGTATAAAATCAAAAGGAGAATAAATCGATTCCTTGTGAAAAGCTCCCTTACCCTCGGCCCGGAGATAGGGATAGCGGGCGATCGCCACCAGTTGGGCCCACCTCCCCCAACCCGCGACACCCATCAAAGCCAGCCACCGATAGTTATTCAAGTCCGAGAGAGCAGCAGTTTTCAGCAGCACGATCGCGATCGCAGCCATCGCCCCAAAGGCCCCTGTAACGCTGTCCCGCATGACTTCCAGCCTGCGTACCGGGTCGGGTACAGCCAGCCCGTCCGCCGCGTCCATTGCCCCGTCTAAGTGCAGCCCGCCAGTCACGGCGATGCCCGAGACTACCACCAAGGCCGATCGAGTCAGAGCAGGCATTCCCAACAACTGCAGCCCAACATCCCCCAGTCCCAGCATCCCCCCAATCAAAAGCCCGATCGCCGGTGCCAAGCGGGCAATGCCCCGAAACTCCAAAGTCCAAGACACTGGTACGGGCAAACAAGTATAAAAAGCGACTGCGGCTGCGATGGCAGCGCCTTGATTCCGGAAAAAGTCGATCGTAGAGCGAACCCATTTATCATGCACCATAAGATAGAAAATTTTTCATCTGGTATGCAGTTGTCAATCGATTAGTGTGTGCCAGAATTGGACTGTAACACCCTAGTTTTTTGGATCGAGCATTCCTCCTGTCGCCGGCTCTTTTCCCCGGAAAACCTCTGTCGGCAGCGATCCCAAAGCTCCCTATCTAAAATGACTAAACTCAAGATCCGCGTTTCCCGTACCAAGAATTCTAGCTAACTCCCTGATGTTCAAGACGGGAAAATACTACAACAGAGGCTTTTACTACATGAGTCACGATCAATTGAATAACAGGGTAGTTGCTCCTTGCATCATCGATACAGGGATTGTCGTCAACAAGCGCGATATCAAAAGATTGCTGTTTGATTTAGGACGTGTTCGCTACGTTCACATACAAGATGGCCAGATTTATAGCGAAGGGGAAGGTTATGTACTCGAAGTCTTCGCCAACCCCCACCGTTCTACCCTGATTGCCAATCATGCCCTTTATTTGAACGTGTATAGTTTTGATTACCTGGAACTTAAACAGTCCCCGGTCGATGGTGCTTATTTTGACCTGATTCAAGATGGACGGCAGTTGCGGTTAATTCCCCTCTCCAATCCTTTGCAAGAGCAATTCGCCCGGAATTTAAATGCTGCGGCTTTGGATGCGGTTGTCGATCAGGTACTCTCAGGCAACTGGGATCTGCAATTGGACGACGATGATTCCCCGTTTTAATCGTCAGTCAGTCGATTTTAGATTTTAGATTTTAGATTTTAGATTTACTTGCAGCATTGAATCTGGGAGTTAGAACTAAGGTCTAAAATTTTTTGCCCTCCACGACGATTGTCGGAAACTTGTCTCCGTTTTTGGGTGGGGTCTAGTCGATTTTAGATTTTAGATTTTAGATTTTAGATTTTAGATTTACTGGCAGCATTGAATCTGGGAGTTAGAACTAAGGTCTAAAATTTTTTGCCCTCCACGACGATTGTCGGAAACTTGTATCCGTTTTTGGGTGGGGTCTAGTCGATTTTAGATTTTAGATTTTAGATTTTAGATTTTAGATTTACTGGCAGCATTGAATCTGGGAGTTAGAACTAAGGTCTAAAATTTTTTGCCCTCCACGACGATTGTCGGAAACTTGTATCCGTTTTTGGGCGGGGCAATGAGTTTTTTGTCGCGATGTCAACAACAATAGATTAGATAACACTCACATCTTGCACCATTCTCGCTTAACAGGCTTTTCGGCCTGTTCCACAAAGAGTGCATTTTCTTGTGGAACAGGCCGAAAAGCCTGTTCCTAAACAAGTCATTGAGAATGGTGCAACATCTCAAATAACACGGACAGCCGAGTAGCGGTTAACGATCGTCGGGGACTAATGACTGAAGACAACGCGAGATTTACTTTTAAATGTCAGGCTAATTGCAGCCATACCCAAGCCCGTGCAGGGGTTTTTACAACTCCCCACGGTGTTGTGGAAACGCCTAAATTTATGCCAGTGGGGACGCTAGCTAATGTCAAAACTTTGACCCCGGCACATCTTGAGGCGGCGGGTTCTCAAATGGTTTTGGCAAATACTTATCACTTGCACTTGCAGCCGGGGGAAGCGATTGTCGCAGGCGCGGGTGGATTGCACAAATTTATGGCTTGGCCTGGCCCGATGCTGACGGATTCGGGTGGCTTTCAGGTGTTTAGCTTGAGCCAAATGCGGAAGATTACTGATGATGGGGTGACTTTTCGCTCTCCCCGCGATGGCCGCATGATTAATTTGACGCCGGAACGATCGATCGAAATTCAGAATGAGTTGGGCGCTGATGTGATTATGGCCTTTGACGAGTGTCCCCCTTACCCCGCTACGCGGGAAGAGGTGGAGGCTGCCACAAATCGCACTTACCGCTGGCTGCAACGCTGCATTCAAGCTCACTCGCGCCCGGATCAAGCTTTGTTTGGAATCGTCCAGGGGGGCGTTTTCCCCGATTTGCGATCGCGCGCGGCGAACCAGTTGGTAGATTTAGATTTACCAGGCTATGCCATCGGCGGCGTTAGTGTCGGGGAATCGGGGGATTTGATCGCAGAGATTGTGAAGGTGACTGCGCCTCTGTTGCCGGCAAATAAACCGCGTTATTTGATGGGGATTGGGACTTATCGGGAAATGGCGTTGGCGGTGGCGAGTGGCGTAGATATGTTTGACTGCGTGATTCCGACTCGGCTGGCCCGCCACGGGACGGCTTTTGTGGGTGGGGAACGCTGGAGTTTGAAAAATGCTCGGTTCCGGGAGGATTTTGCTCCGCTGGATGAGTCTTGTCCTTGTTATACCTGCCAAAAATTCAGTCGGGCTTATTTGGCTCATTTGGCGCGGGCTAACGAAGTGCTGGGGTATACTTTGCTAGCGATTCACAATGTGACGGAGTTGATTCGCTTTACGGGAAGGATGCGGGAGGCGATTTTGGCCGATCGATTTACTGAAGAGTTTGCCTACTGGCTTGCACCGAGAGTCGATCGATCGTGATTGCCTTGGGTAAAGATATGCGACAATTATGAAAATTGTGTTGGATAGGTAGGTTGATTCATGGAAGCTGCATTACTCTTAGCAAAACTGCCCGAAGCTTATTCGATTTTTGAGCCTTTGGTTAATGTTTTGCCGGTCATTCCCGTGTTTTTCTTGCTGCTGGCTTTTGTTTGGCAGGCGGCTGTCGGATTTAGATAAGTTTGATTTTAATAAAAGCAGGGGCAATTCCAGAATTGCCCCTGCTTTTAGATGTTAAGTTTTATTCCTCAGCCCTCTGACTCCTGACTCCTGACTCACCCTCAATAATTCATCCGTGTATCCGTGTCAAAATCCGTGTAGTGCCTTCCTTCAGCTACCGCCGATCGCACTTTTGAAAGCCGGTCTTTCTGAGATCCGCTTGATGTAATCTACAACAGCCGGATAAGCACTGAGGTCTAGTTTTAGCATCATCGGAATGTAGGCCAACATTGATCCGACTGCTGCGTCGGCGACGCCAAATTCATCACCCATTAAAAACGGCTGTTTCTCGAAGATTTCATTTAACGGTTTTAACAACTTGGGAGTTTCGCGATCGCGACTTGCTTCGACAAATATTCCCGGCCCCAAGGTGGCGTTAGCAAACATGACCCACTGCACGATTTCAGCTTGCTGCTGCAAAGTCGCGGGGATTTTACCATATTTTTGAGCTAAATACAGCAGAATTGCGCCGGATTCCCAAAGTTTGAAATCTCCGTCAACAATTGCCGGTACTTTGCCGATCGGGTTAATTTCGAGATACTCTGGCTGCAAGTGTGCCCCTGCTTGCATATCCAGCATGACGAATTCGTAGGGAACTCCTATTTCTTCTAGATACCACTTGACAATTGAGGCCCTGCTGCGGGCTCCGCCGTAAAGTTTCAGCACAAAATTTTTATCCTTTAACGCAATATTGCTGTTATAGCATTTTTTGGGAGTTGGTAATTGGTAATTGCAGCCACCAGAGACTTTGATGTCACTATTCGACTAATAACTACTGACTCATTACTAATTACCCATAACTAATGGCACCTCTGTCAAGTGCAGAAACAAGATTCTGCTGCCAATAAAAATCAAAATTGCTCCGCCCAATATCTCAATTTTATTAGCAAACAAGTTGCCGCACTTGTGTCCGATAAACACGCCTGCAAAGGCTAAAAAGAAAGTAATAAATCCGATCGCAGTCACCGCAGGAGCAATAGAATCTTTCAGGACAGCAAATCCGAGGCCAACTGCTAGGGCATCGATACTCGTCGCCACCGACAGCGTTATCAAAGTCCCCGTATCTAAGGGATTGAACTTTTTCTCGCATTCTTCGCTTTGCAGCGATTCATAAATCATTCTCCCGCCAATGAAACTCAAAAGCCCAAAAGCTATCCAATGGTCGATCGGTGTTATCAAAAAACTAAAACTAAGACCGATCAACCATCCCACTACGGGCATTAAAGCTTGAAAACCTCCGAAAAATAAGGCAATTTTTAAAGCTTTATTGACCTTCATGTGTTTGATTGCTAAACCGCTAGAAACAGCAACCGCAAAAGCATCTGCTGCTAGTCCCAAGGAAAGTAATATGGTAGTGGCTGCATCCATTTTTGTAAAGTGTTATGTGTGATAAATAAAATATTTCTCTTGACCGTTTTAGTTTACACTAAATTTTGATACAATTGCGTTTTTATCATAATCTATTCATTTTTGAATCACATTTATTTCACAATTGACGAGGGTTGAAAAAATCAGAGCTTAGCTGTATTGTGTAAAAGATTATTTATCAAGTAGCAGAATCGACTATGCCGCAATCTAGACCCTACCAGCCATTGCTGCTCAGATTACTGCATGGGGTTAACGCTGCGATCGCCCTTTTAGCAATTTTGAGCGCATTTCTGGTTTACAACACCTACGATGGGCGGTTTGGTAAAGTCTCCGTACCTCAGATTGCAGATATTATCGGGATTCACGGAACTTTTGGCAAGATGTTGCTGTTAGGAATAATGCCGGCTTTTGCATTGTACAGTTTCCACGCCGGTCAAAAACGCTTGGTGCAGCCGGATTCTTTTGGGAAACTAACGCAGTTGGGAAAACCGATTTGGTGGTACAGTTTGCACCGGATTGTGAATACGTTGATGTTGCTGGCACTGACTTGGGCGATCGCTTCTGGCAGTATGGTTAAGGAAGAATGGCTGCCCGCTGGGGAATTGACGCAGGTTTGGTATTATTTACACGCTTCTGGTTGGGTGGTATTGGTATTTTGTCTGGCAATGCACTTGTTGATGAGTGCGAAGGTGGGGGGGGTTCCACTAATTTTGTCGATGTTTGATGCCGCATATCGCCCGGAAGATTCGCCGGCTGCTTGGTGGAAGAAAATTCGCTCTTTGGTCGATCGCTCTTAATTTGAAAATGAACAGAAATATTTTATTAATTGTTGTGGAAGTCTTGGTAATGGGAGGCTGGTTGTTGGCTGTGGTTGCACCTTTATTATTTCCCTAATCCTATCATAGCAATTTGGGTTAACAAATGATCGTGAGGTTTGTAGTGAGGACTTCAGCCTTCCGTTTGATGAGGACTAAAGTCTGGACTGTGAAGCCACATTAAGATTTTCGCGCCGCTTGCTGGCAAGATTTGTGATATCAATTCCGGTACCATCGTCAGACGTAAAATCCAGTCAACAGTCAACAATCACAGATGGTGCAATCAACCGAAATCCATCTAATTCATCTGCGTTAATCTGTGTTAATCTGCCTGTATCTGCGGTCAAAAAAGAGAATTTCTTCACCGCAGATGACAAGGGATTGACGCTGATTCACGCAGATAAAGAGAAGAGAGATAGGAATAATTCCGATGCTAACAGATTTGATATGACGGGTTTCCCTGGCGGCAAGATGCGAGATCAAACGATCGGCAATTTTACCGTAAACTCAGCACCGCCCCCAGTTTTAGATTTAATTTTAGGTTGAACCGGAGATGCAACTGTCAGGCTGCCGCCGTGCAATTCTACAATAATTTTATAGCACACCGACAGATCCAACCCTGTAAAATTTTTAAAGGATTTAGTAGGGGAAAACTGGTCAAACATTCTGGGTTGAATTTCCGGCGGAATTATAGATCCATTGTGGGCGATCGATACAACAATAAATCTGCCTGTATATTCCTCGACAATATCGGTTTTGATTGTAATAAGTTGAGCCGAGTTTTCAATCGTTTTAACTGCATCTATAGCATTGATAATGAGACTCGCGAATACCTGGCTCAGTTGACCGGGATAACACAAAATTGGCGGCAGATTGTGGTACTCCTTGACTACTAATATTTTTTGCTCCAGTCTGTGAGCCAGCAACAGCAAAATATTGTCGATGCTCTCATTAACGTTGGCGTGTTCTTTGTTGGCTTCGTCAGGAAGTGAAAATTTCCTCAAAGCCAGGACTATTTGGCGAATGCCATCGGCTCCTATTTTCAAAAACTTGAGGATTTGCGGCAACTCTTGGCTGATAAAATCTAGGTCGCAACGCTCTATTCTTTTTGCAATTCGCGGCACAGGTTCGGGATATTGTTCTCGATAGAGGCGAATTATATGGAGCAAATCTTTGATATAATCGTTGAGGTGAATCAGGCGGCCGTAAATAAAGTTAATCGGGTTATTAATTTCCTGGGCAACTTCGGCGGCGAGTTGACCCACCATTGTAATTTTTTCACTTTGTACTAAATGCTCTTCGGTGATTCTGAGTTTGGCTAATACTTCTTCCAAAAGTTTGAGTTCTTCTTGAATTTGCCCGTGGAGTTGGGATTGGGAAATTGCGATCGCCAGCGAGTCGGCAATTGCTTCCAAAACTTCCACCTCGTCGGGAGTTGCAAACCGCCGATTTGCACAGGCCAACAGATATCCAAGGCGATGATTCTGAGTTAGTACGGGTATTGCTGCGTAGTGACTATTTGTGAGTTCGATATGGGCGTGTTCCTGAGACGCTGTGGCATCAGGGGCGGCGGTGTTATGTAGCAGAATCGTTTCGCAGCGGTGAAGCCGTGCAGCTAAATCTCCAGAGGGCCCTCCTGGAACACCAAAGATTCCCAAGCGCCCCGGCAAACCTTCCCGGCAATATTCCCAGCCAAATTTTAAAGTATCTTGTCGGGGATCGTACCATGCGAAAATTGCTCGATCGAGCTTCAGTAAAGTACCGAGTTCGTCTACTGTAGTTTGGAGGATGCGATCGAGGTGCAAGCAAGCGCGAATGCGGCCGGTCAAGCGGTGGAGAAGGCCTTCTGTGCGACTGCGAATGCAATTTAGGGCAAACAGCTTGAGCGCCACAATTGCTGCGAGAATAGCTGCGGCGGCAAGTATGCCGACGGTTACTGCTAGTATCTTGAAAGGAAAAATTTCTTTTTCGAGATTGTCGCGGGGAATTACGAGGGCGATCGACCATTCAGCTTGTTCTAAAGGAAGATAGGCCACATAAACTCTGGCGTCGTTGATTTGAGTCAGCACAATGCCCCTTTTTTGATAAACCATCTCCCGGGCTACATTCGCCAAATTAGCATCTGCGGACTCTAAAAGACTGGGAGCCGGCTTGTCGATATTTCCGATTAACCGAGCGTCGGGATGCACAATCGGCACTCCTTGAGAATTGAGAACAAAAGCGTAAGTTCCGGGGCCATATTCCAACTTTCTTACTACTTGGGCAATGCGGTCAATGCTAATGACGCCGTTCATTACTCCGATCGGCTTTTGTGCTGTTTTATCAATAGAATTTGCCGAATTCGACCACACCGGAGCCGAAATGGGAACAATACTTTGTCCTTTGATCGTCCGAGAAATGGTAGGATCTGAAACATAGACTTCCCCAGCCATTGCCTTTTTAAAGTATTGGCGGTCGCTCACATTAATCAACGCTCTGCCGACTTTTGTGGTGAAATAAGAACCGTCGGGATCAATTAATGCCAAGTGCTGGAATTCTTGCAGTCGATTTACTTCCGATTTTAAATAAGGCCCTGCCACTGACCAATTCATCGAACGAACGGGAGGAGTGTGGGCGAGGATTTCGATCTCAGCCTTTCTAGTGCCGAGCCAGCGATCGATATTGTTGGCGCGATCCCTAACTTCTAATAAAGCATTTCGCTCGCTTTTGGTGATAATCAAGCGGCGAACGCTTTGATAGCTAATACAAACAGTGATGCTAGCTGCCAGAATTGTTACCCCCAAAATTAAGAGCGCAGTTTGGTACCCAAGATGGTATTTGCCCTTTAATTCTGCTGGCAATATTCGAGTTAATTTCCACCACTTTACTCTCGCAAAGCTTCGCATGGTTTGACCAATTTGTGAGATTGAAATCCTTAGCTCACCTACGATATACTCGCCCGCCTGCCAGTAGTCTTAAACTACTAGCATTCAATAATTGCGGGGATTTTTTAATTTTTTCCCGCCGAGCGGCTCCTATCGTTTCCGGTTGCACTCCTTATGATATAAAGGACACGGCAGTGCCGTTTCCATACCCTGATTAATTGTAGGGACACGGCACTGCCGTGTCGAAAGCGGTGGGTAATATTAATTCCGAGGCTACCGATTTGATATCACTTTGTTAAACAGGAATAATATCATACCACATTTTTGAACACTTAAAAAAAATCATCAACTACTTAATTCTTTTTTACAGTCGTTAATAATTGATGTTATTTAGGTGATGTGAGTAGTAGACTTTTTAGGTTGAGATGTTTGGTGTGTGTCTTAATCAATAGTCCAGACAGTTTTTAGTTCGTAGGTAGTCTGAAACCCTTGAGTTTCGGTGGGTATTTCCAGTACGCAATCGCCTTGAAACTCTTATTTTACGGTTGGTAATCAAAAACAGTCCGAACAGTCCGCAGTATTCCTTAATAACGAAATATTAAAAGTTTTTCCTTCATTAATGAACGAAAAACTTATTAAATCTTTAATTTACATCTCAACAATCAAAACTATTTTCGGTGCATCCGCTGGCTGAGGCACTGCTAAATTGCCCCAGTTGCAGGATTGGTTTACAGAACCTTGTGAGTGTGTTCGTGCTGTTTCACATTGTCTTCAGTGCGAATGACGCGCTCGGAGTTGAGCACTCTTTTACGTTCTAAGGAGTAAGTAAAGTCGTTGCGAACTGTTCCCAAGGGAATGTGAAGTTGAGCTTGGGGGCGGATTTTGTAAGTGCGGGCAGCAGCGATCGCCCGAAAGGCAAATTCTTCGCTAAACTGAGCGGATGTCGGGAATTCTGGCAACATTTTGGGTGTTTCGCCGTCTAGCAAGGCTCCCAAAGTCGTCCCGCAAATCATTAAATAAGATGTGGGAATTCCCTTCAAAATTGCTTCTAAAGCTGCTGAGGGAATAGCTTCGATTACTTGCACTTCAAAAACTTCGCCTTCTTCTTTAATGAAGCAGGTAGCTACACCGACTGCTATGTAGTCGTCGGTGCAGAGATCAGGAGCGTTGGGATAAACTGTTGCAGTCGTCATAAGAAAAGCTTGGTAGTGTGGAAACTGGGAACGAGAAATTAAGCGATTTTAGATTTGAGATTTGAGATTTTTTCCACGGTTTTTTTCGGGAATTTTACCTAAAAAATCTCAAACCGGCCGTTCTAATACCTAAAATTTTTGGGTTAAGCTCCAAGGAGCCGATCGCACGAGTGTGTCGATCGTACCACATCAAGGTAGATGCCGGATGATTCGGCAAGGATTCCCCGCCGCCACGACGTTTGCGGGAATATCTTTGACAACAACACTGCCTGCGCCGATCGTGCTATTGTCGCCAATAGTGACTCCTGGACAAATAATACTGCCGCCGCCAATCCAAACATTATTGCCAATATTAATTTCAGCCGCGAGTTCTTGGCCAGAAAGTCTAATTTCCGGGTCTGTGGGGTGAAGAGCGGTGTAAATTTGTACGTTGGGGCCGCACAGTAAATTTTCGCCAATGTTAACTCGATTGCAGTCGAGAATCACGCAACCAAAATTCATGTACAACCCGTTTCCAGCATAAATATTGCTGCCATAGTCGCAGTAGAAAGGTGGCTCGATCTCAACTTTTGGCCCAACTGCACCGAACAATTCTGCAAGAATTTCTAACCGTTTGTCTGGTTCGTCTTCGCGGGTAGAATTGTAAGTTCTGGCGAGGCGGCGGGCTCGCTGGCGCTCTACAATTAATTGCTCATCAGCAGCTAAATACAATTCGCCGGCGAGCATTTTTTGTTTTTCGGTTTTTTCCATAAGAATAGGCGGTTGCAAGCGCCACTATACAAACTTTCGTCCCTCTCGCTTGAGACTGAAGAATAATCTAGGGTGCGCACTGCGCACCTTACTGAAGAATAATGTAGGGTGCGCATTGCGCACCTTACCGCTATAAGGGTGCGCACTGCGCACCTTACTGAAGAATAATGTAGGGTGCGCATTGCGCACCTTACCGCTATAATTAGCGCGTCAGATCATTTTTTGATGTTGCAGCATAAATTTAGGGTTCAGGTTTTGACTGCAAACAAACAGCTAAATCCAGATTGGCTAATTGCTCAAAAGCTCGATCGATCGCTCCTTTTCCCCGCAAAAAACCAGTATTTGCACCGGGACAAATATACTGTAAAGTTTCTGGCGAAAATCGATCGATAATTGACTTCACGCTGTTAATTTGCCTGGGCCAGTGAAAAGTTTTTGCCGTCAACAGCGGTACTGGGGCGGCTTCTCGGTTGGGGAGCAAGTGCCTACCCGAAAACAGCACTCCACCGCTGCCACTATGATAAAGGCAAGAGGAACCAGGAGAATGGCCAGGAGTCCAAAATGCTTTGATTCTATCGCTCACAACAAATTCTCGCTCAAAAACCGTCACCTTCAAACCCGGCAGTAAATAAGCTTCCTGCTCTTGAATCAGGATCTCGCACCCCGTGGCTTCCTGAATCTCCCGCGCCTTGGCGATAGCGCCGCGGTGGGTGAGAAACAGCAGTCGCACGCCGCCGTGTTCCCGCAAAAAAGTTTGGTTAATCTCATCCCAAGCGGGACAATCCACCAGGATGTTAGTTTGGTTTTCTACAATGAAATAGGCTGTTGCACCCAGAGTTTCCCGGTTAGGCGGGAAAGCAAGGATATTGTCGAGCACGGGCCTGGGTTGTTTGGAGACTAAACTCTGTTGTTTCAAGGAAGTATTTCAGAAGGGAATGGGATAAATATTATGTTCTTTTTACTATGGTTGTTCGTATTGGGGCTGATATCGTACTACTTGTTGCAGAACGGCACCAGCCGCATCACCCGGACTCCGATATGGCTGCTGTGGCTGGTAATGATGGCGCCGGCGCTGATTTGGAGTGGTTGGATTTTAGTTTACGGTACCAGCAAAACTGTACCGCCTGAGTTGGTAATTATACCTTTTCTGGTTTGCCCTTTTTTGTATTGGTTTTTGGTACAGTTGGGGCGCAAGAAAATTACCGCCGAAACTGCTGAGCAGGTAGCAGACTCGGAGACTGAACCTGTAAAGCCAAAACCGCCTTTGCGCCCTATAGATGCAGAAGAAGAAGCGAGTTTGCGCGATTGTTTTCCTTGGTCAATTTACTTTCTGCGAGATTTGGAATTTCGGCCGCAGGCTGTAATTTGTCGCGGACAGTTGCGGACGAACCCGGAGGCGGCTTATCAGGCAATTCGGGAGAATGTGGAGAGGCTTTTTGGCGATCGCTTTTTAGTAGTATTTCAAAACAGCTTGAGCGGTCAACCTTTTTTTGCTATTGTTCCCAATCCCAGCCACCAATCAGAAGAAACTCCTGTCAAAACCGAATCTGTAACTCGGCCATTTTTCGCATTAGCTTTGCTGCTGATCACGGTGTTTACGACTACGCTTGTCGGGACGCGACTTGCCGGAGTTACTGAACAAGCTTTGCAGTCCAACCCATCAATGTTGCTCCAGGGTTTGGCTTACTCGCTGGCTCTAATTACAATTTTAGCAATTCACGAATCCGGCCACTATTTAGCTGCCAGATTCTACAAAATTCGCACGACTCTGCCTTATTTTATCCCGATTCCTTTTTTCTTGGGAACTTTTGGCGCCTTTATTCAAATACGGAGCCCAATTCCCCACCGCCGAGCTTTATTTGATGTTAGCATTGCCGGCCCCCTTGCGGGTTTAGTGGCGACAGTGCCATTATTAATTTGGGGTTTGAATCATTCGACTATTGTACCGCTGTCTGACAAGTCGGGAATGTTAAATTTTGACTCTTTCAAACCCAATTTTTCGCTGCTGATGACTCTCTTGAGCAAGTTAACCTTGGGCGGTGGTTTGAATGCGGAAACTGCGATCGATTTGCATCCGGTAGCGGTGGCGGGTTATTTGGGTTTGATCGTGACGGCGTTTAATTTGATGCCGGTGGGACAACTCGACGGCGGGCACATCGTACACGCGATGTTCGGCCAGCGAGCGAGTATGGCGATCGGGCAAGTTGCTAGACTTTGTATGTTGCTGCTTTCTTTTTTGGAACAGGGTTTGCTGCTGTGGGCGATTATTTTGTTTTTGACGCCACTAAACGACGAACCAGCCCTGAATGATGTCAGTGAATTGGATAATCGCCGGGATTTTTTGGGGTTGCTGGCGATCGGGCTTTTGTTAATGATTTTGTTACCGGCGCCCAGGGTACTCCTTGAGTGGTTAAATGTTTAGAAGGAAGTTCGGCAACGGATTTTGTAACGGATAGAAGAAAGAAGCAGCAAGAAAGAGGGAAGAAGGATTGAGTGATCGGGCGAGAGAAAGAAGAGGAAAGAAGGAAGAAAAGAGAGGTTTACCAATTCTGCAAGGGTTGCTATATTAGGACTTACGCGATGGAAACCGGGTTTCTTCCTAGAAACTTCGCTACCAAACCAAGATTTTTCGCAGAAACCAGGTTTCTTTCGTGGAAGTTTTTATACAATCGTATTTAGAATTTATCCACTCGCTTTCTATCTCGAAGTAATCTTTATTTTCACCGACTGATTAGAGAAATATGTCTTACAAATCCTTTACTTTCCAACAATTAAAAGAGCGATTTGGATTGGAACCGTCACTCAGTCCTATTTTGAGTGCGAAGGTTAAGCCTTTAGAACCCTCCGAATGGTTTTGGAGAACCATCGAAATTAGTTCTCACACTGCTGTTACAACTGCCAAAGAACGTTCGGAACGGATTATTTCTCCTATTATGTTAGAATTGAGAGAAAGGAACAACAGACAATTTTCTCTTTTTTCTGGTTGGTCATTTGATGTAGATGCTGAGCTGGGATTGAATGGGGAATGCGACTTTCTACTCTCTTCCGTGCCGTTGGATTTTGAAATTAAAGTTCCGGTTTTGGCCTTGAGACAAACGAAAGGCCCAGAAATAGAATCTTGTCTGCCACAGTGTGCAGCACAAATGGTAGCTGCTCAGCTATTTAACGAACGCGAACACAATTCCATACCTGCAATATATGGCTGCGTAACTACTGGCGTTGTCTGGCGGTTTCTTAAATTAGAAGGAAATAATTTAATTATTGATGTTGATGTTTATTGTCTCGATAATGTTCCTATGATTTTAGGGGTTTTGCAAACAATCGTTAATTTATACCAATAATTTGACGAATATAATAAAATAGGTTTGTAGGTAAAAATCCCTTGTAATTACAAACTTACTGAGATTTTTTGACCGGAGGCGAGAGCGAAAAAGTTTGATCGCCAATTAAATAATCTAGCTGGACAAATGATCTCAATTACTCCTGAACAAATAGCGCTAATTCCGATTTATCGCGAGAAGTGGCGACAAATTGGACTTTCGATAAAACCGATCGATCGCCCGCAAGCTACAGCCGCCATCAACACCGCCTACAACATCATCGGCTTTCCTGAACCAAAAATTATTTTCTGTGACAGCCCTGACGCTGCTTTGCAAGCTTTTAAACCGCTCAGGGAAGGCGATTTTGGCAGCGAGTTGGGCCGGGAAATTCGCAACAAAATTTACAATGAATTGTACAATCAATTGAGGGATCAACTCGGCAGCGAACTGGAAAACCAACTTTACAGCAAACTTTACAACCCGCTGTTCGACCAATTGATGGGTCAATTGCACGGTCAAATTAAAGATGAAATTCTCAACAGATTTATCGGCGAATTAGAGAGCGGTTGTGACAGCATCCTGAACCGCCAATTTTACAACAATAACTACATAGTTTCAGAATTGTCCGCTTGTCACGGCAGTTGGGTGGATGTTTGCATTTCAGTGTTAAATTTAGAGTACGATCGCCCTTTATAGTCAGCCTTTAAATCTTTAGTGGAAAACTGCGGCTGGATTTACCCGTTTGAGAAAAAGTGCTTTGTGTGCGATCGCCCGATCCAACTTCATTTTGACAGCGAATATTTGCTCCACGCTTTATGTCAACCAGCCGTTGAATTTGCTGACCAGTTCAGTGTAGACTCTTATCGTGGCGTCCGACTACCGGAAATAATCGGTCAAGTTCCGCCACAGTCTTGGCAAGCTTCATGGCTGTTAACAGAACATAATGCCGAAGTGCGGCGAGTTTTGATTCAGGCGATCGGCTATCCGAGAATTTGTCAAGAATTGCAAGCAACAGAATTGGATACTTGGCAAGAATATACTTTGTTAAAAATTGAGAATAATATTGACAGAGAGCCAATTTATTTGTTAAATATGAGTTGTCCGAGTACGGGACACCTTCATGCCTTGCGAGTGCCGCCAAAAGTGCGATCCTCTTCGAGGGCTTCGCTAACGGCTAAAGAAGCGATTAGCTGGGTAAATTGGGGAATCCATCCAGGAAATTATGCAGTGCAAACGTGAACCTATCTACTCTACTCTTTTATTGATTCAGTACAATAGCTCGGATAATCTACTCAAATAATGAACTAGCTATGAATATTTTTGTACTCTCTTCACGGGCTTTAGTCTCAAATGTATCCTGGGACCCAGTTTATGAATTAGAAAATATTGTTGTACGAACCTGCAACGCACAACTTTTGGTACCATCTGCCCGCGATGTAATCCAGTGGTCATCCACACTTTATCCGCTAGCCAGTCGAATAGTCCGTAAAGCTGTTAAGTCTACTACAGGTTTATATAATTTACCACTTTTACCTCAATTGTCGGACAAACCCAATGTTTTACTGATGATTGGTATATCAGGAGCATATCTGGAACTACTCTCAAGTATACCTAAGTGGAGGGAGCGTTTTGATGTTGTCATCGCTTATATTTTCGATTCTTGGGCACCGGAAATTTATTCAAAAAATGTCTATCATTTAGATCATTTATTCGTTGCACTTCCTGAAATTATAGATGAACTGAAAAAACGTTTTGGTATACCAGTATCGCTGATCCCTTTTGCTGCTGATGTTCTCGCTCAGGGTTCGTGTCAACTCAAGCGTTCAATAGATTTAGCAAGCTTCGGGCGGATACCCTCACAGTATGACACTGTGTTTTTCAATAAATTCAATCAACTTGGTTCCGAACAAATTTACTATAAATCTACGCCCAGGAAGGCAGAGGAATTTCCTAAATTGCCTTACGAAATGCGTAGAGACGAGCCAGATACTCGGCTGCTATTTCACATTCTCAGACATAGCAAACTCACCTTGGCATTTGACACGCTCTATCCCTATCCTGGTATGCGTAAGTTTCCTTACTCGTTTATTACACTGCGTTGGTTTTATGGTACTGCGACTGGCGGTGCGGTAGTTGGGAAGCGTCCAACTACACCTCTAATGGATGAGTTGATGAATTGGGAAGATGCTACTATTGAGTTGCCCGATGACCCGCAAAAAAGTGTTGAATTGATTAATGAACTTTTACAGGACGAGGTGAGGCTTAATTCTATCTACAAACGCAACTATGTGGAGAGTTTAGCCCGTCACGATTGGAGGCATCGGATTCAAAGTATGCTGGAAGCTGTGAAAATTCCTCTACCGCAGGGACTGCTAGAAGAATTGTCACAGATGAAGATGATTCATGAAAAAATGGTCAGCCGATTTTAGATTGGGAATTTGGGATTTGGGATTGGAGAATTACTCCTGTCCTGAGTCTGCGAAGGAATGAATCTGGGGAACCCGGGACTAAATTGCTTGATTGCCATGCCAGAGCAGATTGTAGACAAATAAAAGTGATAGATTTAAAGGGGATCACGATCGACTTTGCCGTCGATTTATTTACCGCGCTAATGGGCAATACTTTGTTCGCGCTTTCCAGCGGAACTGACTAGAGATGATTAAGTTTTTTCTATTGTTAGAAGCAACTTAATCATTTGAAAACCCAGCCAGTCTTTATACGGAATTTTACATCGATTCGTATTGATAAATAAGAAGTCACAGATATCCATGTCAGGGAACAGGTATGGAAAGGGGATGCAGATAAAACCCAATCTTTTTAACCGGTTGGTAATTTTGTTAACTTCCTCAGTGCTAATAGAACCTGGCACAAAATCGTGAAACTCTACAGTGAGCTGCTTAACAGTGCAGAGCGTGGCATCCCTAGTTGAGTTAAAAACGGCTTCTTCAGCACCTTCAATATCTATCTTCAACAAATCAACTAACTCGATTCTCTGTTTGTTCAGAAAAGTTTCTAAAGTGATACCATCCACTGATATCTCTCCCTGAAGGCCGTAGGCACTAGCAGCTTCCTGACTAATACTGTTACATTCTCTATTATCTGAAATATATATATTTAATGGCTCGTTCCGGTCGGATATAGCATAATTAAACTTTTTAAGTAAGCCATTCTCTGGGAGTTGAGAATACACAGAAGGAACGGCTTCTATGGCGTAACAGGTACAATTGAATTCGCGAGTTATCGCTTCGCTAAATTGACCGACATTGGCGTCTACCTAAATTGATAACTCAAGAGTCAGAGCCTAGGATTTTAGAATAAATAGTATGAGTTATGAGATTGCTCAATCCTGAATGCTTTTGCCAGAAATCGATAGATTTGACTAATAAATTATAAAGTGTCATGAGTGGCGGAATAAATTATGGTTAATACCAACATTAAAAACCATGTGTGCCGACTTAGTGAGGAAAATTAATTAATTAATTGTAACAATACTTTGGTAGGATATACTCTGGCAGCTAAAACCCACAACTTCAAATCGACATGAGCCAGCATTCAGACCGCATTGCCCCTCACGGCGGCACCCTGGTCAACCGCATTGCCACACTAGACCAAAGACAAGAATTTTTCGACAAAGCAGAGTCTCTGCCGCGAGTCCAGTTGTCGGATCGATCGATCTCTGACCTGCAAATGATCGCCATCGGCGCCCTGAGTCCCCTCAAAGGGTTCATGAACGAAGCTGATTATCGATCGGTCGTTAAACAAATGCGCCTCTCCAACGGCCTTCCGTGGTCGGTTCCCATCACCCTCTCAGTAACAGAAGAAGTCGCCGCCCCCCTGAAAGCAGGAACTTTAGTGCGCCTCGACACCCCAGCGGGCGAGTTTGCCGGCATCTTGGAACTTGCAGAAAAATATCACTACAGTAAAGAAGAAGAAGCCCTCAACGTCTACCGCACCGACGACCTCAAACACCCGGGTGTCCAGGTAGTAGACCAATCCGGGCCCGTTAACCTCGCAGGCGATGTTTGGCTGCTGGAACGCGAACTAGATGTCCGCTTTCCCCAATACCAAATTGACCCGGCGAAATCGAGAATGCTGTTCACAGAAAAAGGATGGAAAACCATAGTCGGTTTCCAAACCCGAAACCCCATTCACCGGGCCCACGAATATATCCAAAAATGTGCCTTAGAAACAGTAGACGGCTTGTTCTTGCACCCGCTAGTCGGGACGACAAAAGAAGACGACATCCCGGCTGATGTGCGGATGCGCTGCTACGAAATTCTGCTAGAAAAATACTATCCAAAAGATCGCGTAATTTTGGCAATTAATCCGGCGGCGATGCGCTACGCCGGACCGCGAGAAGCAATTTTTCATGCTTTAATCCGCAAAAACTACGGCTGCACTCACTTTATCGTGGGGCGCGATCATGCTGGAGTTGGCGATTATTACGGCACTTACGATGCCCAACATATTTTTGATGAATTTGAGCCGGGAGAATTGGGAATTGTGCCGATGAAATTCGAGCACGCTTTCTATTGCACGCTGACAGAACAAATGGCTACAACTAAAACAAGCCCCAGCACTCCCGAACAACGGGTGCATTTGTCGGGAACCAAAGTTCGGGAAATGCTGCGCGCTGGAAAATTGCCGCCGCCCCAGTTTTCCCGGCCGGAAGTTGCCGCAGAATTAGCCAAGGCAATGAATATTTTTAGTTACGAGATTTAAATCTCCAACTTTGGTGTGGGCGACATTCTGAAGAGTTTTGAATTTTGAGTTTTGAGTTTAAATTTTACAGTTTTAAACTTAAAGCTCAAAAGTTAAAAGTAAAAAAAAATATCTTAATAGTACACACTCACACCCTAATAAAATTCCCTAAAATTATTGAGGGGAATTTAACTGAAAATTCAAAACTTAAAATTCAAAGCTATTTAAAAATGGGACTCAAGCGGCGGGAATTTTTGCAGCAAGCTGGCCGGGTGCTGGCCGCCATCGGCATCAGCGATGCTTTGTGGCTGCGGTTGGGCGATCGCTACCTCCAAGCCTTAGCCCAGCCGACAGCCCGCAAATTGGCTTTGTTGGTGGGCGTTGACAAATATCCAGACTCACCCCTGCACGGCTGCGTCACGGATGTGGAATTGCAGCGGGAATTGCTGATATATCGGTTTGGGTTTGTGCCGTCAGACATTTTGACTTTGACTGACGCTAAAGCTACGAGGGAGAATATCGAGACGGCTTTTGTAACTCACTTGACTCAACAAGCAAAACCCGGTGACGTGGTAGTTTTTCACTTTAGCGGCTGCGGGAGTCGAGTCAGCTTGGCCGAGTCTCCCGGAAAAATGCACAACAGTTTGGTGCCGGCGGATGATGTTTTGCCGTTGTTAGCAAACCGGGCGGTGAACGATATTTTAGAGGAAACGCTGTTGCTGTTGATGCGATCGCTCGCGACAGAAAATGCGATCGCCATCCTCGACACCAGCTACCCCTATCGGGGTTTCCCCACAAACGGCAACTTTCGCATTCGCTCCCGCCCCCGCCCCACCATCGGCGAGCCAAGCCTCGGAGAATTAACGTTCGCTCAAGACCTGCACTCACGCACAACTCTCCGTCCTGCGGCCACCATACTGGCCGCGGGTGCGAATTCCCAACTCGCCGCCGAACAAGAGTGGAACGGATTTACCGCAGGTTTGTTTACCTACGCCCTCACCCAAACTTTGTGGTGGGCAACTCCCGCTAGCAGCTTCAGCGTCAGTTTCAGTCGGGCGGCGGGTAAAGTCGAGCAAATCGCGGGGTTATCGCAGCAACCGCAAATTCTCAATCACGATTTAACAACCGCGCCGGCGGTGAATTTTTCAAATTTAATCTTGAATTCGCCTGCATCTGACGGCGCTGTGACGGCGGTGGAAGATGGAGGCAAAACTGTGCAGTTGTGGCTGGGCGGGTTGTCGCCGGGGGTTTTGGAGTGCGGCGCGGGTTCTGTGTTTGCTGTGGATTCCTCGGAGGGCGCGAGGCTTTTGCTGCGGGGACGCACGGGCCTCTCTGCTAAAGCCCAAGTTTTAGACGGGTTCGATCGAACTTTCGGCGAATTAACAGTCGGCGAAGTGGTGAGGGAAGAAATTCGGGTATTGCCGCGAAACATCGGTTTGACAGTAGCTTTGGACTCGGGTTTGGAACGCATCGAGCGGGTGGACGCTACTAGCGCCTTTGCGACTGTGCCGCAAGTTTCGGCGGTAGGCAGCGAGCAATTGGCTGACTGTCGGTTCGGCAGAGTCCCGGAAACAACTTTAGCCGAAACAGTCTCGCCTCACGAGCCTGCTTTGTCTCAAAGCCGTTACGGTTTGTTTTCTTTGGCTCAAATGCTGATTCCCGATACTCAGGGCGACGGGGGAGAAGCAGTCAAGGTGGCGGTGCAGCGCTTGACTCTGCAGTTGAAAGCGCTGCACGCGGGGAAATTGCTACGGCTGACAGCCAATGAGGGGTCTTCGCGCCTGAAGGTGCGGGCGGAGTTGGCAACTCTCGCACCGCAAGCGCGGGCTGTGGCGCAGCGAGAGCCGGTGCGGGCCGGCGGTGATTATCGGCTGCAACCGCTGAGCGGGGAAAGTGAGAAATCCGCAAGCGCTCATATACTAAGTTTGCCAGAAGGCAGCCGAGTTCGGTACAGATTGTATAACGACAGCGAGCGCCCGGTTTACTTTGCGGTGTTTTGCACGGACAGCGCGGGACGGCTGTCCGTGCTCGGCACTGAAGGCAAAGATGCTGTGGGAGGAATGTCGCGGGCGATCGCTCCTGGGGAGAATGTGACCGTGCCGGCGGCTGGGGCGATGGGGTGGGCGGTATCTGGGCCGATCGGACTTGCAGAAATTATGATTATATTTAGTGAGAGTCCCTTCGCTCAAACTCTGGCTGCCATAGAAGCCGAAATGCAGCAAACGAGGGATGCCCTGCCAATTCGAGTGTTGTTGAATCCTTTAAATGTGGCGCGGGCGGTACTCGAAGATTTGCACGCCGCTAGCATTCCGGGGGTGCAGAAAGTGGGAATATCGACGGACGATTGGGCTTTGGATGTGAATGTTTGGGCAACTCTGAGTTTTGTTTATCGGGTGGTTTAATTTGCGAATGGGTAATTGGGAATGTTTTCTATAACCTCTAATCCGAATCTATCCGAGTACGAAATCGATATTCACTTCCAAATCAGGAAAGGCGAGCGACGCAACTTGTTGACCTCGCCAAAATTTTTGGATTAAACTGTAACCATTAGGAGTCGGCTGGCGGTAAACTTCTAAACATTGTGCCTCTATATCTACTAGCCAGACTTCAGGAATGAGCGATCGAGCGTAAATAAGAACTTTCACATCTCGATCGTAATCAACCGTGCTATCGGATACTTCTACCAACAGCAAAACTTCTGAGGGTACTGGATGTGCTGTTGAATAGTAATCAGCCCGGGGTTGCAGCAATACTACATCAGGTTGAGGTTCGGTGCGCTCGCTCAACTGGATGGGGTTTTGCACATCCAGAAAAGCCCGGTTACTGGGAATTTCGCTGAAAAGTCCGATGAATCGTCTTACACAGGAAGCATGACGAGTTCCAATTGCTGCCATTTGGATAAGTTCTCCTTCTATCAGTTCTACCCGATCGCCCTCGGAAAGAATACCAGCTTTGCCCATTAAATGATATTCTTCTACTGTCAACAACCTTTTGAGTAATTGCACTGCCATAACCCACCGCGCTGCTAATTATTTTTTAAATTGTAGTCGATCGGCCAAGGAAGAAGTCATGTTCAGCGGTCATGGGTAATTGGTAATTGGTAACTTGTACAGCCCTTCGACTTACTCCGGCTACGCTCAGCACGAGTCGCTCAGGAACCGCGTACCCGAAGTATTGCGAATGTTAACAGTCAACAGTCAACTGTCAACTGACTGATAAAGCTTTTCAACCATTTGAGCTAAGCGTTTCATTGCAGTTTCAATCTCATCATTTGTTGCAGTCAAACTAATGCGTAAACACTCATGTTTGTGCTGCCAATCTTCCCGCAAACCAGGGAAGAAAGAACTTCCTGGCACGACAATTACGCCGACTTTTTTCAACTCTTGATACAGTTCCCAATCAGTCATTGGCAAATCTTTCAGCCACAACCACGCGAAAATTGCTCCTTCGCCCCGGTGCAAGAACCACGGCAAATCCTTCGGCATTGCTTGTTCTAGAGTGGTTTCTACGATCGCAAATTTACTTTGATAGTACGGGCGAATTACGTTGATGGAGATGTCGGCAAGAGCGCCGGACGTAATGGCACGAGTTGCGATCGCCTGTCCGTATCTCGGCGAATGAATGCACGTATTGGTCTGAAAACATTCTAATACTTGAATTAGTTTTTCATCGCCGATCGCAATTCCGATTCTTTCACCCGGTAATCCGGCTTTCGACAAACTCATACAGTGCACGATATTGCCGCCAAAAATCGGCGTCATTTCGGTAAAATTCAAGGACGGGAAGGGAGGGCCGTAGGCGGAATCCACGAACACCGGCGCGTCGAAAGCGGCCGCTAAATCGGCAATTTTCTTAACTTCGTCGTCTGTGAGAACGTTGCCGGTGGGGTTGCAGGGACGGGAAAAAATGACGCAACCGGTGGTTTGGTCGATCGACAGTTGGCTGAAATCCGGGCGGTATTTGAACCTGTGGGCGGCTGCATCAATATCGAGGGTAGGTTTGCAGGCGACTACCGCTTCGGGAATCAAGCTAACGCCGCCGTAACCCGTGTAGTCTGGGCTCAGCGGTAAAACAATATTTTTAAGCTGTTTGCTGGTAGTGTAGCCGCCGAAAGCGTTGGCTGCGTAGAAGTAAATCGATTGACTTCCGGGAGTAATTAGAATATTGCGATCGGTCAAATTCAGTCCGTAACGCTGGTTAAAATCCGTCCGCACCGCATCAATCAAAGGCTGATAGCCTTGACTCGAACCGTAGCGACAAACCACCTCGCCGTATTCCGGGCCCGCCAAAAGTTCCGCAGTGCAGTCGCGCCACAACTGCTCGACTTCCGGCAAAATCACCGGATTTCCCGCGCTCAAATTGATAAACTCCTGCCCGCTGCCGGCTCTGAGAGTTTCAATAATATCTTTCATAATTGCCCGAACTCCCGTAAGGTGGGACATCTGAGCGCCAAATTGAGTCAGGGCAGGGTTCATAGCAAATGCAGCGACAATGATAGAAGTTTACAGTTTACCCATGATAACTCCAGTCGCAGGCGTTAGCGTAGCTTGGCTGAGGCATAGGTTGTCGATCGAGCGTCTGATTAATGCAATAAACTCGATCGCACAGCATTTTGTTTTTTCCCCTGTGCCCCCGCCGGAGTATAAGATTGTGGCGATTTGTGGAGTTCGATCGAACAGTGTTTTTAGCCTAAAAATTAGCGAACAGAACAGCAATCTCTAATTCAATAGTTGTTGTAAGATTTCACGCCGTGGGGCCAGATGAATTGCCGATACTTGACAACAACCATTGGAAAAATCTAAAATTAGCCGTAAAACCAGAGCGCAACAGAATTTTATGGGTTCCTGTTACTGCTATAATTACAGGTTTAATCCAGCCTCAAGAATCAGATTTGTTGCTAGCTCATTTTCATGATTCGCGGTTTACTGACAGCGGTGCATTTTATCATCAATCCGACTAAAGCCAAGATAGGTCGTAAGGTCGCCCTTTGAGGGGCATTACATAACAAAGACGTAAATTCCCACCCCAATTAACTGCCGTAAAATTCAACACAAAAATGACACACTTTCCACTTATAGAATACGAGCAACTTACCGATCCTAAAGCCAAAGCAGTGTACGAAGAAATCTTGACAGACTTGGGGTTTGGCATCGTCCCCAACCTGTTCAAGTCAATGGCAATCAACCCTGACATATTAGAAGCAAATTGGAAAAAATTCCGGGGAACAATCCTGCAAGGAGACTTACCCCGCACGCTTAAAGAAATGGTCGGCGTCGCTATTTCCCAATCAAATAATAGCGAGTACGCTCTCCAAGTTCACCTGCACGGATTGTCAGCCTTGGGGATGAGCGAAGAACTACTGCGAACCCTAGTTTCTGACTTTGCCAACTGCCCTTTGCCAAAACGTGATAAAGCCGTAATTACCTTTGGCTTGCTGGCGGCTACAAAACCCCTGGAAATGACAGAAACTGATTACCAAAACCTGCGGGATTTAGGACTTGATGATTCAGAAATATTTGAGATTATTGCGACAGCAGATTTGTTTAGCTTTGTCAACCGATATACCGATTCTATAGCCCTCGAAATAGATGCTTTGTAATCTATATTGTATACCCCTATTATGGGCGATCGGCTAGAAGATCAAGATCGAGAAGAACTTCTGTTGACAGCCCGCCGTTTGTTAGCAGAAGCTCAAGCGCTTTCCATCCGCATTTCCGCTGTCAACGAAGTTGCCACTGCCATTAACCGCACCCTCGATCTCAACCAGATTTTGCGGGTACTAGGCAAGCAAGCCAAATGGTTGTTAGACTTTGAACACTGTAGCGTTTGCCTGCACAGCACTAACACTTGCATGACCTTATTTGGTCGGCATATCCCTGTAGATATTGCAGCCCTCCCAGAGGGTGGCCCTATTCACAAGGCTTTCACAACACGTCAACCTCAATTAATTCAAGAAGCGGGTGCTACTGCTATTTTATCCCCCTACGCTTCGCAAATTATCCTTCCTTTGGAAAGCGAAGGTAAGGTTTTAGGGACAATTAATTTTGCCACAACAAAGTCGAGAGCTTACACTCAAGAAGACTTGCGGATTGGCTATCTTTTGGCTTTACAACTATCCTCAGCCATCCGCAATGCTGAACGTTTTAAAGAGATAAATAGGCTCTATTCCGATCTCGATGCCGAAAAGCACAAATCCGATCAGCTACTGTTGAACGTACTCCCGGTTGAAATTGCCGAGGAACTCAAAAATAACGGCAAAGTGGAACCACTTTATTATGATAACGTATCGGTTTTATTTACTGACTTTAAAGGCTTTACTCAGTTATCTGAAAAAATGAAGCCGCGAGAGTTAGTTGACGAACTAGACTATTGTTTTTCTTATTTCGATCGCGTGATGGATAAATACTCTATGGAAAAGTTGAAGACTATTGGCGACAGCTATATGTGCGCGGCGGGAATTCCTACGCCTCGCCCAACACACGCCTTTGACGCTGTACTTGGTGCGATAGAAATTCGACAGTTCATGGCTCTGCGAAAAATACAGAAAGCTCAACAAAATATCCCTTATTGGGATATCCGAATTGGCATTCATTCAGGCCCAATACTTGCTGGGGTAATTGGCAATAAAAAGTTTTCCTATGATGTCTGGGGAGATACAGTTAATACTGCATCTCGGATGGAATCTTCCGGCGTACCTGGAAATATCAATATCTCTCATGCAACCTTTGAATTAGTTAGAGATTTTTTTGAATGCGAATACCGAGGAAAAATTTATGCTAAAAATAAGGGCGAATTGGATATGTATTTGGTTCGCCATCTTAAATAAATTTGGGAATGGCTAATTGCTAAGGGAGGATGGCTAAGCGAGCCGTTATTCTATTTTAGATTTTAGATTTTAGATTTTAGAATTGGGAATTACTGATTACTAAGCTGAGGCGCATCTAAATTTGACAATTAAATTCGAGTAAATTCTTGTGGGTGGGCGTCCCGCCCGCCCAAAAATATAATTTAGTTTAGATGCGTAGCAGCTTACGACGGTTTGGCTCACTGGCTTACAGTTGCAGTTTTGTTTTAACTGGTGTTAGATATGCAAATAAAACTCAACTATGAACTGAGAATATATCGCTCGAAGTTCTTTTTTCATAGTTCGGTATTGTATCGCAGTGCGCCAAACTATATTAAAATGATCGAGTTGTATATTTTATCTTTTAATTATTTATGCGTATTTGGCAAGCCGATTTTTACCGCCGTCCTATCCAAGACGAAACTGGCAAACCACTCTGGGAACTCTTAATTTGCGACTCCGAAGGCAGTTTTCAATTTAGCGCTGTTTGCCGTCAGGGGGACGCAAATTCTAATTGGCTAGCTTCGCAGTTGCAGCAGCAAGCTCAAACCCAAAATTTGCCTGAATTGATTCAAGTATTTAGGCCTCAGTCTCTCGGCTTAATCGAAGCTGCGGGCAAAGTTTTGGGTGTCAAGGTAGAAGCGACTCGGCGCACTGCGGCTCTGAAATTGCTGCTGCAACAACGCGCCAAAGAATATTCGAGTATGCCTAATTATACAGGTGAAACTTACAGCGCGATCGCCCTCGACTCGCCGCCGCCCGTACCCTTACCCGAAAACCTTTGGGGCGATGGCTGGCGTTTTGCTTCCCTACCCGCCGGCGACATTGAAGAGGCTTTCCAAGGCCGTCCCCTGCCAATTTTGGTAATGCCAGAATTGCTGTTACCGCTGAATTTGGGCTTGGCCTCAACAGTACCCGTACCGGGAGTTGTGATTGACGGCGGACGCCAGTCTATGCGATTGGCTAGATGGCTTCAGGATGCCAAACCTTTTGCTTTGAATTATATTGCTGGAGAACCAGACGGATTGATATTGGAAGCTGGGTTAGTAGATAGGTGGGTTGTGGCTACTTTTGAAGATAGCGAGGTGAAAGCCGCGGCCCAAATTTACCAACAGCGGAAGCAATTAAGTAAAGGATTACATTTTTTATTAGTGCAGCCCGATGATAGTGGCATGACTTATACAGGCTTTTGGCTGTTAAATTTTGAGCGATAATTAAGATGTAAATAATATTATTTGTGATGTCGAGGGTTCGCGCACCTAAAAATAGTAAAACACCGCCCGAACTCAGTTCCCGCCGATACAGACTCAAGCATAAATTTTAAAATAGCTTCTTGAGTTAGCAAGAGATAGTGCTGCAAATTTATTCTACAACTAAAATCAATCCGTTTTGGATGCCCTGACAAACTCGGTTGATGTGACACTGGTCTTTTTCGTTAAGACCTTTCTGGGCTAGCATGGCTGATTTCAGCAGCCGTCTGTCAAGGGGGGTAATTTGGCGAAAAGCAAAAATGCGCTCGACGATCGCCTCGATCGAGATTTTGGAGAGGTTAGCAGAGCTGACTGTCATGGTCTTAACACGCTAAAAATAATTAACAGAACTATGTACCTTTATTTTTAAAGATTTTGTGAAGGTACTTAGTGATTCACATCACACATCCTAGGTGACAAAATAGTGTATGTAGGGTGACTGCTGTCACCAAATCTTCAATTATCTTTACCCCAACTTAACGATGGCCCGATAGAATCACTGTGGTAAAACTCCACCAGAGGGTAAAAATGGCACAAGCAAAAATAGGAATTATCGGCGGCAGCGGTTTGTATAAAATGGAGGCCCTCAAAGATATTGAAGAGGTGAAAATTGATACACCTTTTGGAGCGCCATCGGATGCCGCAATTGTGGGAACATTGGACGGTACGCCAGTAGCATTTCTGGCTAGACACGGCCGCAACCACACTTTTTTGCCCTCCGAAGTGCCGTATCGCGCAAATATTTATGCAATGAAGAGTTTGGGAGTTGAGTATTTAATCTCAGCGTCGGCGGTTGGTTCCCTGAAAGCTGAGGCGAAACCTTTAGATATGGTAGTGCCCGATCAGTTTATCGATCGTACAAAAAATCGAGTTTCTACCTTTTTCGGAGAAGGAATAGTCGGTCACATCACATTCGGCGATCCGGTTTGCGGCGAATTGGCTAAAGTGTTAGCAAGTGCGATCGAATCCTTGAACCTCTCCGACGTTACCCTGCACCGGGGCGGCACTTACGTCTGCATGGAAGGCCCCGCATTTTCCACAAAAGCAGAATCCCACCTTTACCGCAGTTGGGGGGCGACAGTCATCGGGATGACTAATTTGCCGGAAGCAAAATTAGCGAGAGAAGCAGAAATTGCCTACGCAACTTTAGCATTAGTCACAGACTACGACTGCTGGCACGAGGATCACGACAGCGTAACAGTAGAAATGGTAATAGCAAACTTGCACCGCAATGCAGAGAATGCTCAAAAAGTCATTCAAGAAACAGTACGGAGGTTAACAGAAAATCCCCCCGTTTCCGAGTCGCATTCAGCTTTGAAATATGCAATTCTGACACGGCTGGATCAAGTGCCGGCCGCAACTAAGGAGAAAATGGGTTTGTTGTTGCAGAAATATTTGTAGTTGCAATTTAAGCGGCAATCATGAGGTGGTGCGTGATGACCGAGGGGTAAGGTGCGCAATGCGCACCCTACATCATGAGGTTGTGCGTGATTCGCGATGGGTAATGTGCCCATTGCGCATCCTACTACATAGTTCCGATCAATTAATCAACTGCTTGAACGCATCGTATTCGCGAATCTTCTCTAAATCAGCTTCACTTTTTGCCAACTCTTTACACAAATTCGGATTGAGATTGAGGGCGCGCTTTAAATTTTCAATTGCTAATTCAATTTTACCTTGTAGCGCATAACATCGGGCTTTATTGTACCAAATTCTGTAAAAGTCAGGTCGAAGTTTCGCCGCATTTTCATAAGAATCAATCGCAGCTTCGTATTGTTGCAATTTGGAGAGTGCAACGCCTCGATTGTTCCAAGCGTCAGTATAATCATTTTTAATTTGTAGGGCTTGATTGTAAGAAATTACTGCTTGTTCGTACTCCTGCATTTTGGAAAAAGCAACGCCTCGGTTGTTCCAAGCATCGGCATAATCGGGTTTGGCTTGAATTGCCTGTTCGTAACAGCCGATCGCCTCCTGGTACTTCTGCAACTCCAACAATACCACGCCTCGATTGTTCCAAGCATCGGGATAATTCGGACGAATTGTAGTAGCTTGTTCGTAAGAAGCGATCGCCTCTGGATACCGCTGCATTCTCGTGAGCACTACTCCTCGGTTATTCCAAGTATCGGCTAAATCCGGCTGAATTTGCAGGGCCTGATCGTAAGCTGCGATCGCATCTTGATAACGGTTTTCAAAGAAACAAGCATCTCCCTGTTTAGCATAGTCGCCGGCCGTCAATAACTGTTGGTAATTGCCATAGTTAACCGGAGCAAATTCTTGAATTTGGGCATCGGGGAATAACAAGTCTGTTTCTGCCTCTGCCGGGTGACTTTGCTGTTGAATTTCGCCTAAGATAGTTTCAGCGTCCGAAATTAATAGTTTTAATTGAGAGATTGTATCGTAATGGAGACTTTCAATTTCTTGGCGCGCAATTGTTGTCTGCTTGGACAATTTGCTCAACAGAAACCAAACCCCGACTCCGGCTGCTGTCGGAAACAAAGTTAGGGCAATTATCAGCCCGTTCAGCAGTACCGCCGTGCGCCCAAAAGCAATGTCAACTTCTTCTTGAACTCGATCGCGAATTTCTTCTTTAAGTTGCTGCTGTGGGAATTCCTGCTGAACCAACAGTGCCGCCCTCGGTTCCGAGGCAGAAACGCTACTGGCGCAGACTAGAATAGTCGAAAGGGCGATCGGGCTAATACTTTTTCTAAAGATACTTGACAAACGCATTGCCTTAGTGATACGCACCTGAGTTGCGATTTCCATGTGTCAAGAGATGCTGATAACGATGATCCCAGACTAGCCCATTTGTTCATAAACTATTAAATACAGGATATCTGTTGTGCAGTCTCCTCCGATCAAATTGCTGACGCAAGAATTGCTAGACGAAGTTGCCGCTTCCTCCCGCCGCAGTCCCCGCCAGCGACAAAACTACAATTTCCACGATTTGTCTGAAAAAGTGCAGCGGTTTGTCAACGTGTTGCAACCGGGCACTTACGTCCGCCCTCACCAACACCTCCGCCCGCCTGCAGTTAACGGTTTTGAGTTTTTTGTGGTGATTCAAGGCGAAGTCGGTATTGTTATTTTGAACGAAAACGGTCAAATCCTGCGCTGCTTGCGAGTCAGCGCGGCCGGCCCGACTCGCGCTGTCGAACTGCCAGAGGGCACTATTCACACGTTAGTAGCTTTGACACAGGATACTGTGATTTTGGAGTTTAAGGAAGGGCCTTACGACGTGGGGGCGGATAAAGACTTTTTGGCAAGTTTTCCTGCTGAGGGAACTGCGGCGCGAGAATTAGTGTTGATTTGGGAAGCGGAATTTAACACTTGAGTAATGACTGTTGACTGTTGGCTGTTGACTGTTGACTGTTGACTGTTGGCTGTTGACTGTTGACTGTTGACTGTTAACTGTTAACTGTTGACTGTTGACTGTTGACTGTTAAAAATCTAAAATCTAAAATCTAAAATCTAAAATCGAGTGATTACTAATTACTGATGAATCTAATAGTTGTCATCCGATTGTATAAATCCGGGGCGGTGCGAATGATTTTTCTCAGGAGCTCATCAGTCACCCAAAAGACGAGGGGAAACGAAAATGTTTTGCTGAATTCGCTGCATAATAGATTGGTAGAAACGAGCAATCTATCGATCGGCTCCACTGATTCCAAACCGAGGATCATTAAAGCTGCAGGCTTTTCGCCGTCTATTTCTTCTGCGATTGTCGTGTAGAGAGTTGTCGCCGATTTGGGCAAAAACATTTGTCGGGGCTTCACGGGACAATTTACTTGCAGCCGATCGACTATTTGCTGTCGCAAAGTTAGCGAGTTGCAGTTGACTAAAACGAAAGAAAAGTAACCTTGGGAAAGACGGAGCGCCCGCATTAAAGTTGAGAACGACCGCTCGTTATATTTAGCTGAGTCGTACTTAGCTGCATTGTCTTTAGCTGTATTTCCTGAGCTTTGCTCGATAAACATAAATTGCATATTTTTTATCTAGTTTTAGAGATTTTCTAGATTAAATGATGTTTCTAAAGAAAATGTGAATATCGAAAATTTATTTTTCCTTTAAAAACTTTTGGAAAGTATACCACGCTTTTAAATTAATATCAATAGTCCGCTCGAAATAGTCCGCTCGACAGATTTGGCTTGAGCCACTCAAAAAGCGCCTGCGACGGCACAACAAAAGTATAGCCGCAGGCAGAAGGAAGAGCATATGTCGCAAGGGTTTCAGCAATTAATAACGTTCTAAATATCTGGCAAGATTGCTAGATTAAATGTAATTAAAAATACAAAAAAATCACCTGAAATTCTCAGCTAGCGGCAAAGTAAACCAAAAACTTGCGCCTGCACCGGGAGTGCTAATTACCCCAATTTGGCCGCCGTGAGCACCAATAATTTGCCGACAAAGATAGAGACCCAAACCCAAACCAACCGAGTGTCGGGATCGATCGCCCCTAACGTAAAGGTCAAAAAGATGTTCGCACTGTTCCGGCAATATTCCCACCCCGTCATCTTCAACGGTACAGTAAATCATCCCACTTGGGGAATTGGGGATTGGGGATTGGAAATTGGTAATTGGGGATTGTGGATTGGTAAGCGGTAATTTGTCGATGTCTTGTTTTGCTGTGCTTTGATTTATAATTAATTTATCTGCCTTGATTACTTGAGCCGAAACTGTTAAATTTAGTCCCGGCATATTGTGTTTCAAAGCATTAGCAATTAAATTAGATAAGACGCGCCATAACTGAGTCTTGTCAGCCTTCACGGCTGGCAAATCATCCGGCACCAAATTTTTAAAAGTAGCTTTCCCCTCATTCATTAAAGGCTCCAAATCTGTCGCAGCCGCTTCAACTACCGCCCTCAAATCAACCGATTCGCAGTGCAGAACCAAACCGCGCAATTCCCCGGCGTGAACTTCCAACAGCGAATTGATCAAGCGCAATTGCTGCTCGCTACCTTGAATCATCCGCTCCAAAATTGAACGGGGAATTGCGATCGAATCCCCAGGTTTCGTCTGCCAATTTTTCAGCACCATTAACATTCCCGCCACCGGGTTTCGCAAGTCGTGAGAAAGAGCGTGGATAAACAGCCGCAGCGATTCTTGTGCCTGTTTGCGCTGCGTGATATCCTCAATTAAACCCTCATAATAAAGCACGGCGCCGCTGCTGTCCCGTACCGCCCGCGCCTTCTCAGAAATCCAGACAATACTGCCGTCTGAGCGGTAAATTTTAGATTCAAAATCCGATACTGTGCCGCTTTCCTCGATCGATCGCAAAAACTCATTTCTGCGAGCCGGATCGACATACAACTGTCGCTCAATATCAGTAAACTTGGTCGTCACTTCTTCCGGGGAATCGCAGCCGTAAATCCGCGCCAAAGCTGGATTTGCAGTAATATAACGCCCATCGGGAGTGCTTTGAAAAATTCCCTCGTCGGCATTCTCAAAAATGCTGCGGTACTTCGCCTCCGCCGCCTCCAACTGCTGGTAAGCAGATTCCAACTCGCGCCTGGTACTAAACTCTTTCCGTTGCAGACATTCGTACCAATAAACCGACAAATCGCAAATCAAACAAATCCAAAACAAATATAAGTACAACCCGGTCAACTTAAAAGGAGTATACTTAGCAAAACTTAGATTTAAAAGCAAATTTATCCCGACGTGGCAACACAAAACGCCGAGTTGAGAAATCAGGTGGAGGCGCCAGCGGACGGGCATCAACGTAGCTTGGATCAGAAACGCTAAAATCCAGGTAAAAATTGGTAATTCCCCGGCTTGTGCGACAGCTAGCCCAAGCTGTACAACCACCGTCAGCGACCACGAAAAAGCCAAAAATAGCAAACCGGGATAGCGCTGTCCGAAGGAGGTTTTTTGCAACACAAAACAGGTCAACAAACCCAGTTCTACAGCAGCGCTCGTGTACAAATAAACACTTTTAAACTCCTGGCGAGCGAAGAATCTTTCGCCTAGAAAATAGACCGTTATTGTGAAGGCAAAAAAGATTGCAATTCCGACTGCAGGGCGCAGCCGCTCTCGGAGGAAGCGATCGCGCCACACCTCGTAAACCGTTAACGCCTGAACGGATTTTGCATTGCCCAAATAGTTCATAGCATTTTAGATTTTAGATTTTATATTTTATATTGACAAAGATCGATCGTCCGAGTTGACAACAGGTAGCGAAAACCAGAAAGTCGAACCACCGCCGGGAGTGCTTTCGACGCCAATTTCGCCGCCGTGAGCTTTGATAATTTGCTTGGAGAGGTACAGTCCCAAACCCAGCCCTGTTAATTGTCGGCTATTAGGGTCGTGAACGTAAAGTTCAAATAGAGATTCCCGCTGTTTGGCACTGATTCCCACTCCATTATCTGTTACAGTACAGCGAACCATTTTTACGGTGACTCCGGGCAATTTGCTGCCGATATTGCCAATTTGGCCCTGATAGCGGGGCATTTTGCAACTGCCGTCGAGGTTGAATTTGGCCAGGGTTTCCTGATTTTTCTGGGTTGTCTCGCCGATCCTAGGACGATCGCCCGCAGCAGATATCCGGTTAGCGATACAGCGGGCAAGCGGATTATTGGGCGATGTTAAAGGCTGTAAATTTTCTTCATAACTTAGCACTGTTTCAACTTCAATTACCTCGGCTTTAAAAGTTATATTGACTCCCGGAGGATTGTGTTTAATAGCATTAGTCAACAGATTTTCTAGCACCCGCTGCAAGTGTTGGCGATCGGCATTGACTTGTGGCAAATCCGCCGGGATTTCCTGAGTCAAAGTTGCTTGGTTTTTGGTCAGCATCGGTTCTAAATCGGCAACAATGGCTGAAGCTAAAGACGGCAAATGTAGCGGTACAGTATTGAGAACAATACCTTTAACCTCGCTAGCGTGAGCGTCGAGCAGGGAATTAACCATAGTCAACTGGTGTTCGCTGGCTTGAACGATGCGCTGCAAAATCGATCGAGAAACCGGAACATCTTGTAGAGAATCAGACGCCGATTTGTTGAGTAAATTTTTCAGCAGTATTAACATTCCCATAACAGGAGTGCGGAGATTGTGAGAAACTGCGTGCAAAAATAGGTCTTTGAGGCGGTTGCTTTCTTGCAACTCGTGCATTTTTTGCTGTAGTTGGCGGGTGCGTTCCTGCACTTGAGATTCCAAGTTGGCATTGAGAGCTTTTACCTGCTGCAAAAGTTGAGCTTGCTGGAGAGCGATCGCCACTTGGGTAGCGAGTTTTTCCAACAAATCTATTTCAAATTCCTGCCACTGGCGCGGCCCGGAGCACTGGTTGACGGCCAAGATCCCGAACAATTCATCCCCCAGGACGATCGGCACATTTAACGTCGCTCTAATTTGATAGTCGCTGTACAATTGGGCAATTGGAACGCCCAGTTGAACGCTAGCAGTATCGGAGATAGATCGGACGCGGTTGTTAGCATAAAAAGTTTTCTGGTTTTCGAGGTGATTCTCGTCAGCGAGTACCCACCCCAAAAGAGAACGGCATTGGGCATCCACAGACTCGGCCACAACCTTACCGTATACCGGGTTAGGAAGATTTACCCCGTCCGCGTCCACAATACCGATGAAAGCGCGGTCTGCCTTGAAAAATTGCCGGACTTCGGCAACAGTAGTGTTGAGAATTTCTTCGAGGTCGAGGGAGTTGCGAATTCGCAGGGCGATTTCGGAGAGCAAGCGATCGCGATCGGAGGACGCCCGCAAAGCAGTTTCCGCGCGGTGGCGTTCGGTAACGTCTTGGACTGTGGCGGCGATCGCCCCTGACTGAATGGCCGACTGTTCGCAGACAGTGCGTTCGGAGCCGTCTGGTAGCACAATTCGGTAGTTAATGCAATATGGTGTACGCTCAAACATAGCTTGGCGCTGCGATCGCGCCACCAATTCTCGGTCTTCTGGATGTACGGCTTGCAAAAAAACGGATGGTGTCGGTTTGACAGTTCCCGGAGCAAAACCCAAGAGGCGGTAAAGTTCGTTTGACCACCGCAATTCGATATGGGATATACGATGTTCGGCGGATTCTTGGCAGTTGTCAGTTGCTGTGAGGGCGGCACAATTTAAATCCCAATTGCCCAACTGAGCGATGCGCTGAGCGTTGGCTAAACTAGCTTCGCGATCGCGCAGCATGGCCGCCGTGCGACGCACCTCCACCAGCGCTTGCTGGCGTTCTGCTACGGCGGCGGCCAACATCAGAGCCACAAGGGCGATCGTACCGGTAAAAGCTTGTAAAAATAAAACCGCCTGTTTGAGATTATCGCTTTTGGCCAAAAACGGGCCACCTCCCTGCACCGCTCCCCAAATCGCGATGTAAGAGACGATCGAATAAGCAAAAATCGCTCCCGCCGGTTGAAACCGCAGGGCAGCCCAAACTATCAGAGGAAAAGGCAGATACTCCAGCGGATACTGAGCGATCGCCGCTTGTGTTTTTGAGCAAAAAAACAGCCAGCTAACGCTCAGCAAGAGAGTCAGCCAGAGTGCTATTTCTGAATAATTAATAATTAAAAATAGAAGATTATAGCGGTTTTCACTTGCAGAAATTCTGTCTCTATACTTAGTAGTTAATAATTGGTAAGTGGTAAGTGGTAATTGATTATTCTGCCTGTTAAAAAGTGCGATAAAATTTGAAATAATGCGGGGTTTTAGTGGAAATTTAAAATTATTAACGGCGTGGTTTAAAGTCAGCAGCACAGGAGTCACAATCAAAATTCCCATGCCGTCTCCGAGCCATGTAGTCCACCAGTTGCGAGAGAAATTGCTCCACTGATCCCAACCAAAAATGCACGTTCCCAAGTTGCCGAGGATAGAACCGACCAAAGTAGACCCGATGACAGCGCCCGCTACTAAAGCCAGAACATCTCGCAATCGATCGAGTTTGGTAGAAAATCCGCTCTCCCTCAGCAAAGCCTCTCCAGCGAGCGCTTGCAGGGTAACGCTAAAGGCCGATGTGACAATGACAGCCGAGGGTATACCGCCGGTAGAGTTTAACAGCACGGAACCGAGGACAATTCCCGGCCACATCCGTCGCCCTTGCAGTAGCAGTGCCGCTAGAGCAATACCGGCGGGCGGCCACACGGGGGAGGGTTCGGCTTTCACCAGTCCCAGCATCGACGCTGCGAGTTTTCCGGTAACAAAGTAGGCCAGCGCCAGGATGCCGGTGTACAGAAGCGTTCGAGTGCGGGGGTTGAGCAGTTTCATGTTTAGTGCGATCGAATCCTCCATTCCTAGTTGTTAATTTAGGCGGCTTTGGGGCGATCGGGCTTCCTCCTGACGACTCACCTGACTGGGGGAGTGGGAAGTTGACAGTTGACAGTTGACAGTTGACTTTTTTTATTCGTAGCAGCTACCCACTGACTAATGACTAATGACTAATGACTAATGACTACTGACTACTGACTACTGACTACTGACTTCTTAAAGTCCAAAAATCCGCTTGCCATCCGGCTTAACAGTAAGCCAATTGGTCTTTGCCATTGCCAGTTGTTCCTCAGAAACTGTAGCGTTGGTAAGATTCGCCCCGCACAAATTTGCTCCCCGCAAATTCGCCTTAGTCAAATAAGCCCCCGTCAAGTCAGCACCTCGGAAATCCGCGCCTTCAAAATTGGCAGTGCTGCAATAAGCCTCAGTCAAATTAGCATCTCGCAAATTCGCCTGAATTAACCTCGCGTGACCCAAATTTGCCCCCGACAAATCTGCTGCTTGCAAATTTGCTTTCACCAACCTAGCCTGATAAAAATTACTTCCCGCTAACTGCAATTTTTGCAGTTGCAGGCCAGACAGTTCGCAGTCAGCAAAATCGCGCTTGCCTTTAAAATATGCCGCTCGCAAGCTGTTGGTATCCCACTTAGGAGCAACTTTCGATAGCTTTGAGGCTGCTAAATTGCCGCTAGAAGGTCCAACGGTTCCCAAAGTTCTGCCGGACTCAGCCAGAGTTCGGGAAACTCTCGGCTGCATCCCCGTGTTCCCGGATTGGCTGAAGGAAGTTCTACCAATGCGGGTGTGGTTCGATCGTAAATCTTCATTGATTTTGCTCCTCGGCGGTGACCACGAAGAACCCTCGTCATTAAATATTGTCGGTTCTTCAACTGTACGAGAAGAGCCGTTGAATTGAGTTGCCAAGCCATCCATCAGACTTGGGTCTTCAAATTGGCCAGAGAGAGCTCTGAGGACATCTGCTGCCGATTGGAAGCGGTGCCCCACCATCGGCTTCAGCATTTTTTCGAGAATTCGCGCAAAATTTGGACTCACCTGAACGTGTGGCTGCCAAACAATTTCGCCGGTTACTCCATCAAAATCTAAATCCTTGGGCGATTTTCCTGTCAGCAAGTACAAGCAAGTCATGCCCACCGCGTAGATGTCACTGGCAAATATCGGCCGCAGCGCCATTTGTTCCGGGGGGGCAAAACTAAATGTGCCAACTGAAAATTTCGTGTTGGCGCTTTGGTCGGCGGGGTCTAATAATATTGTTTGGCTAACTTGGTCTTTTACCGCTCCGAAGTCAATCAGAACTAAGTGGCCGTCTTGAATTCGGCGAATAATATTTGCGGGTTTGATGTCTCGGTGAATTACTCCTTGGCTGTGGATATATTGCACTACTGGCAGAATTTCTAATAGAAAATTTTTAACATCCGATTCGTTGAAACGGCCTGAGTGCTTGACTTCTTGTTTCAAAGTCGAGCCTTTAACATACTCTTGAACTAAGTAGAATTGCTGTTCCGTTTCAAAATAGTCTAGCAGCCTCGGTACTTGCGGGTGGTCGCCCAGTTGGCCGAGGGTTTTTGCCTCTCGCTTAAATAATTCCCGCGCCATTTCTAAAACTCGCGGCGACGAACTACTGGGTCGCAGTTGCTTGACTACACAACTCGGTTGACCGGGCAATGAGATGTCTTTTGCCAGAAATGTAGCTCCAAAACCTCCTTGCCCTAACGGTTCAATGACTCGGTAGCGAGCGCGCAGCAATAACCGCGCACCGCAAGTCTGACACTGAAGAATAGAGTCAGCAGGATTTTGAGGATGGGGACAGCCCGGATTTACGCAGTAGCTCATATTGATTGAGTTTGCCTATGTTGTTCTGATCTTGTCAGCGTCGCTCGACTGCACAAATTGCCTGTTCCTGCTTCTGGTAGACATACTAATCTATCAGTTGTCGGCAGGCTGTGCCTTCGATTGCGAATTGGAATTGCACCTAAGTCTTTTAGGCCGATATCTTTTCCCTATTTTGATTATCTCGCTGCTGTGAGTTTTTTCGGTTGATTATCCTTGAAGATAGTTTAAAGACTTGCTAAAGTTGTGCTTTTTTGTGTAAAGTCTTTCTAAACTTAAGTGCTTTTTGCGTTGTTAGATGTATCTAGCATACCTCATTCTCGGAATGAGAATGCTACTCATCCCCCTGTAGACATCGACCTTTGGGCATATTCCTCCTTTTTGCGGATGTGTACCATAACAGTCTTGACAAATTTGAATTAGTATGCTATGAAAAGCTTTCCCGAATAAATTCTGGGACTCAAAAGTCGTAGCCCGTCGGCGCCGACTAATGACTAATAACTACCGATCGCTGACAACTAACTACTGACAAAATTATGCGTATTTCTCTAAACTGGCTGCGGGAATTGGTGGATGTGAGCATATCCCCGGAAGAATTAGCCGAAACCCTGACAATGGCAGGGTTTGAAGTCGAAGATATCGAAGACCGCCGCCCGTGGGCAAACGGCGTAGTTTTGGGCAAAATCATCGCCTGCGAACAGCATCCGAATGCAGATAAATTGAGAGTTTGTCAAGTCGATGTGGGCAAACCAGAAGCTTTGAATATTGTTTGCGGCGCACCCAACGCGAGGGCGGATATTTACGTGCCTGTCGCTGTTGTCGGAACTTTTCTGCCGACTATTGATTTAAAGATTAAACCTGCTAAATTGCGGGGCGTTCCTTCCGAAGGAATGATTTGCTCTCTGGCAGAATTGGGACTGGCTAAAGAGTCAGCCGGTATTCACATTTTTGAGTTAGAAAATCCCGAATTGGGCAGCGATATTCGCCCACTTTTGGGTTTAGATGACGTGATTTTAGATTTGACAGCAACTGCCAACCGGGCTGACGCTTTGAGCATGGTGGGTGTAGCGCGGGAAGTGGCGGCGCTGACTGGGGCAAGTTTGAGAATTCCCGAAGCTAATGATGTGGCGATTGAGGGCAAAGAAAGTCCTGGTTTGGCAGTAGAAATATCCGAACCGCAGGGCTGCCCGATTTACATCGGCACGGCAATTGAAGGTGTGAAAATTGCTGCTTCTCCAGCTTGGTTGCAGCAGCGGTTGCAGGCGGCGGGAGTGCGGCCAATTAATAATGTGGTGGACGTAACTAATTACATTTTGCTGGAATGGGGACAACCGCTGCACGCTTTCGATCGCGATCGCCTGCAATCTTTCACGGGTACTCAAGATATCAGCATCGGCGTCCGCTTTGCCAAAACAGGGGAATCCTTCAAAACTTTGGACGGACAAAACCGCAATTTGCAAGCTCAAAATCTGTTAATTACTGCTAGCGACAAGCCTGTTGCCTTAGCTGGGGTAATGGGCGGCGAAGATACAGAAGTTCACGAAGGAACGCAAAATTTAGTTTTGGAAGCAGCGATTTTTGACCAGGCAACGATTCGCCGTTCTGCGCGCGCTCAAGGCCTGCGTAGCGAGGCATCAATCCGCTACGAACGGGGGGTGAATCAGGCGGCTTTGACGACGGCCTGCAACCGCGCTGTCGCCCTAATTTTGGAGTTGGCTGGAGGCACTGCGACGGTGCAGAAAACGGCGAGTTCGGGCGAGGATTTGAGTTTTTCGCGATCGCTAGAATTGCGTTTAGACCGAGTAAATCTGGTTTTGGGGCAGTTGAAAAGAGGAGAAATCGGTGGTTCTAAATATCTGGAACCGGAAGAGGTAAAAAATATTCTCACCGCCTTGGGATGCGAAGTTGTTCCAACGGAAAAAGAGCGGGTTTGGAATGTGACTGTTCCTCCATACCGCTACCGCGATTTAGAAAGGGAAATTGATTTAATTGAAGAAGTGGCAAGACTCCACGGTTATGACAATTTCTGCGATACTTTGCCTAGCAAAACGGAACCTGGTTATCTGTCACCTGAATATGCGGCAATTCGGAATGTGCGATCGGCTTTTCGGGCGGCCGGTTTGACGGAGTTGATGCACTATTCTTTGGTGAAAACTGAGGGAGAAAATCAGGTTGTACTGGCGAATCCGCTGTTTGTGGAGTATTCGGCTTTGCGGACAGAAATGCTGTCGGGTTTGATTGATGCTTTCCAGTACAATTTGGAACAGGGAAATGGGGCGCTAAACGGTTTTGAAGTCGGCCGCATTTTCTGGAAAGATGGGGATGCAATGAAGGAAGCCGATGCAGTTGCGGGGATTATCGGCGGCGATCCGACTGTGTGGAAATGGCAGCAGTCCGGGCGCGATCGACCTTTGAGTTGGTTTGAAGCAAAAGGTATCTTGGAAAGCGCGTTTCAGGAGTTGGGTTTGTCGGTGGAATATCAAAGCGATTCCTCGAATACACGCTTGCATCCTGGCCGCACGGCTGCGTTATCGTTAAACGGCAAACATTTAGGGGTTTTTGGACAGTTGCACCCACAATTGCAGCAAGAAAAGGATTTGCCTGAGCAGGTTTACGTGTTTCAATTAGATTTAGCGGTGCTGTTGGGTGAATTAGGGCGATCGAACAACTTAACTCGCAAATTCGCGGGTTATTCGAGTTTCCCCGCTTCTGACAGAGACATTGCATTTTTCGCACCGGTTGAAGTTCCGGTTGTAGATATGCAGAGTGCGATGAAAAAGGCGGCGGGTAGTTTGCTGGATTCGGTGGAACTGTTCGACGAATATCGGGGCGACAACGTGCCGGCGGGACAGCGGAGTTTGGCTTTTCGGTTAGTTTACCGCGCGGGCGATCGAACTTTGAGCGAAACCGATGTCGAACCAGCCCAACAAAAAGTCCGCGATGTTTTAGTAGAGAAATTCGGCGTTAGTTTGAGAAGCTAAAGAGGCCGCTACTCACCAATGGAAACCGCCAGGGAATGAATTCCCTGGCTGATAGCTAAAGTCCTCTCAAGAGGACTAACAAAACTTACGGATTACCAGGTAAATTTGCCATTTTGAGCAAAGGGAAGAATCTCAAATTATTGCAATAAAACCGTCTAAAGTGCAGAATTGCTAACTAATGAACTCTTCAGTCCTCTGCAAGAGGACTTCAGCTTTGAGGCAGGGGTTTCAACCCCTGGCGGAGTCAGGAAAAAAGCGTTAAAGTGACACCAATGGTCGCAACATCTCCCGCACAAAAAAAGAACAATCAGGAAACCGCAAAAGAGAAATACTATCACCATCCGCAAGAATCACCCGACTTTGATAACCCTCTTGACTCGGTTCTCGAAAAACGTGGAGTTGCCGATTATTCACATCCAAAACCCAATAATCAGTAATTCCCGACTCAGCATAAATTTTCGCTTTAATCCCGCAATCCGTTCTCAGCGTAGTATCCGCAACTTCAATAATCAGATAAATTTCTGAAGGAATTGGATGGTGGTCTTCATAGTAAAGTGGATCTGGTATAACCACAGCAATATCAGGTTCGGGTTCAGAGTAATCATCGAGTCGAACAGCATCATGTATACTCAGCAATACCAAACTTCCCAAATATTTTTGCAGTAGTTGCATTGTACGTTTCACCACTGCACAATGTGGGGGAGTTTTCGCAGCCTTATTTACTATCTGTCCGGCCAATAATTCCACCCGTTCATCTCCCTCAATAATACCAGCTTCCCCCATCCGGTGATATTCATAAACATTCAGCCGCCGAATATCCAATAAAGTCATAGTTACCTCCTCTTTTTTAACAAACCTCTCTCTTCTTCCCCTCTCTTCCTCAGCGACCTCTGCGCCCTCTGCGGTCAATCAATTTTAATCCTTAAAATTTTCGTTAAATCCTGTTAATCCTATTGTACAATAACTTTTAAACAAATTCATCGAAGGCTCAAAACTGTGACCAAATATGTGATGTGGGGAAGTTACTGCGAAGATGTCATCGAAAAACGTGCTCCGTTTCGGGACGCTCATTTAGCGGGATTGGCTAAGCAGAAGGAATCGGGAGTATTAAGTACGATCGGGCCAACCAAAGATTTAACAAAAGTCTTTGCAATTTACGAAGCAGAAGATGAGGCGCAGGTGCGACAATTGGTGGAAGCCGATCCTTATTGGGTAAATGGGGTTTGGACTGAGTACGATGTGAAAGAGTGGATTCAAGCTTTTTAAAGGGGTTAACAGGGTGAACATCTTAAGATTGGATGACAGCGATTTAGTTCCAGTGGACTATGGCGATTTGCTGGACAAGATTTTAGAGGTTTTACAGGGAAAAAACCCATTTAGCGTATCCGGTGACAACCGCCGCTTGCTAATTGATATTGACACCATTGCGGCGGATGTTTCCAACAAGCAAGTGCGGCAACCCTTGGGTTCTTTGGAACGTCAAGCACATTCTGCTACTGTTAATTTTCCGCCGGAAATTGAAGAAAATTTTGGTAGTCAAATTAGGCAGATTCAACAGTGTTTGCGGCAGCAACTAGAATTTAAACTTCCTCAAAATACCTCGATTGAAAGATTTGTCGCTAGTTTGATTAGTCCCTTAGATTCACCCTCTTTTCGGGGAAGCGGCCAAGAGTTAGGCTTTAAATACGATTTTGGCATCCGCCACCCTTCTTTAGAAAAAGAAAGGCTAACTTTGGAAAGCCGAGGTACTGGAAGCCATGCAGCTTTAAAATTGCACAAATTGACCGTTACCGTCCGAAATACGGATATTTTTGAACAAGAACTCAAGCAGGGTTTACAAAATTATATCAATGAAAATGCCGAGACTAGCAGTGAGAAAGAAGACCTTAACCACCGTCTTGATGAGATGGTTAAAAATCCTGACTCGGATTTTCACAAATTAATCCGACTCGTAGACAAAGAAACTCTCGGCAAAATTCAAAAAGAAGCTAAAATAACCTACTTGGAATACCTGCTAGAACACATCCGCGCTAGCAGCACAGATACTTTAGGCATCATCTATTTAGAAGACTTGATTCGCCGCATCAGATTGATAGAAGAATACATCAACGACCCAACTAAATCCGATGGCGAGTACGAAGTTAATTATGCTGGTGTTCAAGTTAATTATCGAGAGATATTTGCCCGATCCGAATTTTTAGATGCACTGCCAATTATTCCCATTGTATCAGGTTACTTGGGAGAAAGTACGGACAATTCTCGTAACGAGCGTAAGTTTATCTTTGGCCTCAAAATCAAATTTGATAACTCAGTTCAAGCGCGCGGTGGAAAAGATGTATTTGAGTATTATCTGAACCTGCTCAATCCCGACAGTGAAGAACATCAAGCAGAATTTGATGAGGATTATCATCCCGAAACCTTCGTCCGCAAACTGTTAAAAATAGCATTGCTCTACTATTTTGTGCTTGCTTCCCGCAATGACCCGCTAGCACCAAATTACGACCCGGAATCTGAACTCAATCATCAGCCTAGAGCCATATTTGAACAAAGAGTATTGCCTGTTTTGCAAGGTTCTAACGATGAGGAAAAAAAAGAGCTTTTTCGCAACTTTCTTAAAGGGCTTAATCAGTTTAATATAAAACATAAAATTAGGCATCTGAGAAAAATGCTTAGAGGCTTTCTGGAACGTCAGACAATTTTACCAAGCCGCACAGAAACGCGACACGTAAACCTCAAAATAGGTCTGGTAGAAGATATTGACAATATTTTGACTAATGGTAAATTTTTCAATGAGATTATGGAGCGAAATTACAAGCAAACGCTTCATTATATTACCGTCAAAGAACCTAGTGTCGATGAAAAATCTATTTGTCAGCTACCAGTCAATATCGCCATCGAAGATGTCCGGTATTTTCCTACTGATGAACGCCAAAATTTCAGCATGGAATACAATATCAAAGGTGTCGATGTTTTGCCTGTACTTTCTGCACCTAAAGCCGAGCGCTCTAGAGCAATCTACGAAAAACATTTTCAGACCAAATTAGTTGTGTTTCCCTATGACGATAGACGACTAGATGGCGGTGATAAAGGTTTACAACCGGCGGCGGCTTTTGTCTATAAGTTTACCATGTTGCTGCTGTCCTATATCTGTCTGAAGATATTGCTCGAAAACACTGCGGACAACTTGTTTATTCCGATGGTGAGGCTTCACGAAGGCGACAAGAAACATCGTTCACCGTCAGAAGAGTTCATGGCTAACCTTTCCAAAACATTGTCTCATATTTTGAGTGAAAAACAACGCTCAAGTTCTCAAGGCTTTCGGATTAGAAAAACGCCCAATGGTTACACAATTCGTAACGGTTTGAGTTCCCTGTATTCAATACTTCCTAAAAAGTTTCGCTTCAATGATAATGTACAGCTAGCCCCTGAGTTGGACAAGTTAGCAATTATTGTCGTTTCCAGCCGGGATAGTGATGCGAAAAGAAGCAATCAAAACCGCTTCCAAAGACAAGCCAGCTTAATCGGAGAAATTGTCGGAATCAATCGCCTAGATGACAGTACAATTCAAGTCGAAATGCTGAAAACTCTTTCCGAGAATTACAGTGTCAGCCGTCTTTATTCTGAGCCGTTAATCCTTGAAGATGCAATGAGTCAGCTTTATCAGCAAGGATATCGGAATTTTGCATATATTTCGCAAGCACCTTACATGAGTACGCTGCATATTACTCAGACTGAGGAAGATGAAGAACTATCTTTCATGTCAAAGAAATTGCTCCGAACTTTGAAAGGAGAGCGGCGGGATATCAAAATTTATCCCATCTTCTTTGATAAATACTATGTCCGCAGTTTCCTCGGCGATAAGGGAAAATCTTTTTACATTCAAGATATAATGGAGCTGGAAAGCTTGTCTGCCAATACCAGTCAGCAAGCTGTGATGTTTTTCAACTTGTTTAACGGAATTAAAATTAAGGAGGAAAAGAACTTTTATAACGGCGTGATTTCCTACTCCACGCTGTTGCATATATACGCAGGTATTCTGGATGACCAAGACCTTCATCAAGGCTTAATTTATGATGGTGCAATTAAAAATACTATATTGCACTATTTAACCATATTCCACTTTTCTCGGTATGAAGCTTGTCACAATATTAGTTTAAAACTTGACCCCTACGAGCGGATTATTGGTGATGAATCGGTGGGTGCTTTGTCTGTATTTAGTCATGCTGGCGGTAGTGCGGATTTTAATTCCCTGGCATTTTTGAATAAAGTAAGAGAAGTCTTGAATGTGGATGATGGAGGTATTAATCATGATTGGTGAAGATTTTGGACGGCTGTTTGAGGTGGGATTCAATATCGGGATTCTGGCGTATATTCAGCGTGAAAATATAGCTCACAATTTCGGAGATTCCTACCGTCTCGATTTGCAGAAACTCCAATTGCCAAAGATGATGGCGGAAATTACCAGAGAAGCTAATTTGCTCGGTAGTTTGGATGCTAAAATTGTTGAGAAGTGGAGTCTATTTTTTCTCCAAAAAGGCTTTATTGGTGGGTTAAATTTCTTCCGGGAGTACATCAAATCTACGGGCTGGACTTTAAGGTTATCGCAAATCTTGTATTTTCAGTGCAGTTTGAGTTGTGCTAACAGTATTAGAACCCAGAATGACGATGAGGTAGAAGTTTTTAAAGCGTTTAAGAAGGTATTATCTCAGTTTGAAACAGCGCAACCAAATTTCTCAGACGATGAGATTAACTCCTACATCCGCCGCTACAAGAAAAAAGGCGAGTTTTTGCAAGCTGATACCCTGATTTTGTTGCAAAATGGTAAGGATTTTAGAATTCTGTGCGTTGATTTGTCTGTGTTTACTCCTCCGTTGACTTCGGAAAAAGTCGAGAATCTCAACGAAATAGAGGTGATGCGGAAGTCTTTGCTCAGAGAAATTAGCTATTTGCGATCGAAAAGTGTTTTTTCTAATCTGCGAATAGATACTAGCACTTTAGGTGTTGATTTTTCGGAGGATTTAAAACGCTATTTTACAGCTTTTAAGTATAAGGATAAGGAAAGCGCTAAGTTGATTCAGGCGGGTAGCTACGCTCACAGCTTCTACGGTTTTCTGCAAACAACTGGTATTATTCCTCATGATGCTGAGGTTTTGTTGAATGTTGTCGGTTATAGCGATCGCACAATCAGCGCAATTTCCCTCCGCACTGATAAAATTGACATCTTGGCGAATTGTGCCAAAATTTACCAGCAGGAAGCGAAAGATAAACAGATTAACGATGCTCGCGCCGAAGTTTTAGATGCGATCCAACTTAACGCAGGTTACAGTTTTCAGAATGGCAAAAAATTTGTCAGCGATTTGTTGACGATTGGGCAAAGTTCTCCACCTGTATGTAATACAGAGCGGATCGATAACTTTGTCAATTCCATTGATATTATATCAGATAAATTAGCAGATGATTTGCAAATCGATCGCGGATTGCACCTGAGAAATGCTCACGCTCAATTAATTGTCAAAGCACTGGAATCTGACGAAACTTACCTATTTTTGACTGGGAATCCGGGAATTGGGAAAACAACTGCGATCGCCACTTTCCTCAAAAGCCATATAAACGACGGCTTTTTGTTTTTTTATGTCAGTCCCCGCAAGCAAGTTAACTTAGATATCATCGAGAAATTCCGAGACGAAAAAACTGGTTTGCTGTGCGACAAACGCTTATTTTGTATTAACTCAACTTCGGATATTATAGACAGCAATTTTGGACAATGTACCGTCAACTACGTCGCAAATAATCATCACGAAGATTTTTCACAAAAAACTGTCGAATTCATCAACGAGGGTGCAAAACTACAGCGTAAAAAATCTCAGAAGCCGCAACTTGAAAGGAGGGGAGAAACAGTAATCAAACCTAGGATCGGCAAAAAGCATGGGGTGCTAAATAGCGTTTGTGAGGGAATATATTCGCTCATAAATTGCAAGACATCAAACAATATCGTGGCTACCGTTTCCATTCAGTCTTTGAAGGTGACAGAAACAGGAAAAAATACTCTCCAGCATTTAGAGAAAATATTTCAAGATGCTTACAACAAGGGGAACAAAGAAGTCATCGATCCTAAAATGCAGGAAATGTCCAGCCGCATTAAACACATTTTCATTATGATCGATGAAATTACCGGAGACGACGGCGGTGTTGAGTTTCTGCATGGAATTGGTAGGCTGCTTAACAAATATGAATTGCACAACCCAAAACACGGTTTTAACACTAAAATTATTGTAGCCGATGCTTCGATTGTTGACCCGGATGTAATTAAACAACACCTCGATGATACCTCGCCCGAACCGGATAAAATCTATTTCAAAAAGCTGCCCAAAAATTCCGAGGAAATCCCACCATTACAGGTGACTCCTTTTGAATTCAAAGGGTTAGCTGCTAAAGTTATCAATACGAATTCCTATCCCGCTAGCAGTTTAGAGATAACTTATAAGGTATTTGTAGAGGCTGTAAAGTTTACTGAAGATACTGCTTTAAATCCCAAGAATGATTTAGTTAAATCAGTACAGTTTGAAATAATTGAAGATATCAATCAGCGGTTAGCAATACCGGGAGTTGAACAAATTATTGTTTACATTCAGGATAAGCGAAGATTAGCCGAGTTAATTGATAAAATTCAAAAAAAACGAGAATTTAAGCGTTATAACGATTATCTGGAAGTCCACGCGAATATCTCGGAAGAGGAGAAAGAGCAAATACAAAAGTGCAAAAATAAAGTTAAAGTAATCTTTATGACTGCATCGGGAAGTCGCGGCTTGTCTTTCCCTAAAACTAAGCATATTTTAGTGGATATTCCCCGATTTCAGATTGAGAAAAATCTGATGGAAGTCATACAGGTGATTTATCGCGGGCGCGGGGAAGATGGACACGGTAATACCCTGGATGGTGAAGCTAAGGAGTTGGTTTTTTACTTGTCTGATACAGCAGTTTACTATGCTGATGATGCGGAACTTTCGCTACGAGAAAGCAAGTTGAGTTTGTTGAATTTGTTGCTAATTCTTAAGACTGCGGTGATGACACGGATTGTGGGATATGGGTATTTGGGTAGGGAAAAGTTTTTGATGATTCCGATTGGCGGGAAGTCGATTTCTGCTGTGGGCGATACTTTTAGTAGCAAGATGGCTTCTTTAATTAAAATTTTGAAAAGCGAGCACCGCAGCAACCCAGGAAATAAGTTGTTACAGGATGTTTTTCAAGGTCTGGAGGAGCTTTTGAGCTGGGCGGAGTTTGTTTTAAAAAATTCTGATAAGTCTCGTGTAACGGGCGAATCTTACCTGGAATTGCGGGAGAATTTTAATCGCAAGTTTTTGCAGATGTGCAATCCTCTTGAGGGTTTGTTGGGTTGTGGTAATCTAGAGATTGGTCATGTTTGTGGTAGTTTGTTATTAGTGCCTTTGGCTGATAAAAGTTTGCAGGAAAACTACCAGATGGCGCTGAATAGGGAAATTCGGAAATGTTTAGATGCTAAGTTGCTGCAAAAAATGGAGTACATCAGGGATAGCAAATCTTCCCCTGATAATTTGCGATCGGCTATTAGGGGCGGTGCGATCGAGCTTTTGCAATTTCTCAACAGCGATGTCGAGAAAACTCAGTATTTCGAGCAGCAGAGTCAGCAGTTCGATCGCTATTATGCCATACCCCTGTTTGCCTTCGTCAGCGGGGAGGAAATGGAGGAATATTTTGCTGACAGTAAGCTGGAAGAACCGGAAGACAGGCGGTTTCGGGATATTTTGTCGGCTTATGTGCGATCGATCTACCCTGTAGATAGTGTAATGCCGATCGGGCACAAGTATCACGAATTCCCGTTTATCGTGTTTAGAAGCTACAGTTTAGAACAAAGCCGAGAAAAAATTTTTACAGATAAATATCTTTTAAGTTCCCACGAATTGAACGTGCTCAATTTAATTTTGTCAAAACAGATAAACTAGACCTCTTGCATTCCCAAGCTTTCAATTCATTCAACAATCTGCGTTTGTCTGTGTTCATTTGCCTTACATCTGCGGTTTCTGTATCAATCAAAGACTTCTGCAATGCAAGCCTACTGAAACTTGTAGGCTGCGTCATACAATTTTAGATTTTAGATTTTAGATTTTAGATTGGGAATCAAGGATGACTATCGGGGTTTGGAGTTTACCTACAGTTGCATTCTTGTTGGAAACGGCTATCAGTTAGCTGTCACCCCGCAGAGAAAATAAAACTCTTCCGGGGTGCCCTACTTGCTACTTGCTAACTTCAAAAGGCGTGTATTTCCCCCCCAAAGCTTCGACGATGGCGCGAGTATTAGCCGACATCATTTTCACATAAGAATCGCCCTCGCTTCCCGCCGCCCCGATCGAATCAGAATAAAGTTGCTGCGCCGCCAATTTCACCCCCGCTTCCTCCGCCACTGTTCTAATCAGTTGCGGGTTAATTGTAGTCTCGGCAAAAATAGCAGGAACTCCGGCAGCTTTCACCGATTCTACCAACTTTTGCACCGTTTGAGCGCTCGGCTGTTCCTCCGTACTAATCCCGATCAAACTTCCCGCACTTCCCAATCCGTAGGCGCGGCTGTAATATTGAAAAGCATCGTGAGTTGTTACTAATTCGCGCTTATTTTCAGGGATAGTTTTAATCTCTTGTTCGATCCAACTATCCAAACGTTTTAACTCTTCAGTAAGTTTGACAGCATTCTGCGTAAATTTCTCCCGATCTTCCGGCGACAGGTCGATTAGCGCATCCCGAATTGCTTCCACCATTTGAACTACATTTTCCACATTTCCCCAAACGTGCGGATCGGGTACGGTATTGCCTTCTTTATTCAGTAGCAAAGGCTTGACAACTTCCCCCACTGCTAATTTCCGCGCCTTAATTCCGGCGGCATTCATCATCCTAATTAATCCCGGTTCCAAATTGTAACCGTTATACAAAATTAAGTTAGCTTTTTCTAAAGCTTGAGAATCTTTTGGCACCGGTTCGTAAACGTGAGGATCGGTTCCCGGCTGCAAAATTCCTGTTAGCTGAACTTCGCCACCCGCTACTCGATCGGTCAAATCCTCAATAATTGTGCTGGTAGCAACTACCTTCGGTTTCGCATCTGCCTCTGGAGATAGGCGATCGCCCTGAGTTTGAGCGCAACTAAATAAACCCACAGTCAAAATGCCACAGGCCATAGTTCTAATCAAAGATACCTTGGACTTTTTCAATCCAGGGCGGGAGGTTTCAATCCCCGACTCACGGCTAAACTCTCCTTTATAGGATTGCTTCACAATTGCCGTCGGTTTTAATTCACATCTGACACCATTCTCAATCACCCTTGTCTGGGCGGGCAGGATGCCCACCCCACAAGAAAACTTACTCTTTGTGGAACAGGCATCTTGCCTGTTTTTGAGAATTGTGGAAGATATGAGTTTTAACCTACTTGAGATTTTCGCCGCCAAACCTATAGTTTGAGGGCTTTCCAGCTTGGACTGTCGCATTATCTACCTCTGGTGCGTTCCCGATTATTCCTATTTACCGATGATTTCATATTCTTTTCATTTTTACAGTAAACTTAATAAAAAGGAGATAGAGTCACCCCAATGAATACCGCCGCCTTCCCCAACGAGAATCCTTGGTCTAAAATGGTTTGCCACCTCAAAGACAGCGCTACCGACACTGAAATTATCACTGTTAAGCACTTAGCAGTAAACTACCGCACGGTAGAGGCACTCAGAGATATCAATCTTTCCGTCCAACCGGGAAGGCTGACGGGTATTATTGGGCCCAATGGTGCCGGCAAAAGCACGCTGATCAAAGCAATGTTGGGCTTAATTCCCGCAACTCGCGGCGCTGTTACCTGGGGCGAAGAAGCGATCGCCGATCGACTCGAAACCGTAGCCTACGTGCCCCAGCGATCGCAAATAGACTGGAACTATCCCGCCACCGTTTGGGATGTCGTGATGATGGGAAGAGTCAGAAAAGCCGGATGGTTTCGCCGCTTCTCGGCAGCTAGTCGCCGCACCGCCGCCGATGCCTTAGAAAGAGTAGGCATGAGTGCTTACAAAGACAGACCGATCGGACAACTTTCCGGCGGACAGCAACAGCGAGTATTTCTAGCGAGAGCCTTAGCCCAAGAAGCCGCTATTTTCTGTTTTGACGAGCCGTTTGTTGGCGTTGACCAAAAAACTCAAAATATCATTTTCGACATCTTCCACCAACTAGCCAATGCCGGAAAAATTGTCTTAGTAGTTAACCACGACTTAGGCGAATCAATCACCAATTTTGACGATTTAATTTTGCTCAATACAGAATTGATTGCCGCTGGTTCCCGCCAAGAAGTGCTAACCCAAGAAAACCTTTACCGCGCCTACGGCGGACAAGTAATGTTTTTTGCCGGACAAGCCGCTTAATTAGCCAGCAGTCAATCGATTTTAGATTTTAGATTTTAGATTTTAGATTGATCCTACGGATAAATGCGGGGGCTTGAGGATTTTCGATTTGCGATTTTCGATTGATTCCACGGATAAATCACGTGGCGGATACCACCTTTGAAATTCTTGGTCATTAATCTAGGAGTTACCCTCTTGAACCCGGTTTTTTTGATAATCTTGAATTGGGCAACGATAAATCTCGGCTCAAACTCACATCTTGCACCATTCTCAAGAACAGGCTTTCCGGCCTGTTCCACAAAGAGTGAATTTTATTGTGGAACAGGCCGGAAAGCCTGTTCATAAAAAGCTTATTGAGAATGGTGCAACATCTCGGATCGAACCTGGTTGCTTTGGTTGTTAGTCATTAGTTAACTTTGATTTGATAATTTTATGATACAAACCTTAATTGAGCCGTTGCAGTACGGATTCATGCAGCGATCGCTCGTAATTGCCATTCTCGTCGGCATCGTCTGCGCGATCGTCGGCAGCTACCTAATGGTACAGCGGCTGGCCTTGCTCGGAGACGCCATCAGCCACTCGGTTTTGCCCGGATTGGCGATCGCCTTTATCCTCGGAGCAAATATCTTTATCGGCGCGTTCATTGCCGGAGTTTTGAGTACAGTAATCATAGCTTGGATCAAAGCTCGATCGACAATCAAAGAAGACGCGGCAATGGGCATCGTATTTTCCGCATTCTTCGCCCTCGGCATCACTTTAATTACGATCGTCCAAAAAGACAACAAAATCGACCTCAACCACTTTCTTTTCGGCAACATCCTGGGCGTGACTGTCGAAGATGCGATCGACACAGCCGTCATTGTCGCCATAGTCTTATTAGTTGTAGTAGTCTTTTACAAAGAACTGCTATTTTACACATTCGATCCATTAGGAGCACAAGCAACAGGTTTGCCAGTAAACCTGCTCAACTTCGGACTAATGGTACTCATCGCCCTCACCATAGTTGCCAGCCTCAAAGCCGTTGGCGTAGTGCTAGTCTTGTCCCTATTAATTACACCCGCAAGTACCGCCTATCTCCTAGTCACTCGCCTGCACCAAGTAATGATTTTAGGCGCAATAATCGGAGTTATTTCCAGCATTAGCGGAATGTATCTCAGCTACTTTTATAACTTACCATCCGGGCCCGCCATAGTTTTAGTGGCATCGGGATTATTTGTCCTATCATTGCTGTTCAGTCCCACTCAAGGAATCCTCACCCAGCCCCGCACACACTCTGGTCAAATTCCTCCAATCTGGCGGGAATTAAAAAATTTAACTAAAGGCCGATAACAATCAAGTTTCTAGTAACACTTGAGCGCCGCGCCTCCAATTTTCAATAACAATCTGCGTTAATCCCCGTGCATCTGCGGTTCAAAAAAGCTTCTCCAATTAATCCGCCTAACTGCGAATCGCCGGCAGCATCCCGATGTTGTCAAAAGGTTTTTTTTGTTTGAGTGCGAGAAAGCAAAAAGGGGAGGCTGTCGCAGCGGGCGATCGCAACTACGAACAATTGCTCAAAAGACAGTACAATAACAAAAGTTAAAATTTCACCCAAACAGAGCTACTCAGTTAAAAAACATGACAGTCAAAGTAGGAGACACCGCCCCCGATTTTACCTTACCATCTCAAACTGGCACATCAGTCAGCCTCAAAGATTTTAAAGGTAAAAAAAACGTCATAGTCTACTTTTACCCCAAAGACGACACGCCCGGATGCACAACCCAAGCTTGCGCTTTTCGAGATAGTTACGAAGTCTTCAAAGACGCAGGTGCAGAAGTTATCGGAATTAGTGAAGATTCGCAACAATCGCACCAGCAATTTTCGGCAAAATATCAGCTACCCTTTACACTGCTGAGCGATACTGGCAACAAAGTGCGGCAATTATACGGCGTTCCCGCTACCCTGTGGATTATGCCCGGTAGAGTAACTTATGTCATTGACAAAGAAGGCATTGTCAAGCATGTTTTTGACTCCATGTTAGACTTCAAAGCACACGTTTCAGAAGCAATCAAAACTTTAGAAACAATCAAAAGTTAGAGGGATTTGCTTAAATATATTGTTGGTAGTGAGGACGAAAGTCCTCCTTGTCTCAAAAACAAGAAAACACTAAATTCCTGACTGCGAACTAACGGTTTTTAGTGAGGAAGAAAGTTATGAGACTAGAGATTTTCCCCTACCCAATTTTTAAAAGCTTGAATAGCGGTGGTTCTGCCAGCAACTTGACTCTGCTGGGTGTACTGATTCACCAGTTGGACAATCGGGATATTGGGGAAAGTGGGACTCACATCAGACTCAATATATTGTTCGGCTTGCAAGACGTTGATTTGTAGCCCTCGCCGTGCGTACCGCCAAAGTTCCGGCACTCCTAGAATTTGATAATTATCCAACTGCGTGCGAGAGGTAAGATCAATTTCTATAGCTAAGTCTGGGGGCGGATCAACGCTCATATCGAGGCGATTTTTACCGATAACGGCTGCTTGATTTTGAATGTAAAAACAGGTATCCGGTTCCACAGCCTGACTCATGCGTTCATTTTTCAACGTTGTCGAACCTAACGACTCAAATGCTATTTGTCGTGTTTCCAACAAAATTTTTACCATGTCGCCAATAATTTCCTTGGCTTTTTCATGTTCGGGTAGAGGAACCATAATTTCTAACCGTCCGTTACTATAGGAAAGTCGGGAAGCACGACGTTCTCCTAATTCCGCCAAAATACTTTCAAATTGTTGCCAGTTAACATCCTCAACCAGTAATTGCTGACCCGGCTGAATCTTCAATTGTCTTAACTCCAATAGCATAATTTGTCATCCATTTTCTCTAGGCAATATCAGCAACGTCCTGACTACGAATCATTATCTTAAAAAACCAAGAAAAAACTAAATTCCTTACTAAAAACTCGTGGTTCGTAGTAAGGACTTTAGTCCTTTTTTGCTAACGACTGGCAGCCATTAACAATTAGCAGTCAGCAATTATCTAGCTTTTTGCAACACTCGATTTTTCCGATGTAGCGCTTTCGGCAGTTTTGCCATTTTTGCTATTACCGTTACCGTTGCTGTGCCGGGGTTGGATAACTCCATAGCCACCGTGAGTCTTTCGTTCGTAGAGTACGTTAATTTCGCCTGTTTCCGAATTACGGAACATATAGAAATCGTGATCGATAATCTGCAATTGTTCCAAAGCTTCTTGCACAGTCATTGGAGGCATCGCAAAATACTTAGTCCGCACCACCTCAGCAGGAAGTTCGGGAGTTCGATCGCCAATCAGATCTGCTACTACAGGATGTTCCTCAACTGCCGTAACTGTTTTAACACTACTCTGGGTCTTGTTGTCGTGGCGTTTTTCCTTGAATTTCCGCAGTTGACGAGCTATCTTGTCGGCAACCAAATCGATGCTAGCATAAAGGCTTTCCGTGCTTTCCTCAGCCCGAATCACGCTACCGTTAGCATAAATTGTCACCTCAGCAGTCTGCTTAGGATTGATCCTGGGGTTACGAGCCACCGATAGATGTATGTCCACTTCCGTAGTCAAAGTTTGAAAATGGCTAACTGCCTTTTCAACCTTTTGATTGACGTACTCGCGAATCGCATCGGTGATTTCTATATTTTTACCCTGGATAACAAGCTTCATAGAGCTCCCTCCCTTCTTTTACTTGGGTATATTTTATACAGTAGCACTATGTATTCTGGAAAACACTTATCTTCCAAATCTTTTATTATATGTTGACAATTCTTGATTTAAGCTGCGCCAATATTCCGTAAATACACTCTTGATTTTTTTCATGATTTCTCCTCTCATCCCTCAACCGTTAAATGCACAACCCTGCTTGCTCTTCGATTGGGGACAAGTGCCCTACTCCCAAGCTTGGGAAACCCAGCAAAAACTCGTGCAAGAACGCCGGGAAAACCCAGATTTGCCAGATGTCCTGATTTTGGTGGAACATCCGCCGGTGTACACTTTGGGACAGGGCGCGAAGTTGGAATTTCTGAAATTTGACAGCGAAACTCTGCCGGAACTGCACCGAGTTGAACGGGGTGGTGAGGTGACTTACCATTGTCCGGGTCAATTGGTGGGGTATCCGATTTTAAATTTGCGCCGTCACCAGCCTGATTTGCACTGGTATTTGCGGCAGTTGGAGGAAGTGCTGCTGGGAGTGCTGGAAGTTTGCGGGTTGAAGGGTTCGCGGGTTCCGGGTATGACTGGGGTTTGGGTGGATGGGTGCAAGGTAGGTGCGATCGGGATTAAAGTCAGCCGCTGGATTACGATGCACGGTTTTGCTTTAAATGTTTGCCCGGATCTGGCTGGTTTTGGGCAAATTGTGCCTTGCGGGATTCCCGATCGACCTGTTGGGAGTTTAGAACAGTTTATCCCCGGAATTGAGGTCGATCGAGTGCGATCGATCCTTGTCGCTGAGTTTGCTCGCGTTTTTGCAGTGGAAATTGTGCGAACCCAGATGTAGGATGCGTCGCTGTCAACCTTACGCATTCGATCGCAGTCGGTTTTTTAAGTGCGATCGCCATTGTCTTCCTCATACACCATTAAATCCCCCGGTTGGCAGTTTAGTGCTTTGCACAAAGCATCAAGAGTTGTTTCGTCAATTCTCGTGAGGCGGCGGCGGGTTTTGATTTTAGAAACAGATGTTGGGTGCATCCCAACTCTCGCCGCCAATTCTTTATTGCTGATATTGCGATCGGCCATTACAACTGCCAATTTCCAACGGATCACTGCGGGTGCTCAACTACTAGCCAGGACTTTGCAAGGTGATGTTAGCATCCTGGAACCTTCACTAACACTTATTTTGCCGTATCGGCAATATTTATTGTCGTATCGCTTGACTGGCAGCCGCGAATGAACTATGCTGAGGATGTACAAACGGAAAAGCGATCGCCCCTTGGCCTCGAAAACTCAAGGGCGATCGCTATCCGACTATTTGTTTAGTTAAAACTTATGATATCACAGCCAAAGTCAGTTCCCGAACTCCTGCGCGAAGAAATTCCCGACGCACCCACGGGCAAACAACCGATCCGATTGTTGATTTGCGGGATTCCCAAAGGAGTGGAAAGCATCATCAATCTGCTGCACGTTTTGGGTTTTGCTGAAGTTGGGGAATGGAGCCCGCCTTTACCATCCCCGATCGCAGGTGAAGTAATGCGGATTTTAACCCGTTACTGGAAAGAATAATCTTTAAGGGCGATCGCCCTTTCTCGATTGAAGTGCGATCGCATCAAATTACTCTCTACAGATTCCTCAAAAAATCTTCCTTAGTTTTTACTCTAATTTTTATTAGAGTACATCTGCCGATCGCACTTTTCAACTTCCTGCAAGCTTTCTTTCCATACTTTACTAGATATCTCGCGATCGCGCGTCCTATTTTCTGTGGCGATCGCCCTTACCATCACCAGAAAATATTAAATTTCTGTTTCACTATTCTTTGTCGCGATCGATATTTGCTGGGAATTATCCCCTCAGATTGATCTCGATCGACTGCTTCTTCAATTAATGCCCAACCATATTGGAGACTGACCGATAATGCGATTTTGCCAACCGTTCTAGGTCTGATTTAACTTATTCTGAAAGATCTACAATTATTCTGGAAAGTTTTGCTGGCAAGGCTGTTGTTTGTGCTATTACCGCCCAATTGTACCGGGAGTATCTCACTTTTGCAGCCAAGAAGCTAGAAATTGGAGTTAGGAGTCAGGAGTCAGGAGTCAGGAGAAAAGAGTCAGAAGGAAGAAGGAAGGAGCCAGAAGAAGTGTTTTTACAAATATGAGATGCTCCCATTGTACCTTTTTTTGACCTGCTACACCATTTATTTTAACCTCGCGGATTGACTCGGAGTGCATACCGCGATAATTTGATAAAGGTCAACTCGCAGATGATGCACATTCCACAAGTAGTAAGCTGTTCGACATTCAAACTGCACTATTGGTGGGCTAGACCCCATACTGCAAGGGGTTGAGGCAATAAATTTAAATGACTAACAGCTTAGGACTATTAAATAGTCATTAACAAACATATCTAGCGGATGTACATCAAATATCATTTTCGTTGTCATACTCAAGGGCTTTGTATTGATGAAACTTGTCAATTCGCTTTTAGCAGTAACAGTGACGATCGCTTCTCTGGGTTTGACCGTATCTGTCAAAGCTGATACGGTGAATGCCCGTTGCGATGTGTATCCCAAAGGAGAAGATCGCGCCGTGTCTTCGAGTCCCTGTACCTTTTCTCAACGGCAGGGCGCAGTAGAGATTCAATTGGAAAATGGTAAGCGCTATGACTTGACCCCTGTGGGCAATCAACCGGGGAACTATCGCGATCGAAATGGGCAACCAGCCTATCGGCAAGCCGGATTGGGCGATCGCGGACAGATTTATCGCCTCGCCGCTGAATCAATTTTTGTCTATTGGGATACGGCTGCCGACGGACAAAACTCAGGTAATACAACTAATGGAGGTTCTGCTGCTCGTTCTGAGCCTGATGCGGGTACTACCGTCCCTCAGTTGCGCGATTTAGTGGGGGCAAGGGCAGGACAGGCAGAAAACGCTATCAGACAACGGGGTTATCGCTTTGTTAAGGCTGATGAAGGGGGTTACACCTATTGGCTAGAAGGCAAAACCAACTATTGCGTAACAATCCGAACGGATGAAGGGCGCTACCAGTCGATCGTTTACACCGGTGGTTCAGGGGATTGTCAGAAGTAATTGCTATCTGACAAAAGGAGCAGTTAACTGCTAACTGACACCGACAAAATTCTCTGCGGTTCCCCCCTCGTCGAACCCCGACTTGCCAAATTAATTCTAGCAAGTCGGTTTAGCGTGCTTGCATGAGCGGGCGCAAGACAAACTGGCGACCGGCAAATGGCGGGTGAAGCACACTGGGCCAGACGTGGAGACCGATGCGTTGGTTGCCTCTTGGCGAGACGAACTGGTGCGATTGCGAGGTTAGTGCTTTGTTGACTTGCTTCGCCTCACCGTGACCAAACAATTGACGGTATTCTTCTTAAGGGTGAGCCTAGCTTCAATATCAGGTTGCTCAATCACGTCCCGACAAATATGTTCCCCTTTAATCGATTCCTTCGTCTCACAATCCGGTTTGTGCTAATTAGCCTCATGACGATCGCGCTGGTGATAGGTTGGGGTGCGATCGCCCAGAGTCAAGTGCCTTCCCTGCCATCTGGTGCTGCGAATAATTCCTTCAATCCTCCATCTGAGGTCAGCCGCCACGGAGAATATGAAACAGCTTCAATCAAATCACCGCTGGACGGTAAAGAGTTGTTTGAAGTGACCTCTCCTACAATTTTTAATCGAGACAAAATCCCAGATGGCTTTCTTCCAGTTGAAGTTCGGGCACAGGACGTGAATGAGCGGCTGTGGCGGGTTTTCTATCGAACCTACTCTGCTAAACAAACACCAATTGTGACGGTCGCTACACTCAATAATCGACCCATTATCCAAATTAGTGACGATCGATCTTCTCGCCCGATCCGATTCGTGACGTTGACAGAACCAGATGCTGACTTTAACGGTAAAACCCTGGACGAATTAACTCAGGCATGGCAAACCATTCTTCAAGATGAAGTCGCTCGGTTCAAGCAGTTAACGACACCAGAAGCCGTTCGACAACGATTGGGGCAGGCATTGCAAATCTTACTGGGATTGCTGATTGCCAGTGCTGTAATTTGGTTTGTGCGACGAATTTTGACCCGCAGACAAAAAACTCTGGAAAGCCAGTATCAAGAGCAATTAACTGCGTCTACTAATCGTGTGCCCTTGGCGAATGCAGAAGCGAAAAAAGCGCATCAGTCAGAACCCAGTATTTCATCAGAGACGATTGCAGGAGAAGAAACCGAAGCGAGAGAGATTGCAGATGTGCGATCCTCTTCGAGGGCTTCGCTAACGCAATTTCTGGCAATCCTGCAACACCAATTTAGTGTGAAGCGTCGATTAGATATTGACAAATTTCTCCAATGGGCGTTGTTCTGGATTTTCATCTTGATGTGGTACGTCGGCATTGCACGCATCATCTCAATTATCCCCTTGTTAATGCGATGGAGTGTTTACGTCTGGTCAACACCCCTGGCATTGATTGCGATCTGGTTTGGCATTAGTTTCGCAATCCGCCTCAGCAAAAGTTTAATCGATCGCTTGTTGCATTCCTGGACAGTCAATCCACTAATCCCACTCCCAGAAGCACAACGCATTGCCCTAAGAAGTAACACCATTGCTGAAGCCCTAAAAGGACTCGCTACCTTTGTTTTGATAATCATTGGAATTATTTGGACACTGAGTCTGTTTAATGTTCCGACCAGTTCGATTGTGGCAGGAGGTGCGATCGTTGGGTTAGCAATTTCTTTTGGTTCCCAAAGCTTGATTAAAGATCTGGTCAACGGTTGCTTGATTTTGATCGAAGATCAATTTGCCCTGGGAGATGTGATTCAGATTGATAACCAGGGTGGTTTGGTCGAAAATCTCAACCTGCGAGTGACTCAACTCCGCAATAGTGAAGGTCAACTCATTACAATTCCCAATAGTGCGATTGTAAATGTCTGCAATTTAACTCGCCTCTGGTCAAGAGTTGATTTTTCCATTGTGGTGGACTATGACAATGACCCCAGACAAGTTCTCGATGTGTTGCGCCAAGTCTCGCAGCAGATGTATCAGGAACCTGATTGGTGCGATCGTCTACCCGAACCACCCGAAGTATTGGGCATTGATGACCTCTCTCACACTGGAATGCTAGTGCGCGTTTGGCTTAAAACAGCACCGATGCAACAGTGGAGTGTTGGACGCGAGTTCCGTCTACGGGTGCGTCAAGCATTTGAAGCAAATAACATTCGGATTGGTAAACCACAATCTATTACTTATAACATGGGCTGGAACTCCCATATTCAGGAGGAAACTTTATGATATCACCGCCAAAGTCCGTTCCCGAACTGCGCGAATAAATTCCCAATGTACTGACGGGCAAACAACCGATCCGATTGTTGATTTGCGGGATTCCCAAAGGAGTGGAAAGCCTCATCAGCCTGCTGCACGTTTTGGGTTTTGCTTTTTTTTGGGGAATGGAGCCCGCCTTTACCATCCCCGATCGCAGGTGAAGTAATGCGGATTTTAACTCGTTACTGGAAAGAATAATCTTTAAGGGCGATCGCCCTTTATTGAGCAAAGTGCGATCGCTCTTAAATTATCAAAAATAGCAGGCTTAATTCTCCATCCAATCACTTAAAAACTCCAGACTGAGGATGCTAAATATCGAATCGAATTAACGTGGCGGTGTTTGCGAGACTTGGGGGTATCATAGAAGAGATAATTTTAACTGTCTCTACTTACTGACTCAACAAGAATTGAGAGAATTGGTGCTATAATGCGCGCTCGCGGGCTTCTATAACCTTAGAGATAAGCAAGACCGATGCAGAAATACGTCCTAAGAGTTTTGCGATCGCCCCTAGCGTCAGGTAGGATTCTTGTTAATTATTGCGCTCAGGAGAAAAAATTTATGGCAGATATGTCCGGTCAAGACCCCTCGGAAATTAAAATGGCGACGGTTGATGAAGAACAAAAAGGCGCAACGTTTAGGGGTACGGTCATCCTTGCTATCGATGATACCGAGGGTGGGGAAGTCCTTTTCTTCAGAGACTTTTTGATTGAAGATTATAAAGGCGAACTTACCGCTTATCTGGCCACAGATGGCAATATAACGAAAAGCATTGATTTAGGCGAACTTAAGCATAAGAGCGCGAGCTTTAAGCTACCAATTCCGCTGGGGACGGATACATCGCCCTACAATACAGTCGTGCTGCGCGACGAAAAAAGCAAGAAAAAAGTTGTGACAATCGAGCTGTAAAATTTGCAATTTAGCTGGTAGTTCAGCCAAATTCAATCTCCCTTTTTTCCTGAAGTGCGTGAAGCAAAGCTATCCCGTAGGGAATCGCCCTTAAATTAAGGTGCGTCACTTTCGATCTAACAGTCCAGTTTTAAAGTGACGCACCCTAATTTTTAAAACGGAATCGGATCGTAATCGGGATTTTCCGGTTCATTAGACGAACTCGAAGATCGATCGGACTCAGAATTTGAAGACTGATGCGAGTTCCAATCAGAACTAGACGTGCGGTTAGCGCCACCTGGAGCGCTGTTAGAACTGCGGTTACGCGAGCCTAAAGGTACTACATTGCTCGGCACATTAGCCGGGGCCGTGTCGCGAATTTGAGCCGGTTCGGGGGCAGTTCTAGTTGGGGGAGCCGAACTCATTGCATCGGCGCCGACACTGTAAATCCTTTGAGCAGTCAGTTCAGCGCGCTTTTCTTTAATACCATCTCTTTCGATCGTATTCATGCTCAGCCGCCCCTCAATAATCACGCGATCGCCCTCGTGATATTTCTCGTGAATTTCTTGAGCAAAATTTCCCCATCCTATCACTTTCAAATGTTCGGGCGGATCTTCGGGTTTTGGGCCGGGAAACTGCACCAACATCTCAGCGATTTGAAGTTGATTGTCAGGAGTATAACGGAGTTGCGGTTGTTGAATTATTTCCGCCATCAAAATGCAGCTATTCATCTGTTATCTGTGCGTAATTGGGAATTGGATGTTGAAGGAAGAAGGAAGAAAGAAGAAGGAAGAAGGAAAAAATAGCTATCCGTGTACCGATGACTTGTGCGTCTTGCTTTTGGGAATTGCCAATTGCAAATTGGTAATTGGTGATGACTCATTTTTCGGCGCTATTCGGTATTAGTTGTCACCCATTACGGATTACACGTTACCAAATTTATCTTGGAGAACCGCCGCCTCGGCTTGACTGACAAAATCGTGAACGAGGGCCCGGTACTCCTTCAACGTTTCAGATACCCAATCTCGATCCTCACTGTTGGCGAAGATATGAACCGTCGGTTCACTAGCATCGGGTAAAACTAATACCCAATTGTCGTCGCTGTAGTTAAAAATCTTCACTCCATCTAATAATTCTAAACGATCGGGCGAATGAGTTTCTACTAAATGTCGCATCAGCGAACCCTTGATAGTCCAAGGACAGCGGACGCTGTAACTGCGGTGGGTGATGCGGGGAAGTTCCGCCTTGATCTGTCCGAGCGATCGCTCCTGAATCGTCATCATTTCTATCACTTTAGCAATGCAGAACATTCCGTCAAATCCGGGATGCAACTGCGGGAAAATAAAACCCATAAGGCCGCTGCCGCCCAAAACCACATTCGGGTTCCTGTTAGCAGCTTCCATCAAAGCAGTTGGGTTCGCCTTCGTGCGGATTACCTTGCTTTGATAGCGTCGGGCGATCGCCTCCACCGCAGAAGACGCATGCACCGGCACTACTACTGTACCTTTGGGATGAGAAGTCAGCATCAAATTTACCATCAACGCCGTCAGCATTTCCCCACGAATCGCTATCCCAGACTCATCTACCAAAATGAGCTGTTCGCCGTTAGCCGATACCTGCACTCCAAAATTAGCGCTGAGTGCTTTCACCACCCGGCCGAGTTGGTCGAGCAAATATTCCCGTTCCCCGTTGCTTAGAGAAGTCTGTTTGAGACTAGCATTGAGAACCACCGCATCACAGCCGAACTTGGCAAGCATTTGGGGCAGAATTGCTCCAGAAACTGCGTAAACGTAATCGATTACCACCTTAGTATTGCTGTAGCGTATTGCCTCAACATTCATCTGCCGCTCAAAAATGCGGTTGTAAACATCGAGAGCTTGGTTAAAGTACGTCATCTCTCCAATTTCGGGAATTAGAGCTCGCCGCAAATCTTCCTTAAAATAAGCCCCCTCGATTTTTTTCTCAGCTCCTTTAGTAATATTGATGCCTTTGATATCGAAGAATTCAATTAAAATGTGGTCGGAGCGATCGGGCGAAATGCGAACATGAATGCCGCCGGCAATTGATATCGTAGACGAAACCGTGCGCGCGATCGGAATTGCCGTCGATTCCAAATTGATCACATTAATTCCCACCGACATCAAACCAGCAATCAAAGACCTCGAAACCATCCGCGAAATGCTCCGCTGGTCACGAGAAACCGATACCGAAGTCCCAGGTTTCAAAGTCGAGCCATAAGCCGCGCCCAATTTCACCGCAAATTCCGGGGTAACATCCACATTTGCCAGTCCTTGAACCCCACGCTGACCAAACAAATTCCGCTTAGCTTGTTCTCCCCAAATTAAATTTTGATTTAACAGAGCGCCGGATTCAATATTTTTGCTTGGCCAGACGCGCACGCTTGGCCCAACTTGTCCTTCTTCTCCCACGATGGACATTGAACCGACCACAGCACCTTCGAGGACGTGAGCGCGCCTGTCTACGCGGGTGCTCCGGCAAATCACGCAGGCCCTAAGATGAGCGTCTTCGCCGACAATTGCTCCGTTCCAGACGATGGGACGTTTGAGGTTGGCGTCCGCCCCGACAGTCACGTTATCTCCGATCACTGTACCGGCATCGATTTTAACTCGGGCTCCAATTCGGCAATTGTTGCCGATCATGGCCGGTACTTCGATGATCGCGCTATCGTCAATAAAAGTATTCTGACCTACCCAAAGTCCCGATCGAACTTCGTTGTAGTAGCTCAAATCCACTTTGACCTTTCCCCGCAGCGCGTCGTACTGAGATTCCCGGTAAACATCTAGCTGGCCGACATCGCACCAGTAACCCTCGGCGATGTAGCCGTACATCGGCTCGTTTTTTTCCAGTAGCAGGGGGAACAAGTCTTTTGAGAAGTCGCACTCCTGATTTACCGGCAGGTAATCCAAGACTTCGGGTTCTAAAATATAAATGCCGGTATTGATCGTATCGGAGAAGATTTCGCTGCTAGAAGGCTTTTCCAGAAAGCGACTGATGCGGTAATTTTCCTCGGTAATCACGACCCCGAATTCCATTGGGTTGGGAACGCGAGTTAAAATTAACGTGGCTTTGGATTGCTTGCTGCGGTGAAATTCGATCGCTGCGGTTAAGTCGAAGTCTGTGATGCTATCGCCGCTGATGACCAGAAAAGTTCGATCGAGCAGTTCAGCAATATTTTTGACGCAACCAGCCGTACCCAGCGGTTGGTCTTCCTCCACAGCGTAAGTCATTTGAACGCCAAACTCTGTCCCGTCAGTAAAATATTCGCGCATGACATCGGGAAGGTAGTGCAGCGTCGCAATAATTTCCGTAATCTGATGCCTTTTTAGCAAATTAATAATGTGTTCTGCGATCGGGCGATTCAGAATCGGCACCATCGGTTTGGGCAAATCGCACGTCAGGGGTCTGAGCCTCGTTCCCGACCCCCCAGCCATCAGCACTGCACGCATAAAATCCTCCTTGCTTAGAAAGCTCTCTACCGCTATTGTCCGCTAGAAAAAGTTTGCCTGCTGTAATTCGTCGGCCACCAGCAATCAGTTCTTACTTAAATATCTTCGAGTAGTGACACGTCTGGTCAATCCCGTTCGGCCAGGCCGTCCCCCAACAGCAACCGATTTCAACCGAATTAGAACTGGCGGCATCGCACCCATCCCCCGGTCGAGCTCGGATTTGTAGGGGATGTTGGGTAATACCAGTTAAAAAAAAGAATGCAACTGTAGGCCCGTGCTCGAAACCCTTCTGTCATCAGTCATTACCAATGCTTTAATTCTTCAATTCTTCCATCTAAAATGGTATAAGTCCTCAGAATCCTCGACTTTTGACAGAAGTCCCTTCTTGCTTACTCGGTGAAAGCTATTTCGGGGGTGTTATTTTTAAGTTTGTGGCCAAGGGGGATTTTTAAGTCTCTTTCTGAAGGTGGAATTGCTACGGCTATCGGTGCGCTTTGGCGTCTGATAAATGATAGATTAAGCGTAGCGCTTTGACTAGCTGACCCAAAATCCTATTCTTTGCTTAGGGGTTTTTTAAATGAGTACGTTAATTAGCTTGGCATTGCTGATCGGTTACGGTGGCGGTATTTGGAAATTTTGGAATGGTTTCGATCGCACTAACTTCGACAGAAGTTTTGCAAATCGCCTGAAGCTCTCGTTGCTCTGGCCCGCGTTAATTTTTAATAAGCCTTACCGCCAAAACTTTACAAAAGCTCTCAAAGCCTCTAAAAGGTAAACCAACAGTGTATAGTTTTCTAACAAATGCTCACATTTGCTCACCAACAGTCTTGATTGAGTGAATGGCATATATACCACTGAGAAAAGCAGTCGAATTTCTGGGCTTGCACGCTAACACCTTAAGAAAGTCCTCCGATGAAGGCAAAATCAAAAGCATCAAAAATGAAGCAGGGCAAAGACTCTACGATGTCGAGTCATACCAGCGCGGTGCAATTGGATCTGCCACTATTTGCTACTGTCGTGTCAGTTCAACCAAACAGCGAGACGACCTTGCAAGACTTGTTGAATTTATGCCAGAACGATATCCAGAAGCCGAAATCGTCCAAGATATCGGCTCTGGACTCAACTTCAAAAGGAAAGGACTGCAAGCCCTACTGGTCAGGCTTATGCGCCCAGATCAGCTCAAGATTATTATTGCCTGTAGAGACAGATTGTGTAGATTCGGATTTGAGCTATTCGAGTTTATGGTCAAACAAAACGGTGGAGAACTCTTGGTTCTCTCAAGCCCTGTTCACTGTTCAGAAACCGAACTTACAGCGGATATTCTTGCCATCCTTCACCGCGACCGTTGCAGAATGCACTCCCGGCGAAGCTACAGCCAGAAAATCAAGAAAGATCCGAATATTCCCCAACCCTGAGCAAAAAGCTCTCCTCAAACAATGGTTCGGCGTTTCCCGGTTCGTGTTCAATACAACAATTAAATACTTGCAGGAACCAGAGACTAAGGCGAACTGGTTGAAAATTAAGACGGGAATTCTTAATTCACTGCCTGCTTGGGCCTCATCAGTGCCATTCCAAATCAAATCAATTGCCATCAAAGATGCCTGTCAGGCTGTCAAAAAAGCCAAAACAGATTTCAAGAAAGACGGACAAATTCGTCGTTGCAAATTCCGTAGTCGCAAGGATACAAAGCAATCTATTTACATCCCCAAGTCTGCTATTAAAGATACTGGCATCTACCACACAATATTGGGTCGGCTAAAACTGAAAGAGGTATTACCCAAAGGTTTCAGTGATGGACGGCTAACGCTTGCCTATGGTGAGTATTACCTGATCGTCTCTGAAGAAGTGCAGCCGCGTCAGACCGATAACCAAGGTCGCGTGGTTGCCTTAGATCCTGGCGTTCGCACGTTCATGACCTTTATTTCCGAGAAGTCCTACGGATATCTCGGAAATGATTCCAATCTTCAAATCCAAAAGCTGTGCTTTAAGCTAGACAAGCTGATATCAAAGATGAGTAAAGCGGATAGCGCGCAGAAAAAAAGATTTAAAAAGGCTACTGACAGGTTGAAATCTCAAATTCAACACATGGTAAAAGAGCTACACCACAAGACTGCTAAATTCTTGGTTGACAATTTTGATGTCATTTTATTGCCATCATTTGAGTCTTCAAAGATGGTCAGCAAGTCACGTCGTAAAATTGGCTCTAAAACCGTGCGTCAGATGCTGACTTTATCTCACTATCAGTTCAAAAAACATCTTGAATGGAAAGCTTGGGAGTCAGGCAAAGTAGCCCTGACTGATATCAATGAAGCTTATACATCTAAGACGGTTTCTTGGACTGGAGAAGTCAAGAAGATTGGCGGTTCTCGTGTTATCAAAGATCGAGATGGACGCTGCATGAACAGGGATCTAAATGGTGCTCGTGGGGTGCGATTCGTTCAGTCGAAACCGAGAAATCGGGGGATGACTGGCTTCTATAAGGTAATCCATCAGGATTGAGTTCGCACTTTAATCCCTTGTAGATGACAACTTCATAACCTTGCAGGTGAGCGTCAGTATCCTAGAAAACGTCCAGCCCTGCCCCTCAGACGTAGAGGTGAAAGCATATCCCCCACTGTAGCGACTAGCCCTCAATCGGTGAAGCGGGGATAAAAGCGGAAAGAGCTACTAGCCTAAAGTAGTATCCCGTGAGCAAGTTCCTACGGATAGCGAAAGCGAAGTCACTGCCTGAATCATCGTTACGCCAAACCAGCGGAATAAGGCTTTATGCGCTGGTAGTCCCAAAAGGGCATTAGTACAGGGTGGTATGAGAGTCCCTGTCTGCATACCTACGTTACCCAAAAAACCCGGTGAATAGGTGACATCCTAACGGAACAAACCAATGGTTGTGAGGAACGAAATAACCCACCTGATTACTTTCGGAGAGGTCGAATACTCCGAGCAGTCAGCTAAGACGAAATATCTGGACTTCCAGGTAACAGGTGGTAGAGATTGAGTCAAAAGCCAACGCCTCACTGTAATGGGGAGGATATGCTAACGGACTCACGGTAATACGGATGATATAGCTACAAGTAGCAATGAATATGTTATGAACACGGCAGAAAAACCGATGTATGAATGGAACGATATCAACTGGCGAAAGCTAGAGCGTAACGTTTTTAAATTGCAAAAGCGGATATATCAAGCGTCTAATCGTGGTGATGTCAAGCTAGTACGCAGACTCCAAAAACTGTTGATAAGTTCTTGGGCAGCAAAAGCATTAGCGGTTCGTCGGGTAACTCAGGATAATCAAGGCAAGAAGACGGCAGGTGTAGACGGTGTTAAATCGCTGACCCCAAAGCAACGTTTCGCCTTGATAAATAAAATATCACTGGGTTCCAAGGTTAAACCAACACGCCGAGTTTGGATACCCAAACCAGGGACAGATGAGGAAAGACCATTAGGTATACCGACAATGGAAGACCGAGCTTTGCAAGCGTTAGTCAAACTGGTTTTAGAACCAGAATGGGAAGCGCGATTTGAACCTAACTCATACGGGTTCAGACCAGGACGCTCATGCCACGATGCGATAGGAGCAATATTCTGTGCGGTAAATAAAAAATCCAAGTATGTGTTGGATGCCGATATTAGTAAATGCTTCGACCGTATTAATCACGATGCACTTCTCAAAAAATTGAATACGTATCCTACCCTACGGAGACAAATCCGAGCTTGGTTAAAAGCTGGTGTAATGGATGGAAACAATCTGTTCTCAACAGATGAAGGTACACCACAAGGCGGGGTGATATCACCTCTACTTGCCAATGTCGCCTTACATGGAATTGAGGAATTGATTAGGGGTTTAGCCCCAAAATTCGATATGAAGCGACCTGACAACACTCAATTGAGTGTAAGAGACAAGCTTAAATCGATTTCACTGATTAGATACGCAGATGATTTTGTAGTCCTTCATGAGGATTTAGAAGTCATAAAGCTGTGTAAATTGGAGATAGAGAAGTGGTTGAGTGGCATTGGGTTAGAATTAAAACCGAGTAAGACAAGATTAGCCCACACCCTGAATAAATTAGTGGATGAAGAACCCGGATTCGATTTTTTAGGGTTTAACATCAGGCAATTCCCAGTCGGGAAATACAATTCAGGAACCAAAAGTAGGGGTGGATCACTAGGTTATAAGACTATTATCACCCCCAGCAAGGAAAGTCAGAAAAGACACTACAGAAAAGTTGCGGAAGTAATAGATAAATTGCGTGGGTTAAACCAAGCGACTTTAATCAAAAAACTCAACCCTATCATTAGGGGTTGGTGTAATTACTTCTCAACGGTCGTCAGCAATAAAGCATTTAGTAGGCTGTGGCACTTAGTGGTTTGGAAGCTCCTCAAATGGGGATGCCGTCGTCATGGGAACAAATGCAGAAAGTGGATACGCCGGAAATACTTCAAAACTGTAGAAGGCAATAACTGGGTGTTCGCAACCCAAGAGGGTAACAATCCTCTAAAGCTCATACAACATAGCTCCACTGAAATAAAGCGCTATGTAAAAGTAAAAGGGATGGCATCACCCTATGACGGGGACTGGATATATTGGAGTTCAAGAATGGGAATACACCCCGAAATACCCGTAAGAGTAGCCAAACTACTCAAACGACAAAAAGGGAAATGCGCTCACTGCGATAACTACTTCAAAGATGGAGATTCGATAGAGGTTGACCACATCATCCCCAAATCGAAAGGTGGAAGGGAATTGTATGATAATTGGCAGCTACTTCATCGACATTGCCATGACACAAAGACCGCCAATGATGGTAGTCTCGGTAACAAATCTAGCTGCAAAAGTGCTAAACCTAAGCCACCAGTGGAACCAAGCCCTTGGGCGTGGGAAAACGATATGTTGGTAATGACGTACTGATGACAACAGCCGTTTTATTGAGGAGCGGAATGATGGGAAACTATCACGTTCCGTTTTGTAGAGCAGTGGAGGAGGCGACTCCTTCACTGACTTTAATATTTTCCTGCGGGCATCGGTTGATACGCCTTGGTTGAGACAGTATCTCAACTTATGTATTTGTTAGTAAACGTTAGCAAAAAAGTATCGGTAATTCAAGAATGTCTAAAAAGTCCGATCGCCCAGTAGCGGGTCAGGAGCAGACTTGGTTTGCTAAAGGAAAATCAGATAGCTGGCAAGTTTTACTGTCGCAAGTCGCTTCTCGATTCGATCGCGAATACCGAGGAGAAGCTTTCGCTTTACCCCAAGAAGTCGAAGCAATGCCGATTTTCCTAGAATCAGTTGCAGGAACTCTCCAAGCAAAAACAGTTTCTCCCTTCTGGAAAATTGCCAAACCTCAAAAAAATCAGCGCTGTTTAGACATTGGCTGCGGAGTCAGCTTTCTCATCTACCCTTGGCGGGAGTGGGAAGCCTATTTTTACGGTCAAGAAATCAGCAGCGCAGCGCGAGACGCCTTAAACGCTCGCGGCCCTCAGCTCAATTCTAAGCTGTTCAAAGGCGTAGAATGGGCTCCCGCTCACCAGTTAAATTATGAGGAGGCTCAGTTTGATTTATGCCTTGCTACAGGGTTTAGCTGTTACTATCCCATAGACTATTGGAGTAGTGTGATGGGAGAAGTAAAGCGGGTACTAAAACCGGGCGGTCATTTTGTTTTTGATGTCCTCAACCCCAATGCTCCTTTAGCAGAAGATTGGGCAATTTTGGAAACTTATCGAGCCGGCGAAGTATTTTTAGAGACAATAGAAGATTGGGAAAAAATGATAAAAGCTGCGGGCGCTAAGGTAGTAAAAAAGCAAAGTGGCGACTTATTTCAAATGTATAAAGTTCAATACAGTTGAGAGGTTAAGGGGAATAAGTAATTAGCTTTCTCGTCAAAAATTCAATTGTCCAAAGTCTGGTAGGGCCGACGCAAAAAAACAACTTAATTCTTAGGAATGAGAATTAAATAACTTACAATTTATTTTTCGTGTGGGACGGGCGGGACGCCCATCCCACAAATATGTGTAAATTATTTAATTCGCGATCCTTAGTGGATAAAGTAAGGTGCGTCAGCAAGTAGAAATTAGTTTGAGAAGTAACAAATATTCAAGCTGACGCACCCTACTAACTACTAACTCACAATATTGAAGCAAGCAGATTGGATATTACGCATTCCCGATTGCCTCTTACTGATGCCCAATTAATTTTCGGTAGCTGCAGGAGATGGCGCTGCTTCCGGCGACGGCGACACTTCCGGGGTCGGAGATGGCGACACTTCAGCGGCAGGAGATGGCGCTGCTTCCGGTGAGGGCGACACTTCCGGGGCAGGAGATGGCGCTGCTTCCGGTGAGGGCGACACTTCCGGGGCAGGAGATGGCGCTGCTTCCGGCTGCGGGGACTCTTCGGCGGCAGGAGAAGGCGCTGCTTCCGGCTGCGGAGACTCTTCGGCGGGTTGCGGTTGAGGAGAAGGTGACTGTTCCGCGGCTGGTTTCGGTTCAGGCGAGGGCGACGGTTGAGCCGCGGGCTTGGGTGCCGAGGGCGACGGTTGGGCCCCTGGCTGCGGTTTGGTGGACGGGGCCGGCGGCTTCTCAAACTGCGGTTTCACTTCAGTAGGCGCTGGGGAGGGCGGCTGACCTGTTGGTCTGGGCGCTGTCGGGGCGGGCGCTGGCTGCTGCTGGCCTGGTGGGTTGGGCCTGGTTGGGGTGACAGGAATGCCACTGCAAACTTTTTCGTCGTACTTAAAATCGACAGTCAGTTGGTAAAGCTTGTGCGTGCTGGCTGCTTCAAATGTTAGAGAAGGGCTAATAATCGCAATTTTAGCCGCATTATCGAGAATACCGTAACTCGTGGGGACGATCGGCTGTGGCTCGGCCTTGAGCAAACCTTGAGGGCTGACAACTGCTCCAAAAACAGCTCTTCCTTGGAGTTTTTGCGAGCAAGCTGCTACGGGATAAGGGACAGGCACAGGAGTCGGCCCCGTCATTACCAAGTCAGGATAAGCCTTTTTGAATTTATCAAACAAAGCAACATAGGTCTCTCCAGCCGCCAGCAGTGTCTCTCTGTCGCTGGGTAAGTTTGAACCCGGTTGGCCCGACTGTCCTAGCTGTCGCTGTCCCTCTTCAAATTGTTGTCTCCTGATTCTTTCTTCGGGAGTTTCTGCGATGAGATTCCTTTTATTGGGATCTTTTTGAGTCAATTTTGGTACTCCATCGGGCCCCACATTCCTGCCAATTGGGAATTCCGGGGTAAAGACTGGAGCTCCGTCTGGAAATAGTGGGAGTCCGCCTCTACTGGCTATGATCTTTTTGAGCGTCTCTGCTTCATCTTCCGAGGGGCCGGCGGGAAGCTGGGGTACTTCACTCAGCGATGGCGGTGGCGGGATATTGCGATCGAAATTACCAGGTAAGGGCGGGAAAAGGAAACCGCTGGGAGGTACGGGTGGGACGAAAGTGGGTATTGGCTGGGAGGGAGCTCTGACTGTTGGGGATGGAGTTTTGGGAGGTGGCGGGGCTGTTGGGGCAGTGAAGGGCGGGAGAGGGGAAGGAGGCAGAGGGGAAAAGAATCCAGGAGGGGGCATTCCCGGCGGCATGGCGGGCAAGTTGATGGTATCAGGTGCGGGGGGCAAGGGCGGGGCTAACTTGGGCGCTGGCAGAAGGGGAACTGGTGCGATCGAAAATGGCGTAAATCGCGTATTAGACGGTTTCGGTGGTATGGTTTGTGGCAGGCGGCTGGCTTCTGCGGCAGTTAGTTCTACTAAGCCGACGGAACCGGGGATATTTTTTGAGGAATTTCCACCATAAAATATGTTTGAGAGTGTCGGGGCGGTTGCTCCGAGCACTCCGTGAAGGCCGACAGAAGCTAGGGCTGCCCACCAAAAAGGCTGGCGCAGCGGTTCCGAAAGGGTGTTGGCTAGGGAGGAAGAGTCAGTCATTTAAATTTTAGATTTTAGATTTTAGATTTTAGATTGGGGGATTGGGGGATTGGGAGATTGTTAGATTTTAGATTGGGGGATTGGGGGATTGGGGGATTGAGTGATTGGGGGATTGGTAATTTATATTGTTGTGGTTGTGATTGAGTGTGAATTCGTTTTAATGAGGAGAGGTTGGGAATTCAAAGGTATAATTTTAGCACGATCGCCCTCGAAGTTGCCCGATCGACCTTGATGAAAATTCATGGGCCCGAAACTGAACCAAATTTATTAAACACGATCGACAAGTTCGATCGATCGGCGTTTCCAATTCGGTTACGCCATCAAAAAACTGATCGAGTGGCTGTCAGCCCAGCCCGCAGCCCCTCGGTGGCCCCGCCCCAAAATGAGTACAAGCCCGCGACACTAGCGTCAGGGTCGATTCTAAAAATTGTAGATTAAAGTTCCTGCTCCCTGATTCACTGCGCTGCCAGTAAATCTCAAATCGTCAGGGCATCGCACTCACGCCGAAGTCTCAAATCTAAAATCTAAAATCTAAAATCTAAAATCGACAGATTCACCAGCGATAGCGGTAATTTTTAAAAGGAGCTCCCTCGATGGTGAGCAAGTCGATGGGATAAATTGGAGCGCCGCTGGCCATATATTGAAACATTTCCCGAACTTCCTCTCCCCGCAACGACAACTGGTCTAATTCCTTGAGAGAATACCAGCCCGCGCACAAAGTATGCTCATCCGGCTTGCTCTTGGGCGGCGTCTTATCTTCTGGACGAGCCACAAAAATGACTCGGAGGCGCACATTGCCCCTAGGCATCACTGTGTGTTCTACCCTGAGAATTCCCTCAACGATGATGGAAATGCCAGCTTCCTCGCGGGTATTACGTATAGCCGCTTCCAGCAAAGTTTCCCCTTTTTCCACTCGCCCTGCTGGGAGATACCACTGCTGCTCGTACTTGCGCTCTTGTACCAGTAGAAAACGGTCTTCTAAGTGAACGACAACTAGGGTAAAATACCATGTTTGAATCGGCTCGCGAGCCATAGAAGTAGATATTCCCTAAGCAAAAGGTTTAACCAGCGGCAGATGTTAGCAATCCAAAGGATGCTTCGGCAAGTGTCTTTGAACTTGAAAAACAGATCGTAGCACTCCGGCCGCAAAATCTAAAATCTAAAATCTAAAATCTAAAATCTAAAATTGACAATGCCATTACCAACCGTGATTTTACCAGGATATTTTGCTGCTGCTTCCGACTATCGCGAATTAGAAAAGTCTCTGGTCGATCGAGGTTTCCCAACAGTAACAGTGCCTCTGGGCAAGGGAGATTGGTTGCCGACTTTTGGTGGGCGGTCGATGGTGCCAATTTTGCGACAGCTTGATCGCACGGTCAAACAAATGTTACAGCAATACGGCGTTCCCCAGATCAATCTCGTCGGTCATTCCGCCGGCGGCTGGATTTCTCGCATCTATTTGGGCGAAAAGCCTTACACGATTCACGGCGACGTGCTTGAGGACGCCGGTTTGTGGGAAGCTCACCCTTATGTGAATACTTTAATCACTTTAGGCACGCCGCACGTCTCTCAAGAGCGCTGGACGCGCAAAAATCTAGATTTTGTCAAAATTCACTATCCGGGGGCTTTTCACCCGCAGGTGCGCTACGTGTGCGCTGCTGGGAAGGCTGTTTTTGGCAAGCGCGGTTTTGGAACTTGGCTGGCTTATAAAAGTTACGAGTTGACTGTGGGGAACGGCGAAACTTGGGGAGATGGAATTACGCCGGTGGAAGCTGCTGTTTTGGATGGGGCCGAAAATCTGGTGTTGGATGGGGTTTGGCATTCGCCTCGTTCTCCGGGGAAGTGGTACGGTTCGCCGGAGGTTTTGCCGGCTTGGATTGAATATTTGCGTTAGAAACGAACCGCGAAGACGCGAAGGAAGAAGCAGAAGGTTTAAGGGGCGGATTTAGTTAGAATTTGATATTAGGAGCGAGTTTAGTGCTGTAGAACTCGCCCCCCGATGCTATGTTTGCTTAAATTTTTCTCGCTAACTGAATAGAGTGAAAAAATATTGTATGTGGCATCATCGGTAAGATTCAGAAGTCAGGGCGAACCACACGCTCAAAACGGCTATTACAGCAGAAGAATCTTTGCAAGGTAAACTAATTCGCGTTGTTCGTCCTGCTGTGTCACCGTAGAGTCAGGTAAGTTATAAATAAATGGGAATATGTTATTGTTCCCATGCACCCACAGCAGATTCATCCTCTGTAGAATTTGAAATAAGGTTAAAAAAGTTTTGTAATAACCCTTCACGAACTTTATCGTTTGTCAGTATGCTTTCAGGATGAAACTGCACTCCTTGAATCCATTGGTATTCCCGATGCTGAAGACCCATAATTAAATCATCTCCAGCAGTCCATGCTGTACGCTCTAAGACTTCAGGTAAAGTGTCTAATTCAACAACTAGAGAGTGGTAGCGTGTCGCGTCAAAAGGGCTGGGTAAGCCAGCAAAAACACCTTTCCGTTTGTGATAAATTGGTGAAGTTCTACCATGAATCGGCTCAGGTGCTAAAATAACACGACCGCCAAACACTTCACCAATTGCTTGATGTCCAAGGCAAACACCCAAAATCGGAACCCCAGGCCAAAAGTCTTCTTCACTTTCATAACTTGGTCCTAGATACCTAATTATATCCATTGTTATACCTGCGTCTGAAGGGCGACCTGGCCCAGGTGAAATCACTATTGCTTTATAGTAGCCATCTTTAACTTTATCTCTCACCTCTTCTACGGTAATTTTATCGTTACGAATAACATCAATAACCGGGTTTTCTGTTCCGACTTTGAGAGCGCTGAGACACTGAGAAACGTTGTAGGTAAAGCTGTCATAGTTATCAATCAGTAAAATTCTACTCATGACCTGACCTTTAGTTTAGTAATAGTCCCGATAAAATAATTCCGGCTTGAATTTTGACTTGATAGGCTAGGGCAATGGTTTTGATTGTTGCGATTTCGTCTAGGCGATCGCAAGTCTTATTAAATGTTTCCTCATAGTACGAAATAGCCCACTGGATGCCATCGGACTGCTCAGCAGATTCAGAGTAAAGGCGAAGCATCATAGCAGCTACTTCAGCTTCTAGCATTAGAGGACGAATGCGGACTTCCAGCAAGTCTTTGATGAAAGCCGGATATCCCCTGACTTTTTGGCAATCTTGGCGATCGCCTGCAATATTTCCTAACAACCATTTAGTTTTCTCTTGGTAAAACTCCATCAGCGGTGACGAAAAATTAGAGGCTGATAGACAAGAAAGTAAATTCATTCGCTGCTTGGCACTTGCCTCTTCAAAATCAACGAGCTTGCGTTTTGGGACTTCGCGATCGCAAGCTACAGGAATACAATCGGATAAAGGAGTTAAATCATCAAGTCCCACCACTTGAAAGTAAGGTAGCTCAGATACTAACGACATTGGACATTGGCATTCGCTTTCAACTAATTGGAATGAGTTAAGCTTAAATTTTTTAATTCGCTCTGGAGCTCCTCCTGCTAACATTTTTTCGCGCATCACCTCAAAGCGGGGAATCCCATAAAAACCTGGTTCGATAAACTCAAAACCATCCATGCCATTATCGTTGTCTTCGTACAAAGATAAACCTTGTTGATGGGTGATTGCCCGCAAAGTTTCAGAAATATCGGCTGGTGGTTTTTGACTGACTAAAAACATCGCCCCCGGAAAGATATTAGCTGAGTGGAGAGTAACGTAATAACTAATTTTTGGAAAGCGGCGATAAAATTTAGCTATGGCTTCTGGTTCGGGACGGCATTCTTGTGCAGTCTCAGGAGTAGGAATACCATGCTCAACATCTTCAGAGCGGTTATCCCGGTAGTAGTGTCGTAGATAGTCGCGGTAACTAGGACGATCGAGTTTTAGCCATTCCCAGTTTTTTAACGTACCGTCGGGGTTAGCTTGTGGGATAAAGGCAAAAGAGTAGTTTTCTAGGATGGGTTGAAAGTCTGGTTGAGATGCGATCGCTTCTGCTAACTTCAGAATTGTAGTTGTGCCGATCGCTTCTTCAGCGTGACAGTTGCCAGTGGCTGCGATGATAGGCTTGTTATTTGTATCACCTATCAGTAGTGCGTAGAGTGTACGTCCATCGCGGGAATGACCAATTTCTTCAAAACAAACTTGCTTGGGATTATGGTTACAGATTCCTTGTAATCGTGGTAATAGTTCGTTTGGGTGACAGTGAGATGCACCGTCACTGTTAACCAGTTGTAAAAGTTGTAAAATTTGAGCCTGATTCAGCATATTATTTATAATCCTCAATTTTCTGTGCCGTATTTTGAGTAATCTTAAGCTGGAAAATACCGACAATGATTAAGATAGCACCGACAATCCGAATCATCCATATTGGCTGGTTGGGAAGTTCACCAAACAGTCCAGGCTGAAGCCGATCGCCAATAATAGTAATTGGATATGCCAGAATAATTTGGGCTGACAATATTAATAGAACTACCGACACTGCCTGTGTTCCCTTTAAGTAAAGTTTCAGTCCTATAGCAAAAAACACAAAAAACATAGTGGTAATAACCCAAGGTAGATGAATCATTCCCTCTTGAATCGTTGCTAGAAGTAAACTCAAATATCCACGCGCCAAAGAAACCGCAATCGCAAGGATAGTACCAGTTAGGGCAAGCCAGAGGAAACGCCAGATATAAAGGTTGACGCTATCGCTAGCATGAACTCCCCTTTGTTCGACTATTTCTGAAAATGCACCTAAGCCATTAGAAACAACAACGACATACAAAAGACCTATAGCCGTTACTGACAGCGAACCGCTGAAACCAGCCATTATACCACCTATGATGGTGACAACCGATGGCAGAAAAATGTATTTCCAGTCTGCTTGTCCTGTGAATAGGTCGTACAAGATTGTGTAGACAATAGTAAGATTGGAAAGTGCAGCTATAACGCTGGGATCGCCAAGTTGATTGCCAAGCAAAATGAAAAGCGTACTACCTGCTGATATACTGCCAGAAATGAATGCAGACCAGTGCATCTGGGGGTTGTTAAAGACAATCTTCCTAAACTTATCATCGATCAATTTTCTGCCCAAAAGCAATGAGAAGACTGTTCCAGACATCGCACCAGTCCAACCGCCAATAATGAGGTAAGCAAATGCCGCTGTTAACTTATCGGGAGCAGTAATAAGATTATGTACGGTGAAGTTATCCAAACCTCTGACAATAGCCGTACAAACTGCGGCAAGTAATCCAACAGCGAGGACGTTACTTCTTAAGCGATGCAACATAACAGCTTTTTTAGACATTGCTTACACCTCACTTTCCGAGCGGTTTTGTCTCCAACGAGCCACTATGATTACTGCATCTCCGCGAGCGCGCTGAAAGCCCCACTGTTCGAGTTGCTTTTCAAATTCTTCTGTTCCCTCAATTCCTACTGGATAGTCTCCAAATCGTCCTTCCTTATAGACTGCCGTACAAATACCATTGCTTCTGTTCAGCTTTTTTTCGGTATATACCTTTTTAACCTCTGGAATATTCTCAATTAGGAAATCCATGACAGATTTCATAGTCTGTGTTTCGTACAGTTCATCAAAGGGGAAGGTCTTACCGAGCCTTTTGTATCTCTTTAAAATAAGTGGGTTTTGCGTCCTACCTCCAATCCATCCAAAAGTCTGTTTGGGAAATATTTTTACAGCTTGCTCAATAGCAGTCCGGGAAAAACCTTTACCTTGTGCCTCTTTAGTTAGACAAATCCCGTCCTCCCATAGTAAATAGCTTCCACCAAGTAAGCTGTTTGAAGCCAAGTAAGTCGCAAAACCGTAAAATCTTCCTTCTTGATTCTGAAGCATCCCCAACATTGTTGAGTTAGAGAGTTTCTTTTTAATGTTAGTAGTCCAGTCTCTTTCTATTCCGAAGCCATTGAGACATACTCGACTAAAATTTTCAACTATTACATCGGAAATATCGGGGTTTTCCTCGAATATTTTAAACTGCCATACACACTCACTCGCTAACTCCTCTTTAGACATAATAGCCTCGCGTCAACAGTTAATTACAGTTCTCACAAACCTACACGCTGCTTAGCGATCGCCAAAGTCTGCTTAGCAATTGGCTCTGCCCGTTCCCTACCTTTTTGCAAAACAGCATCTACTAGACTGGGATTACTAGCCAACTCATTGTATTTTTCGCGAATCGGCTTTAACTCCTCAACCAGCAATTCTGTCAATTCCTTTTTGAGCGCTGCTGCCCCTTTTCCTTCAAAGTTAGCTTCTACTGCTTCCTTTTCCTTACCTGATAAAACTTGATAAATACTTAACAGGTTAAAAACTTCAGGTCGATTCTCATCCAAGCTTAATGTAGGATCGCTGTCTGTCTTAGCCCGTTTAATCTTGCGATTAATCTCATCTGGGCTATCTAACAAATAGATACAACTGTCTCGATTTTCATCTGACTTGGACATTTTCTTTGTCCCATCAGTCAAACTCATTACACGCGCTAAAACTTCGGGTACTTCAGCTTTGGGCACAGGCATTGTGTAACCATAGCGGTTATTAAATCGCCGCACAATTTCCCGACACAGTTCTAGGTGTTGCCGCTGATCGTCTCCTACAGGTACAAGAGTTGCCTGGTACAAAGAAATATCCGCCGCCATCAAAATAGGATAAGTCTTCAAACCAGCTCCTATCATCTGCTGCTTCTGTGACTTATCCTTAAATTGGGTCATCTGCTCTAACCGACCCTCTGGTGTCAAGCAGCTAAAAATCCAGGAAAGTTCAGTATGATAGCCACCCAGATCGCTCTGACGGAACAGTGCAGCCTTCTCTAAATCCAGACCGCAGGCAATCAAAGTCATCACAGTTTGGCGAATTCTATTTCGCAAATCAGCGGGGTCAGGCAATACAGTTAAGCTGTGCAAATCAGCGATGAAAAAGAAATTCTCATCGTACTTTTCGATCTGCTTTTTCCAGTTAATAATCGCTCCCAAATAATTCCCTAGCGTCATATCCCCTGATGACTGAATGCCGGAAATAACTCGGTGTTGAGTAGTCGGGTTATTAGTTGTGTAGCCAAAATCATAAGTAATCAGCTTTGGCTTGTCCGCTTCAGAATCAAAGCCTAAATCTATCAGCACTTGTCGCAGATCGTCCGGTCTAATTTCAATAGCAGCATTCCGCCCTGCTGTTGGTAGATAGACTAAATCCCGATCAAATACTGACTCATCCAGGATCACCCGTTGTACACTGCTTTTTGTTGCAATCAAAGAGAGTGCATCTGCCACTCCACTTGGATGGTATGTAACTGAAGACGAGCCCAGTAGCGTCTCTAGCACCGATATGTCTAGCAATGCTTCTGGCGAACCTAAGTTTTCTTCACAGATAAAAATTAAGTCTTTTTGACTGCTTTCTAAAATAAAAGTCCTGACGAACTTGGAAGGCTCAAACTCGTAAACGACGTTGTGAGGGCAGTTTGTTTCTCTCAATAAAGAGGCGTCTGTCATAGTTAAGTTGAAATCCGCAGCTATTAAGCTGGAGAGTAATTTAACTTCAAATTTATCTTAATGAGCTTGCCCAATAATTGTTATTTGTTGGCAATTTTGTTGGCAATTTTGTTGGCTACTCCAACTCGCCCTGTGTGAAAAATGTTGGCAAATGCCAGAAAATGTTAGGTATAATACGGAAAATCACAACATCCACGATGCTGCATGAATCTTAAGGAAGTGTTAAAAATGGCTGACGAGATGGTGTTTGCCAAAACCGGTCAGCACCTCGATAACTTACAAGAGGCAATTCTGCGAGGAACCATGCAAGGTGAGAAATACACCAAAATTGCCGAGGAGATTCACTGTAACGAGAGTTATGTCAGGGATGTTGGCTCAAAGTTATGGCCGATTCTTTCAGAAGAGTTGGGAGAAGATGTTAATAAAACAAATTTTCGATCGGTAATAGAGAGATTGCAAGTCTCGATAGTTTCACATTTGGAACAGCATCACAACAAAATTGGTAGTTTTAACATCTGTGGAGAAACTTTACACCCACCAGAACTACCAAAGTCACACCCACCAAATCAGGAAACAGCTAACCCAAAACAAACCAAAACTCTACATCAAGATTTAAGCGAAATGCCGGAGTTGGGTGATTTCTTCGATCGCACCCCCGAACTCCAAACCCTCACAACCTGGATTTTACAACAACACAGCAGCCTCATAGCCCTCACCGGCGGACTCGGCATCGGCAAAACCACACTAGCAGTACAACTCGTCCAACAAATCAAAGACGAATTTGAATACGTCATTTGGTGCAATCTCGACACATCCCCCACCCTCCCGGAATTTGAAGCCAACTTAATCCAGTTTTTCTGGCAGTCCCAAAAGCAAGATTCACCGACAACCAACGAGAAAGCATTACCCCTAATTAAATATTTGCAAAAGCATCGCTGCTTAGTAATCTTAGATGACGTTCACAACCTTTTCTGTAGCGGCGAATTAGCAGGGAAATATAAACCAGGATACGAAGAATATCGCTCTTTATTCAAAAAAATAGAAAAAATATCCCATCAAAGTTGCTTCCTGCTAATCGGTTGGGAACAACCCCGAGAAGTTACTCAAGCTAAAAGCCAAAATACTTCTATTCGTACCTTAGAACTCAAAGGTTTAAATATTGCAGCAGCACGGGAAATACTCAGAGATTATGGGTTAGAAGAAATCGACAACAGTGAAACTCTCATTCATCGCTACCAAGGCAACCCCCTATGGTTAAAAAGCGTGGCGAATCTGATTCAAGACTTGGGTGGAGGCGTGACAGAGTTATTACCAAATGATACCATATTGTTGCCCGAAGATTTGAAAGATGTTTTACAGCAGCAGTTCGATCGCCTATCCGAACTAGAAAAACAAGTAATCTCCTTATTAGCGAAAGAAAGCCAGCCAATCAACCGGGCTAAATTGCTAGAAAATGACCGAATTCCAGCTTCAGATTTGCTAAATGCGCTGCAATCTCTATCGAGGCGCTGCTTGATAGAACAACAAGCAAATTTTTACACGATTTCACCTGTGTTGAAGCAATATGCGATCGCCTATGCGGTGTAGATAAGTAAGTCTGCGGGAAAGTTTATAACTATGTAACAAAAGATTAAGTAACCAGCTCGGAGCTAAATTTAATACGTTTTGTAGGGTAGTTTCCTTTTTTTCCTCTAGCTTCTACGCCCTTAATTGCGGCCTAAGCCAGCTCTAATTCATCCTCAAACAAATGTCGCAGCTAGCTCGTCTTTTTTAAGATGTTGCCACTCCAATTCTATCGGATTCATTTCTGAACAATATTTGGGTAAAAATAAGATATATAGACCCTGGCTTTCCCACTTCGACCATAATTGTTGAACTTCATGACGTGGAACATCCGTAGTTCTCAGTTTTAATAGGGTTTTATCTTGCTCTTGACTGAGAAATACCCTTAATCTAGCGCCCATATATTGAGTTACCTCAGTAGACGTATTCTCTAGGTTTACTTATTTTAACATAGTTGGGTTTTTCCTCACTGACTTACTTATTTGCAAAACTGAGATGCACCCGATCGCAATTATTCCTCTTTCGCCCGAAACAGCTTTTCTACCGACTTCACCAAAAGTTCTCGCGGCATCAATCGAGGCATATTGGCGATGATTTGATTGGGAATTCCCCCTGTGACAACATTAGACTCATTTTTGTCTAAAGCTTTCAAAGCATCTCGCACTACTTCCGCTGCGGGAACGAGTTTTTGCCCGCTGCTGGATGCCATTGATTGAGGGAATTCAGCTACTGCGAAAAAGTCCGATTCTGTCGGCCCTGGACAAAGGCACAAAACGCGAATTCCTAAATCTTTGTTTTCCGCCCAAAGCGCCTCACTGAAACTTAAAACAAAAGCTTTAGTCGCTGCATACATGGACAAGTACGGCATCGGTTGAAAAGCTGCGATGGAGGCAACATTGATGATACTTCCTGATTTTCGCTGCCGCATTCCCTGCAAAAATAAGTGCGATAGTTCCACTAATGCTACAATATTTAGTTGCACCATGGTCACTTGTTTGTCAAGCGGGCGATCGGCAAAAACACCGTAATCGCCAAAACCCGCATTATTTACCAACAAATCAACCGTCCAACCTTTTTTAACAACCGTATCAAATACAGCAGTTCCAGCGCCCGGTGCGCTCAAATCTTGCACGATTACTTCTACCTCAACCTTGAATTGTTGTTGCAGTGTAGCAGCTAGCTGTTGCAATTTGTCTTCGGAACGAGCTACCAAGATTAGATTGTGCTGGCGTTTCGCTAATTCGGCGGCAAAGGCTGCACCAATTCCGCCAGAAGCACCGGTGATTAAAGCAGTGGGCATGAACTTAATTCGCATTATTTAATAGAAAGTTTATATATTTTAACAATGATTGTGACGGGGAACCTGTAAAATAATTAAAAGGGAGTAGGTGAGTTTTATGGCGCGTCTTACCGATCGAGCTTTTGAAATTTTGCGGGCCGAAGTTGACAAGTGCGCGGCGGCTGATAGTCTAGGCGGTGATGTCTACCGACGGATGGTACTCAAGCGGTTGGAGAAGTTACGCTTGCAAAACGGCACTTTCGCCTCAAGAGAAGAAATCCGCGATACCTTCAAAGACGAATTTCCCAACTTCAGCGAACAAGCTCTCAAAGCAGCCGTCAAAGCCAACCGCCCGCCCGGATTGTTGGGTAAAATCATTTTTGCTGGGAGTTTGCTGGGAAGTGCTGCGGGGATAATTTGGCTGCTAAATCTACCTTTTCCGATGATTCGCTGGCCCGTGGCGAAAACAATGCCGATATTGTTGCTGCCTAGTTTTATCAGTATGGATCACAATTATCGGCAGGCGATCGCCCTTGTGGAACAATCCGATCAACTGGTGAATAAAGCCACGGCTGTCGCTGATTTTGACTTGGGTGAAATAAAAGCAAAAGAGGCTCAAAAACACCTCGACGCCTTACCCGTGTGGTTCCTCGGCTATTACCCAAAAAGGTACTGCTCTTTTTTCGGCTGCAGTTGGCGGTTTACACTCGATGAATTTGAAGCAGCCCGAAAAAATGTCGGGCGGATGGAGGCTCAGATTTTCCAGCAAAAAAATGCTTTCACTCAGTTAAATCAAGTCGAACAAATGCTAAAGGCCGCGAAACAGGAGTATCAGCAAGCCAAAACGGCTACGGATAGACAAAAAGCGACGGTAAATTGGCAAAGTGCGATCGACCAACTCAATCAAATTCCCGCCGATACCCTCGCGGGAGAAACGGCTAAGAAAACACTCACAGCAGCAGAAAGAGATTTTAAAGCAATGGGCGGTGTAGCCACCGGATCGGTGCGTGCGGACAACTTAATCGAAGCAGCAAAAGAATTTGCATTAACTGCCGCCGTCGCATCCCAGAAACCGCCCCATTCAGCCGAAAGTTGGCAAAAAATAGCAGATTTGTGGCAAGCTGCCATTGAGAGACTCAGCCAAATTACATTTGATAATCCGGGCTATCTTGACGCTCAAACAAAACTAGCTGAATATCAAAATAATTTAGGCACTACAAAGATTCGACTGACAGCAGAGAGAGAGTCAGTGGAAGCTTTGAACCAGGCTAAGAGCTTGTTTGCTTCCTTGCAAAATAATGTAAATTCTCCCCGTCAAAATCCCGGTTACGCCCTCGGCCAATTGCAAGAAATTATCAATCAATTAGAATCCGTCAAACCCGGCACAACTGTTTATCCCGAATCCCAAAAATGGCTGCAATCTGCTCGCAAGAAACAGCAAGAATGGCAAAAAAATTAAAGGTTTGAAATTGGGAATATGACATTGTTAGCTGTTGACGGTTGACTGTGGACGGCCAACAGTCAACAGTCAACCGTCAACTAACAAATTACCAAGTCGGGTCAACATAAAGATTAATTGTCACTTGCTTTTTCCCGAAAGGGATGCCGGAAATACAAGCACAAATCGTATCTCTGCCATCAATTTCTACTTCGCAAGCGTGACAAGAACCCATGAGGCAGCCAGTAGGAATAGAAACCCCTGCACGTTTGGCTACATCTAATAAAAGCTCTCCCGGTTCAGCTTCAACTGTCACGTTATCAGGTAAAAAACAAACTTTTGTCATTGAATTTGAACCTCAACTCTAACAAACAATAATCAACTGTTAACAGTCAACAGTCAACCAACTATCCTAAAATATGCTTGATATCTAAATGCTTTTCCACGGTATCTGCTAAAGAGTCTAACAGAGTTTCTCGGTGTTCTCGGTAATTAGGAATACCAGTAGGTAATGCGCGGAGTCCCCGCTGCTGCCGCAAGTGATTTAACCAAGCTCGCCGCCAAGCTCCGTTGTCAAAGATGCCGTGCAGGTATGTACCCCAAATTGATTGAGAAGTATTGACAATGCCTAAACTAGCATCGTCAAATAACGGTTGAGTCAAATCTGACTCTAGGATTTGCGTTTTTCCTTGATGAATTTCGTAACCGGAAACTGGCAAACCCGGTTGAGGATAGTTAGATGTTACGATGCGTTGGCGGGCAATTTTGTTCGGTGCCATCGCAGTTTTCAAAGGCAGCAATCCCAATCCTGGAAATTCTCCCTTTTCTCCCTCAATGCCTTCTTTATCGGTGATACTTTGTCCCAGCATCTGAAAGCCGCCGCAAACTCCCATGACTGTACCGCCTGCTACTAAATAATTTTGAATAGCTTTTGCCATACCTGTTTGGCGCAGCACCTGCAAATCGGAAATTGTAGTTTTAGAGCCTGGTAAAATCACGGCGTCTGGATGGCCTAACTGGTCTTTTGGGCTGACATATTTGACTGTGACGGAAGTTTCAGACTCTAGGGGGTCAAAGTCGGTAAAATTGGAAATTCGGGGCAGGCGGATGACCGAAATATTGATGTCGGTTTGAGAATTGGGGGAACGCCGATCGAGCAAATCGAGAGAATCTTCTGAGGGAAACACTTCGTCTATCCAAGGAATCACCCCAACTACCGGGATTCCCGTCCTTTCTTTTAGCCAAGTCAGGCCCGGATCTAAGATCGATTTTTGCCCTCGGAACTTATTAATAATGAATCCTTTAATTAAAGCTCGTTCGTCGGGATCGAGCAATTCCAAAGTACCGATAATGTGAGCAAAAGCACCGCCGCGATCGATATCAACTACTAGCAAAGTTCGAGCCTTTAAATATTTAGCTACCCGCATATTTGTTAAATCGCGGTGTTTGAGATTAATTTCAGCAGGGCTGCCGGCTCCCTCACACACAATCATGTCAAATTCTTGCTTGAGAAATTCTAAAGAGTCCCGAATAGCTTGCCAGCCGATATCGAAATATTGTTCATAATATTGAGATGCTCGCACATTGGCGATCGCCCGGCCCTTGACAATCAATTGAGAAGTCATGTCTCCTTGTGGCTTGAGCAAAATCGGATTCATTTCTACCCAAGGTGCGACGCCCGCAGCCCAAGCTTGCACTGCTTGAGCGTAACCAATCTCTCCGCCGGCGGCTGTGACATAGGAATTCAGTGCCATATTCTGACCTTTAAACGGAGTTACCCGCCAGCCTCGCCGAGAAAAGATTCGACACAAAGCTGCCACGAGTAAAGATTTCCCTGCGTGAGATGTTGTTCCCACGACCATAATTGCTTTCATAATATTAAGGAAGAAGGAAGAGGGCAGAAGGCAGAAGGAAGAGGGAAGAAGGCAGAACGAAGAGGGAAGAAGGCAGAAGGCAGAAGTAAAAAGTAAGAAGTAAGAAGTAAAAAGTAAGAAGTAAAAAGTAAAAAGTAAGAAGGCAGAAGGCAGAATCAAAAAAAATTCTGGTTTCTACCTTTTGCTTTCTGCCTCAAGATGACGGCTTATCTTCGCCGGATATTTTCTCAGACTTGGATTCAGTGGCCGGTTTAGCAGTTTCGACTAGATTCGGATCGGGGTGATTCGGGGGACTCAATTCAGTTTTTTCTGCTTCAGAAGAGAGTTCTTCACCTGTTGATTCGATCGAGATCACTGATACTGAAACCGTTTCCACCTGCACGCTCAACCCAGGTTCTCCCGGTACTTCTATCTCTACAGGCGCTGCCACTTCCACCACAGTCATTTCTATCGATGCTGCAGGGGCTTCTGCTTCCGGTACGCCTGCTGCTGGTTCTGGTTCACCAACTGCAGCCAGCGGTGTCTGGGCTTCCAGAGATAAAGCAGGGGCTGCTGGTTCTGGTTCACCAACTGCAGCCAGCGGTGTCTGGGTTTCCAGAGATAAAGCAGGGGCTTCTGCTTCTGGTAAGCCTGCTGCTGCTTCCGGTTCACCAACCGCAGCCAGAGGTGTCTGGGTGTCAGCGGACGATCGATCTTCGATCGGAGTTTCCCCTATTTTGTCCGAACTCGCGGTTTCTGTGGCTATCAAAAAGGCCATTGCTTCAACATCGTTGGGAAACGGCACTCCTTGGCTTGTTTCCACAACAGTGTTGCTACTTTCGGCTGCCACTTCCGCAGCCACCTCGGCTAATTCAGATTCGAGAATTTGGTCGATACCCGGTGCAGGAGTTGCCGTTATTTTAGATTCAGGTGCGATCGATTCTGGAGTCACTGAAGGTTTGGGCGTCTGGGGAGTTACATCAGACTTGTTTTTACCCGCACCGAGTCCCAACATACCGCCGAGACTATTTTTGATATTGCCGAACAGACTTGCGAAACCGCCGGATTTTTTAGCTGGTTTAGGAGTTGGAGGAGTTGGAGGAGTTGGAGGAGTTGGAGGAGTTGGGGTCGCTGCCGCCGCCGCTGCCGCCTGCGACTCTTTAACGGCTGTCCTCCATTCTGTTTCCTCGTCAAAATCATCGACTTCTGGCTGCTGTGGAGGCTCTGGCTGAGCGTCTGCTGGCTCCACACTTGGTGCAACGGCTATTTCTGAAATTTCTAGAGGTAGAGGTGGAGGAGTGAAGCTGCTGGCTAATTCTGCTGGGGTTGGTGAAGTCTCAGCAGCAGGAGTTTCGACTGAAAACACTGGTATTTCGGCAATTGCAGGTGGTTTCGAGTCGGGAATTTTCAAGTCAGGGGCGATCGCACTTTCGGCTGTTAGCTCGTCGATCGAACTTTCAGCAATACTTTCAGCTATGGGGGTAATCGCCGGCTGTTCCTCTAGCTTTACCTCGCCCTTATCCAGAGTGGGTGCTGGAACCACATCAGTTTTCGGTTTGGGCGATCGAACAAACTTAGGTTTTTTCGCTGCTGCGGGTTCTTTTTTCTTGGCAAACAAGCCCGCCAACGGCACGCCTGCTGCAGCCAAATTCGCCGACTGAGGAATCGGCGTTTGCTCAGCAACGGGCGTCACCTGCCGGCGCAAAGTCAGAGTTTCCCAGGCAAACCAGCCCAACATCGCCACGCCCGCCATTTGACCAAGCAGGAGAGCACCAGTAATTCGTCCCGCACAAGCCCATAAAATTAACGCATAAAAAAGCCCTACCCCACTCCAGGTAAAATCACTTTTGCGGTGCACTTCTGGAAAAAAGAATGCCGCCATGTAAATACTGAAGCTGCCTAGACCGACCGCCAACGCCAGAATGTATGCAAGCATATTGTCGGTACCTCCGCTGTGTCAAATAACTTCTACGCGCTAATTCTACCTTTGAGAGAGACTCAACGGCTTCTTTCTCTAGGACAATTCTTGATTTGTAGGGAAGTTTGGCAACGAACTGCTGTAAGGAATTTAACACGTTCAACCGATGTTGACGCCAGAAGAGCGATGAAAGATTTCCCACTCTCCCCCACTTCCCTAGGGCCCATCACCCCCTATCCCCACACCCCCTATCCCCATCACCCCCTTCTCAGTGGTGATAGATGTCACTTAAAGTATGCCCGTGCGATCGCACTAAGCGACTGAGGATGTTTATATGTTGTAGGTGTAAGAGGAATTATGCCCTAGGGCATATGTATGGGAGACAAAGCCATGTTAGAAAAACTATTATTAGCCGCCGGCTTAACCTTATCGCTTCAAATATTTCCCGGACTAAGCACTTCCGCGAAATTGCCTAAAAATGTGGTATTGCGATCGAGCGATCGCCCGGCTCAAACCCAGAAACTTCCCATCGTTGCAGTACCTGCGGCCCTCAAGCCGAACGTCCAATCGTAATGATACGTGCAAGATACCTGCAAGTGCGATCGGACTTAGGCAGAGCCTTTCTAATATTTTTTTCGAGCTGTTCTCTTTTTTATGTGACTGTTCACAACTCATCAGTTTGTAGTCAGGGCTTTAGTCCTCATTAATATCACCTAATAAGGACTAAAGCCCTTACTACAAACCCTAGGCCAATAATTAGTAGTAGAGAGAACATTAATTCCCATAAAATACTCAACAAATCTCAACATCAGGCTGTCTTATAAAGACATTCAAACCTTAAAAAACTTGGGAAACCTTGAATAAAGGCTCAAAATAGATATATGATTTCAGATTGAGCTCAAAGCTAATAAGCACATTGACTATTAAATCAAGGAAAGTGAAAATGGGACTTAGCGATATTCTCTTGAATGAAAACAACAGAGACACTTTTGTTGATGATTGTGTAAAGTTGATAGACAAACACGTTGCCGCAGCGCCCGGATTCGGTGGTATGGCTCTTAAAGCTGCCTACTCTACTGTCAAGGGGATACGGGCTGACTATTGCGCCCAAGTCGTCGATCAACTTCTGCCAGAAATCTCGATCGCACTCGATCCGATGTGGACTGAAGCCGTAAACAATGGCAACCCAGTAGAATATCTAGCCCAAAGAAAAGGTGAAGTAGCAGACGAATTGCTCCAGATAAGTGACAAAAGGGTCGAGAAAAGCACAAGATCGATGGTTAAAGGCGCCTATGCCAAACTCCGCCCCTCAGCTAAGACTTACGTGGAAAACGGAGTACCGGATTTAGCCGAAATTATTAATAAACATAGTGCGGCCTGATAAGTGATCGACGGCTAAAAAACAGAATAGCCAGATACCCGGCTTCTGCAAGAAATCGGGTATCTAAAAGCAGACTTATTCGTAAGTTTGCAGTTAGGAGAAAGAGTCCTAATTTTCGGCTTATCCATTGCCAATTACCCACTGATTTGCAGCCAATATTTTCAACATCGCCTGTCCGGTAATTCCCAACCCCAAAAACGTTACAAACATCGCGCTAATCGCCGGCATAAATTTGACTGCTGTGATCTGTTGTGGCAGTTTATCAAAATTCCGTTTGGCATAAACTAAGATTAATCCGATCGCACTCAGCACTAAAGCCAATCCCAAACTAAACGCTACCACTAGCGTCATTCCCAAACCAACATTGCCCAAAGCCGACGCGCTCAACAGCATCACCAAAGCGGAAGGACAAGGCAACAAACCGCCGGAAATTCCCAAGGCTAATAAGCTTTTCCAAGTAATAGCAGAACCGTCAGCACCGGGCGGCAAATGCGAGTGAAGGCGGCCGTCTCCGTGATGGTGGTAGTGGTGAGATAGATCGGGTTTTACAGGCTTAAATTCTCGCTCCCAACTTCCCCTACTCAAAAGATTCACTGGTTCTTCACATTCCGCAGTAAGGACTTTACTCCTTAAAAACCAGTTTTTATTAAAAATTTTAGTTGGGATTTTTTGGAGAACTTCAGTCCTCACTACCAACCTAGTCTTAATTTTGGATAAGAGTAAGTTGAACCCGATTACGGCTACTAATAAACCAGAGATTAAACTCAGCCAAGGATCTAATTTTTCCGGGTCGATCAAGTTAGAAGCAAACAAAGTAATTCCGCCCACAGCAAACACGCCGGCCGTGTGAGTAATTGTAGTGGTCGCTGCTAGAAATAAAGCGTGTACCGGAGTAGCCCGCGAACCAACTAAATAAGCGCCGACTATGGTTTTTCCGTGTCCGGGGGACATCGCGTGCACGCATCCCCAAGCAAATGCTCCCGCTACTGCTAGCAGTAAACTCCAACCTGAATCCCAGATAGATTCCTTTCCTGCTAACAAAAAGTCCCGGTTTTGTGGCGTAAACACAAAGCTTTTTACAGCGCCCCCTTGTACAATCGTAGCTTGGCAGCTAGCTGTCGGAACTTCGGGCAAAAACAGATTGTAATTAATCCGCAATTTCTCTGGTTTGGAGATGGAAATTGAGTCATGTAAACTGGGGGTTTTATCTTGAGAAGGTGCGGGCCAAGCGTAGTTTAAGATTAAGGTGCTGTGGGTATTCGGCTGCTGGATTAAGCTGGCGGTTTTAGCTGCTATGTCTAGCGGTTTTACTGCTAAGGAGCCTTGAATATTGCTACTGTTGGTAATGCGGATTTGTTGGCTGAAAAAGTTTTCTAGTTGTGTTTGGTGGCTGCGAACTTCAGCAGGTTGTAGCTGGCTATCTCGATTATCGTCGGCGAAGTTTGTTAAACCAGTTGGGAAAGTTAATGTTATTTCGGTTTGCAAATCGTTGACTACTATTTCTGCTACGGATAAGTCTGACCAGTGCGAGTAAACTGGTCTGGTTGAGGTTGTTAGTAATAATGAAAGTGTTAGAAAGAATAGGATGAAAAATTTTGGCGGTCGGTTTAGTTTGTATTGCATAAGTAGATCCTTTTAAGAGTTTTCTCGTCGGGTGGGGGCGGGTTTATTTAAATTGTCTATATCCCATAAAATTATTGGTGAACCCGCCCCTACGGCTCAAAATTCATCTGTTGCTAAACCTAATGCTTGGCGAGCTCGATCGTCAAAACTGGGGTCAATTTCCTTGGACTTTTGAAAATAAGCGCGAGATTCGGTATCCTTTCCTAAAGTCCGGGCGATCGCACCAGCCCGGTAAAACATCCCCGCATCCCGAATGCCCGATCGCATTATTTCGTCCATCACTCGATCGGCCTTTTGCCACTCCCCAGCGGCGGAAAGCGCCCAAGCCAAAGTATCCAACGTCACCGCATCCCGCCGAATTTTCACCTCCTGCTGCATTAACGTCAGCGCTTCCGTTACATCCTGCGATCGACCTTTTTCCAGCAGCAAACTTGCCAAATCCCTGCGGTGCCCAAAACCGCTAGATCCAGAAACCTGTTCCTGTCGCAGCCCAGCTTCTGCTTTGTCGCGAAGTCTCCGGGATTCGATCGCATCTCCCTCTAACTCTTTAACTCTCGCCATACCGCGATCGACAATGCGATCGAACACAGTCTCAACCCCGCCAGAATAAGCAGAAACCTTGCTGTAATAGCCTTCCGCCTCCCGATAATTGCCCTGGCGCGTCTCCAAATCCGCCAAATAAATCAGCGCCAGCGGGTATCGTGGCACCAACCGCAGCGCCTCCAAAAACAGCGCTTTCGCCTGCACAAACTGCCCGCGACGCGCGTAAAATCGGCCCAAGAGCGATCGGGCCTGCGCCGAACCAGCAACCTCTCCCGGTTCCTCCGCCGCCATTGCTTGGCGGTAATCCTGCAAAACCTCAGCATCTCGGCCCTGAGACTCTCTCACTAAAGCTCTCAAAGTGAGAGAACCCAAGTTCGGAATCCGGTTAACTAAGGCTTCTGCAGCTGCATTTGCCTCGCTCACTTTTCCCATTGCTAAGTGAGATGTAACTGAAAGGGCGATCGCATCTTCATTGTCAGAACCCACCTGTTTAGCAAAGCGCAAAGCAGTAGCAAAATCGTGTCTAGCCTCAGCAATTCGAGCTAAAACTAACAGCGCACCTTTGTTGTCAAAAGGCAAATCGGCGATCGACCTTTGGGCCGCTTGTTCTGCCAATAAAAACCAACCTCCTTCCCCAGTAGCGCGAGCCATTTTTAAATAAGATCCCGCCAGCGCCGCCCGGTTCAAACCGCTGCGGGAATCAACGGCCAACCGCTGCTGGTAAAAAGCAATCTCTTGCTGAATTGCTTCTTTTTGATTGGGATTACTTCTCAAGCTTTCCGAAAAATGATAGCGGTAATTAGTATCGAGATTTTCGGGGCTTTTGTTAGAAAATTCATCGGAAATTAAACGCCAATTAGGAGGTAAATTCACTACTACCATCCCAACTAAAGGAACTATTATCAGCAGCCAATACGAGAAAATATCCGATTTTATTTTGTGTTGAGTTTTAGTTTTCATACATCCGCGTTAATCAGCGTTTATCGGCGGTTCAAAAAAGTATTTTCAATATGTCATTAGCCAATAATTAATGACTAATGACTAATGACTAACGACTAATTAGGCAAAGCCAAATAAGGAAAAGTCGGTTCTAAAGGTTTGTGTCCCTGAGCCGGATTTCCCGGAGTTCCGTTATATGAAACGTTATCGCCAACCGGAGAACCCACCAAAGCTCCCAGAGTGATATCAATAACGTCGTCCATCAGCATACGACCTCCGATCAAGCTTCCTTGAGCATTTGTAGCGCTAGCGTAGCCGCTTGTTTTTGTGGTATCGATCCGCATGACATCGGGTAAGAAAGCTCCGGCGATCGCATTTGGATCGACATTATCCCGACCGTCCAAAAGATCCACAGCATTCAGAGTAGCAACAGCTTCCTGCCGCACCGGAGCAGCAGCAGCGCTCAAATCCGCTCTCGGAGGAATATTATTAAATGCCTCCAGATAAGCGGGAGAAACTATCAAACCCTCATTAATTGCAGGTCTCGCCAAACGCTCGAATTGTTTGAAACCGCCAGCTCCATCCCGGATCGAAACAGTTGACCAAACATCAAAAGTATTCGCCCCAGTTCCTGCTTGCAAAAACGCTTTCGGAACGCGCACGGCAATTGTATTGACGTTGTAACCTTTAGTAAAGTCGATCGCTTGATTCGGTTGTTTAAAAGCAGTGCGGGGCCCTGTTCCCAAAGCTGCGGCGCGAACTCGGAAAAATTGTTCGACATCAAAGAAAAACGGGTCTTCGCGTAAACCGGCAAATACAGTCAAGTTAGAACCGCCCACAGGTACTGTATTCAAAACAGCATTAGAATTCAACGGAGTTGTGGCAATTAGCCCGCCGTTAACTGTAGTCTTAGCAACAGTCTCCGAGCCGTTGCGAACAACAGTTACAGCTACCGCTTGCATACCTTGATTGTTAGGCGGACTGAAGGCAAACCGCAAGATAATATCCGAACGTCCAGTAGGTGTAGAATTCACGTCACCTACCTGCGTGATGTGAAATTGGTAGAGGGCTGTAGTGCTGAAATAATATTGATAGCGAGCTACAGACCTGGGATTGGAATTCATGGTAAATACTAAATCCCCGTCGGCAGCACCGGAGTTTTGGTCTTTTTCGCGATATACGTACAGGTCAGTTAAATTGACAGCGCGACCTTTAATATCTACTTCGCCGTCATCGTGGTCAGAAGCGACAATTATCCCTGGAGTTAATAGAGCAATTAGAGCTACTTCAATAGCTAGTATGGTTCGGCGAATTTTTTTTGTGAGCTTCACAGTTAGCACCTTTATTTCAATGAAATTTTTGCACAAATCAATGGTAAATAACCCGCATTCGCGGGTTTTACTTTTGTAGCAACAGGTTGACAGATTTCAACCTGTCGCGCTTTTGCGCTGTTGCTGAGCCTTCTCCTATTGGTGGTATACGAAGGTTTGGCAATTTTGGATCTGTGCTGCCAGATTAATTTATGTAAAAAAGTGCGTTCTTGAGCATTTACTCGTTCCCGGACTATGCTTGGGAATGCCTCCTCGGAGACCGAGCATCCCTCGATTTAGTGGAGCCAGAGCATCGCTTATAGGGGTTCCCAGGCTCTTCTTGGAAGTGAGGGAACAAAGCTTGGGAGCGAGTGAATGGCGTTGTTTTGACTGTTCAGGCTCCGGGCATTTCTTCGTTCTGCATAAAGCGGATTGCTAAGTCTCAAGAAAATAACTAATTCGGTGGTAAAATTCCAGATGACTTGGGATTTTTAAAATTCAAAGCACGACAAATTTAGCCTGAAAAGGCATATTCTAGCTGCTACCCCCAACTTCAAACTTACAATTATGTTCTGTAGGGATATACGCCGAATTTTTAATTTTGGATCTTTGCAGTCAAAACAAAAATTTTGGGTACACTGAGATGACAGGCCAGAAGTCAGGCGATGAATCGCTGCTTTTAGTGCAGATTGCCCGGAAAGACCAAACGGCATTAGCTAAACTTTACGATCGCTACGGTCGCCCAAGTTACGCTCTCGCTTACAAAATCCTGGGTTCGGTAGAAGAAGCTGAAGAAGTGGTAATCGATGTTTTTTCCCAAATTTGGCAAAAAGCAGCAACTTACGATCCTTCTCGCAGTCGAGCAGATACCTGGTTGTTCATGCTTACCCGCAGTCGTTCCATCGATCGCCTGCGAGCGATGCAGCGAACAGTCCGGGCTGCTGAAGCTTGTCTGGAAGAGGCTAAAGTACCCATCTCTAGCGTTGCAGAACCGATGGAAGATGCAATGTTTAAAGAACGCAGGGAACAAGTCAAAGCGGCATTAGAAAAACTGCCAAAGGAACAGCAAGAGGCGATCGAACTCGCCTACTACCAAGGGCTGACTTGCGCGGCGATATCAGCTCAAACTGGTATCCCGACAGGTACAATCAAAACCAGAATTCGGTTGGGTATTTCCAAATTGCGTCAAGCTTTGAGCGAATAATTTTAGATAGTCAAAAAACAAAATTTAAGTTGTTTAACATCAATCTAAAATTATGGTATCTCCAATCATCCATCTTGAGTGCGAGGGCAGCACACCAATCTCAAAGTTAAAATCAACTTAGGCTGAATTACTTAATTAATGGCGCAAAACAGATGGAAATGATGCCAGACGAGGAATATAAAATCCTTGCAGCCCTTCAAGCTCTCGATATCCTCGACGAGTCAGAACGCGGCGCATTTGCAGAGAAATTGAAAGAGTCCGCAGAACTGACAACTGAATTAGCAGCTTTTGAAGCGGCAATTGCCGCGATCGCCTACACAGCCCCGCCAGCGCCCGTCGCCCCCGACCTCAAAAACCGCCTGTTCCACCGCATAGCAGAACTGTCGCCAACCCCGGTAGAATCAGTCAATTTAAAGCCAATTGTTACTTCCCCAACAGAGAACAATACTCCATCTTTAATAGTGCGCTCGCACGAGGTAAAATGGAAATCTTATGGAGTTCCTGGAGTTTCGTTCGGCAAGCTTTACATTGACAAAAAAAAGCGCGAAATTACCTGCTTGATGCGCCTAGAACCGGGAGTAACATTTCCCATGCACCGACACGCGGCCTCGGAGGAAGTGGTTGTATTAGAAGGAGACTTAATTGTAGAAGGGGAAATTTGCCATCAAGGGGACTACATTCGCTCGGTTCCCGGTTCCACACATTCGCCCCTCACACAAGAGGGATGTTTGCTGTTAATGAAAACTTCCCTAGACAACGAAATGTTCGTCTGATATTATGTCGGTTGATTTTCCTGCAAGGATTTATTTTCGCTTAGTCGGGGCTGGTTTATGTATGCCGATTTTTAGTAAAAATTATAGAGTGTTGGTGAAACTAGCCTTTCCAAGTATTTCGTCGGTTAATTTACCCGACACGTTCTAACTCAAGAACACCGCATTATGCGGTTAAAAATCCCAAGTATATCACCTAATTCCCATGCTAAATTACTCGCGTTTAACTGCTGTTATGTCCGCTGTTATTATACAATTTGTACCCAGCAACCAAAGCGCGATCGCCCAAGAACGCGAAGGATGTTTTCTGGTCAATTCAGCGGGAGAAGTAATTAACTTAAATTTGTTGTGTTCGCCTCAAGAATCAGACATTAAGCTGACAGGAAACGATGGGAAATTTCTCGAAGACTACAAACGCTTAGCAAAAAGCTACTCTCCCGAAGCCACGGATAATTTACTGCAAGCAATTCAAAGGGCGCCAGGTCAAAAAATTGCTGCCGCTAAAAGAATGTGTGCGGAAGCAAAAGCGGGAGTTTCTCTGCCGGAAGTTAAATTAAGAGCGATCGGGCAAGCTGTCAGTATCGAAAATCCAAGTCTCAAAGAAAGTTTTCTGGCGGATGCCGATATTATTACCACTCTTGCCGCCAACCATTATTGCCCGGAATTAGCCAGTAAGTAATATCATGAAATTTGTAGGGACACGGTAAGGCAGCATCTCTGTTTTGATTTTACAGGAGTGCAAGGGGGACGTTCGCCATCCTAAAAAACGCTTTTTACAAAACTGAGATTCTCCCACGGTAATACGGCGTCTTTACTTGTAGTTAAAATATGAATTGTCATTTTGTCGGGCAACGATCAATGAAATTACCGCACATGAAATGAAACATTTAAAATCAAGTTCCGCCGACTTGCGGGATTTATTCAAAGACAGCATTACAGTTAAATATCTCGCGGAACCGCTGGAATCTGTCCCAGCTTGCGAAGATGCAGCCCAATTGCGATCGTGGATGGAGGCCCGCGATTTTGACGTGCTCGGTATCGAAGAAAATGGCACGGTTTGCGGCTATGTAGAACGATCGCACTTAAAGACAGGCAAGTGCAGCGACTACCAGCAAATTTTTCACCCCTCCCAATTAATTGCCGCCGCCACTCCTTTGATGGAATTGCTGCCGCTGCTGCGAGAAAAACCGAGATTATTTGTATTAGAAAGCAACAGGATCAACGGGATCGTTACCTGCGGCGATTTGCAAAAAGCACCGGTGCGGATGCTGCTGTTTGGATTGGTGACGCTTCTCGAAATGAATTTATTGCGAATCGTGCGGATTTACTTTCCCCAGGATTCTTGGCAAAAATTGCTTAAGGGCGATCGCATCTTAGCAGCAAAACACCTGTGGGAATTGGGGCGATCGCGAAATGAAGCGATTGACTTAATCGATTACCTGCAATTCTGCGACAAGCGAGATTTAATCCTGACTTCTGCTGAAATAGTCGATCGGCTGGGGCTCAAATCCAAACGCTACGGGGAGCGTTTTTTAAAGTCAGCAGAAGCATTGAGAAACAAATTAGCTCACGCTCAAGATTTAATTAACGGTTCTTCTTGGCCGGAAGTAATTTTTTTAGCCCAGGAAATAGAAGCGCTTTTGCAGCGTTGCGAAGAAATTGAAATGGCCGCACCCGCTGAATGAGAAAGCCTTTAAAAAATCAGAAAGGTTCGAGACTAAGGAATGAAAAATCAATAACTTGCACAATTAAACCCCAGAAGCTTTGATCCAAGGTACACTATTGCTCTATTAGTCACCTTATTTATTTTTCATTCCTTAGCCATTAGGAAGCTAATTTGGGAGCATCTCACTTTTGCAGCCAAGCTAGAAATTGGAGTTAGGAGTCAGGAGTCAGGAGCCAGGAGAAAAGAGGAAGAAGGAAGGAGCCAGAAGAAGTGTTTTTACAAATATGAGATGCTCCCGCTAATTTAACGGTAAATTCCTAAAAATTCAGTAAAAACGAGCTGCAACTTTTCCAGAACTCCGACTTCAAGAGAGTGCCGACTTCTTTAAGCAGTCGGCACTATATATATTAATCTTTCTTACGAGCAACAATGTGAAAAATATGCCAGTGTTTTTCCTCGCCTAGCGCCGTTACTCCAGGATGTTCTTCTTCGTCAAACCACTCAATCTCAAAGGGCTTTAGCAGCACTTGAATTTGTTCGCGAGTATGATGAGTGCGATCGGGATAAACAGCCCATGAGTCGCGATCGCCAAACAATTGACCGCAGAAATATCCTCCTGGATTTAGCGATGTCACGATCGTTTCCCAAAGATGGGGGAAATCGGCGGGCTGACAAAAAGGAAGGCAAAAACTGGCATTGATTAGAGCGATCGATTGAGGCAAAGTTAAGGTTTCAAAACGCATCAATTGAGTTTGCAGGAGATCGCGTTGAATCGGACGATCCAGCAGGCGATCGAAGGCATTTTGTTCCCTGTCAATAGCTAAAACCCGCCAGCCTCGACGCAGGAGTTCCACCGTATCTCGTCCATCGCCACAGCCTAAATCTACAGCGAATCGAGGACGTTCGAGCAACGGTTCCGTGTCAAAAATTGACAAGGCTTTCAGCAAAGTTTTATGCGGCGGGCGACCTTCCACCGCTTGATAGTAAGTCACCCAATTCTGTTTCATCTTCTTCTTCCTCCTCTACAAATTTCCCCTCTTCTTCTGACTCTTAATTTTTAATTTTTAACTGCCGATTAGTATACTGAGGAACCCACCCTTGAGCAGTTGTGTAATACTGCAAGGCTTTCAAGTACAGCGACGGAGTGAGATAAAACCAATGTTCGGTATTGGCAGGCACTTTAATGTATTCTTCAGCTTGCAGCATTAATTGTACCTGAGAGCCGTTAGAATACACAAACCCAAAAACGCATTCCCCAGCTAAAATGTGAAGAACTTCTGCATCTGTGTGGGTATGAGTGCGATGGCTTTGAGTCATCAGCGCGTAAATCTGCTGCGAACCTGGATGCAGCACTTTTAAGTCGCACCACCGATATCCGCTGGCGCGCTTAAACTGTTCAAACTCGCTATTAAAGGCTCCGAGAATCTGCTGTTTTTCTGTAACATTGAGAATGTCTTGAACGAGCAGTTCTTGAAACGCCGGATTTTCGTTTGTGGGCAGGGAATCGATCTCAATATTTAAAACTGCCAGTTGACTGGCGATCGCCCGGATATCCGTATATGTTCTACCGTCTTCTAGTTGCAGAACAGCCATATTACCACCTAATGTGTTGAGCTTTGAGGGAAATTTAGTTTCCATTTTTAAGCTGCTGTTTTAAGCTTTGGTCAAAAACTAAACTCCTGCTTATTTTCAATAATAGCCGATCGCTAAAATTCCATGTCCGGCCTTGCCAATCATCAAATCAATACCACCCATCAAATAATTTTGTGGGTTTTTTAACTTTTATTTAATAACATTTACTGGAGTTAATGTAAGGAACGCCATAAGCCCCGCAAAGCTTAACCAAAAACTCAAAACTTTCAAATTAGCATACCCGCGATACAAGCAGTCATAAAACAAGCCAAAGAGCCAGCAATCATTGCCCTCACGCCCAACCTCGCCAAATCGCCTTGCCGCGAAGGAGCCATCGCGCCAATTCCCCCAATCTGAATCCCGATCGAACCAATGTTAGAAAACCCGCACAAAGCATAAGTCGAGATAATTTGCGATCGTTCAGAAATCGCCTGTTGTTTCACCAATTCCATCAAATCTAAATAAGCAACAAACTCATTCAAAATCGTTTTTTTCCCCAAAACAATCCCCACCTCTGCACAATCAGCCCAAGGCACTCCCATCAGCCAAGCAACCGGAGCCATCAAATAAGCTAAAATTAATTCTAGCGACAACTGAGGCAAACTAATTAGCCCTCCAAACCAGCCCAAAAGCGCATTAAAAAAAGCCAACAAACCCAAAAAGGCAATCAACATAGCGGCCACATTCGCCGCCAACTTCAACCCGTCGCTAGCACCCGAAGCCGCCGCATCCACCGCATTAGCATAAACCTTTTCCACCTTCACCTCCCCAGCAGTCAGCGACTTTTCAGTTTCTGGGTACAGCAATTTAGAAATAGCCAAAGCTGCTGGTGCAGACATCACCGACGCCCCAATTAAATGTTGAGCCGGTACTCCAAAAGAAATATAAGCTGCCATGACTCCGCCGGCAATTGTGGCAAATCCTCCCGTCATGACAGCATGGAGTTCCGAGAGCGTCATCGCTGCCAAATAAGGTTTAATTAACAAAGGAGCTTCTGTTTGCCCTATAAAGATATTCGCAGCACAAGAAAGCGTTTCTGCGCCAGAAGTTTTCATGGTTTTCATCATCAACCATGCCACTGCTTGCACAACTCGCTGCAAAATTCCGTAGTGATAAAGTAGGGTGATAAACGAAGAGAAAAAAATGATAGTAGGCAGCACTTTAAAAGCGATAAAGTGTTCGGCAAAATTGTCTCCAAATATCAACTTTGCCCCCGCATCAGAAAAACTGAGAAACTGCGTCACCAAATCTCCAAAAAATTTAAATACAGCCAAACCAGGAGCAGTTTTGAGAATCAAAATAGCAAAAATTAGCTGTAAAGCAATTCCCCACAATACGGGCGGCCACTTGACAGCGCGCCGATCGACTGAAAAGGCGTAGGACAAACCGACAAAAACAGCTAACCCGAATACAGAAATAAGTCGTTCCATTTAGCAATTTTTAGAGAATGTGCAGCAAGCATTTCTCGTTAGTAGGCTCTGATAATCCAAATTAACAGTCCGATCGTACTTGATCTCGTTCCCAGAGATCGCCATGAGTTCGCGGCGCGGGCCGCACAGCCCCGGAGGGCGTATAATACACGATGCAGCCCGATCGCATACAATCTGGACCAGTTTCGCTTACAATAAAAGGCTCAACCTCAAAATTACGGCGCAGCCTAATTGCTGCTACTTTTATGTCTCTACCTATAGTTGCTATTATTGGACGCCCCAATGTAGGCAAATCGACTATCGTCAACCGTTTAGCCAACACCCAAGACGCGATCGTCCACGACGAACCAGGAATCACGCGCGATCGCACTTACAGACCAGCATACTGGGGCGATCGGGAATATCAAGTCGTAGACACCGGCGGGCTAGTATTCGACGATGAGACAGAATTTCTGCCTTTAATTCGCGAACAAGCAATGGCAGCCCTCGCAGAAGCCAGCGCAGCCATTTTCGTAGTAGACGGAAAAACCGGACTCACCGGCGGCGACGAAGCGATAGCATCTTGGCTGCGACTGCAAAAAGTCCCAGTCATTTTAGCCGTCAACAAATGCGAATCGGAAAATACAGGACTCACCCAAGCAGCCGACTTTTGGCAATTGGGACTCGGAGAACCTTACCCAATTTCCGGCATTCACGGCAACGGCACCGGCGAATTGCTTGACAAATTAATTACTTATCTTCCCACGGAAGTATTACCAGAAGTTGAGGAAATTAAAGTAGCAATTATCGGTCGTCCCAACGTCGGCAAATCGAGTTTGTTAAACGCATTTCTCGGAGAAAACCGCGCCATCGTCAGCCCGATTTCCGGCACAACTCGCGACGCGATCGACACCTTGGTAGAACGCAACGGTAAAACCTATCGCCTGATTGACACGGCAGGAATTCGCAAAAAGAAAAATGTCGAATACGGTGCAGAATTTTTCGGCATCAACCGCGCTTTCAAAGCTATCCGCCGCGCCAACGTCATACTGCTAGTAATTGACGCAATTGACGGAGTTACCGATCAAGACCAAAAATTAGCCGATCGCATCAGCGAAGAAGGTCGCGCCTGCATCATAGTTGTCAACAAATGGGACGCCGTAGAAAAAGACTCCGACACCATCTACGAGTACGAAAGAGAAGTAAGAACCAGACTTTATTTCCTCGACTGGGCCGAAATGATTTTTGTTAGCGCCATGACTGGACAGCGAGTTGAAAAAATCATTGAGTTAGTAGACAAAGCCTCCGACGAACACAAGCGCCGCGTCACTACCGCCGTGATTAACGAAGTCATAGAAGAAGCGACAAGCTGGCACTCAGCCCCAGTTACCCGCCAAGGAAAACAAGGCAAAATCTATTACGGTACTCAAGTGCGATCGCAGCCACCGACAATTGCGCTATTTGTCAACGATCCCAAACGCTTCACCGAAAATTACCGCCGCTACATGGAAAGCCAATTCCGCAAACACCTAGGCTTTACCGGTACACCAATGCGACTACTTTGGAGAGGCAAAAAAGTTCGTGCCACAGAAATGAGTACAACAAACAGAGCACTGCGCGTCAAGTAATTTTCGATTTGGGATTTTGGATTTTAGATTCAAGAAAAAACGCAATTAAATGATAAAATTAATAAATTGCGTTTTTCTTCTTGTTTATATTTTAAGATATAAATTTGATTTTATATCTGATAGCTGAATCCATCAAAACCTTAATCCCTAAACATCCAACAGAAAATCTAAAATAAAACAATCCCCCAATCTAACCATCTTCCCCTCTAACAATCTAAAATCCCAAATCTCAAATCTACAAGGTGGACGAACAAGAGTTTAAACAAAGAACGAAGGCTCTAGCATTAAGAGTTATTAAGCTAGTAAGTTCACTGCCCAAAAATACCGTTTCTGAGGTAATTGGCAAGCAGTTAATTCGTTCAGGAACTTCTGTCGGGGCTAACTATCGAGCAGCTTGTCGCGCTAGGTCAACAGCAGACTTAATTGCCAAACTCAGAATAGTGGAAGAAGAAGCCGATGAATGTCTTTACTGGATGGAGCTGATAGTTGAAGCTAAATTAGTAGATGTCACTAATTTGAGGAGTATCATGTCAGAAACGAATGAAATTTTAGCGATGACAGTGGCCTCAATCAAAACTTTAATTGCTAAAAACCCAACATCAAATCGCAAATAAAACAATTTCAAATCCCAAAAAATTCTATTTTATTAAAAATAAAACAAGAAAATAATCCCCCTCAAAAAATCAATGGCTCAATCAAATAATCCCCATTCAAAAATCCCTCAATCAATCAATCCCTCAATCAATCAATCCCTCAATCAATCAATCCCTCAATCAATCAATCCCTCAATCAATCAATCCCTCAATCA
>NZ_JAUBUR010000018.1:0-21768 GCF_036705485.1 Microcoleus sp. AT9b-C3 | reverse complement strand
AACAATCCCTCAATCAAACAATCCCTAAATCTAAAATCTAAAATCTAAAATCTAAAATCTAAAAGATGGACTTACTTCGATCGCTCCCTATTGGACTTTACCTAGAACAACCCGTAACCTGGCTGCACCGGTTAGACTCCCGCGTAAAACTAGCCTGGTTGATGACATTTCTGATTGCGCCAATACTCGCCAATCCCGTTTGGCGGTTGATGCTAGTAGGAATGTTAATCATACTGACACTAACAGCAGCAATTCCCTTGCGCGTGTGGAAACAGCAAATGGGAATGCTGCTGCTATTCTGCCTATTAGTATTTTGCCTCAGCGCGATCGCCCCCGACGGACTCCCCTCAGAGCACCAGCCCCGCATCCCCGCCGACGAATTAACCTTTTCCCAACAGCCCGCAACTCTTCCACCCCCGCCCCAACCAAAACCCTGGTACAAACCTTTTAATTTAGGCTCAAACTCCCCAATCCCCAATTCCAAAGCCCAAATCTCAAATCAACTCCCCCCACCCACAAACTACAGTTACGTTTTATTCAAACAAGGCCCGATTAAAATCACCCGCAAATCCCTAGATTTAGCTATCAACGTTAGCACCCTATTTTTCACAGTAATTTACAGCACCAACCTCTACCTTCTCACCACAGCCAGCGAAGAAATTACCGCCGCCCTTGAAAACTTAATGCAGCCCCTGCGCCGCTTGAACTGGCCTATTACCGAAATAGCCTTAACATTAACTTTATCTTTGCGATTCATTCCCCTAGTATTGGAAGAAATACAAAATTTAGTGCGATCGGTCAGAACCAGAGCGATAAACTGGAAAAAACTCGGATTTCGCAGCGCCGCTCAAGTGTGGTTGATGATAGCGGAGCGGCTGTTAGAAAACTTGCTCCTGCGAGCTGAACAAATAGCCAGCGCCATGAAAGTTCGCGGCTTCACCAGTCCCGATCGACACCGTGTAGAATGGCACCAGTTGCAATTGAAAATCCGAGACTGGATCGCCCTCGGATGCTTGCTCGTCCTCTGGAGCGCCCGCTTTGTTTGGGGTTGGGACAGTTGAGATTTTAGATTTTAGATTTTAGATTGAAGAATTTTGAAGAATTGGGAATGAGTGATGAAGCTTGTCGTTTCGAGGACGGGCCTAGATTTGAGTAAGTTTTGTCTGCTAGGCGACAGTCCTGCTAAAGTAATGGAGACAAATATTTAGAGAACCAAGACCTTGAACATCTATCTTGGGACAGATATCGTATATGTTCCGCGCATACAAGCCGCATTAGACCGGTTTGGCGATCGCTTCCTCGAAAAAGTTTACACACCCGCCGAACAAAGGGATTGCGGGCAACTAAATTCTCAACACAGCAGCATTAAAGGTAAAATGAATCGAGTTTCCTGCAACCAGCTAGCGGGCCGCTGGGCAGCAAAAGAAGCCGTTGTCAAAGCTCTAGGCACGGGATGGCGGGGAATACGGTATGCAGATGTGGAAATTCGGCGCTCCGAAAACGGTGCTCCCAATGTGCAACTGCACGGAACCGCGGCAGCACAAGCCTCTGTATGGGGAAATTGCCAGTGGCAATTAAGCCTCAGCCACGACGGAGACTATTGCATGGCTACGGCGATCGCTCTTTGTACCCCGCCGTCAAACAACGCCGTCGGGCGATCGAGCGAAACTAAAATCTAAAATCTAAATCTTTAATCTAAAATTGATCGATTGTGAGCGTGAATGACTACCGAAACTTACCTGAATCATCCAAACTTTGGCCTCCTCTTCAGGGTATCCCAGGTTGAAGACAGCCAAGAATTATTTACCACCCTATACGCCCAGCGCCTGTTTTTTTTGGTGACAAACGGCCCTGGCGGGCTGAGATTTGAACCAATCAGCCGCTCCGACGCTCGCCTCATGGTCGAAATTCGCCTGCGAACCCTGCGTCGCAGCGGTCAATATCAAGAGTACGACCAATTGCAGACCATTCACCAGCGCACGTTTCAATAGCGAAAATCAGTAATTTTGTAATTGGTAACTGTCTTAATTTTCCTTCCCTCCCGTCAAGAGCGTTGAGTACCCATGACCATTGCCTCTCGAATTAACAGCATTCGCCAACACTTGCCGGACTCAGTGCGGTTAATTGCCGTTACTAAACAGGTACCGACTGATGCTATCCGCGAAGCATACGACGCCGGTATCCGGGATTTTGGTGAGAGTAAGGTTCAAGAGGCTGCGGAAAAACAAAGCCAACTGCAAGATTTACCGGATATCAACTGGCACTTGATCGGGCACTTGCAAGCCAACAAAGCCGCCAAAGCCCTAGAGCATTTCCAGTGGATTCACTCTCTCGACAATTTAAAACTCGCTCAGCGACTTTCGCGCTTGGCGGGGGAAATGTCCTGCTCTCCCCAAGTCTGCTTGCAAGTCAAAATGTTGCCAGACCCGGACAAATACGGTTGGAGCGTTCCAGAACTGCTGGCCGACCTTCCAGAACTCAACAAATGTCAGCATATCAAAATTCAAGGTTTGATGACAATACCTCCCCTGGGGTTAAAGGACTCGCAAATCCTAGAATTATTTAACAGCACCCGCGAACTAGCTGAGAAAATCCAGCAGCAAAATTTGCCCTGCATTCAAATGCAGCAGCTCTCGATGGGGATGTCGGGAGATTATCATTTGGCAATTCAAGCAGGTGCTACTATGGTACGGCTAGGACAAACCTTATTTGGCTCTAGGAGGGGATAAGTAATTGAAATCTTCTGATAAAGACAATTTGGGTTAAATATAGAATAGTCAGCCACCCGCGACTAACGCGCAACGCGAGTATAGTCGGGGCAGCAAAGTCGTGAAGGAGCGTGAATCATGAATATTTTTTCTAAACTGCGAGATTTTGTAGGCATCAACAATGAGCCTGAGTACGATGACGTTTACGACGAAACGGAAGGGGAGCGCTATCAGAACTTCTACCAAGCGCCTGAACCCAACGCCGCTGCCGTCGCAGCAGCCGAAGAAGAACGTCGTCAAAATCGTAGAATGCGAGAGCGGTCAGTAGTAGGATCGACAGGTATGGATGTCGTTGCACCAACCGGGGGAGTAGGGTCAGTAATGAATAACGTGATAGGAATGCCTGGAGCTATGAACGGGATTTCGGAAGTAGTAGTAATGGAGCCGCGCACTTTTGAAGAGATGCCGGCAGCAATTCGAGCCCTTAAGGAACGCAAGTCTGTGGTTTTGAACCTGACGGTGATGGACCCAGACCAAGCGCAAAGAGCTGTGGACTTTGTGGCGGGCGGTACTTATGCCCTTGACGGTCATCAAGAGCGAATTGGCGAAAGTATTTTCTTGTTTACGCCTAGCTGCGTGCAGGTGAGAACTCAGTCTGGTGTGGTTCACGAAGTGCCTCCTGCTCAAGGACGGCCCCGTGCTGCTGCTCCTGCACCCACAGTCTGGCCGGCAGAACAAGCTCCAATGGCTCAGTAGTTAGTAGTTAGTAGTCAGTTGACAGTGGTGAGTAGTCAGTAGTCAGTAGTCAGTAGTCAATAGTTAACAACTAATAACTGTGGAATAAACACTGCGGATTAATAACATTAGCTAACAACTAAGTAACCAATGACAACTGACAACTGACAACTGACAACTGATAACTCAAAAGTGACAAGTGACTAATGACAACTGACTAATGACTAACATAAAATTTGGTACGATCGGCGGCGGGGTAATGGGAGAAGCTCTCTTATCCCGCTTAATTGCACAAAAAGTTTATTTGCCTTCTGAAATATTGGTGAGCGACCCACAACTTCAACGCCGCCAATTTTTGACTGAAACCTACGGGATTGGAACAACAGCCAGCAATCTAGAAGTTGCTGCCGCTACAGAAGTGCTGTTTTTGGCGATTAAACCGCAAGTTTTTGATACGGTAGCTTTGGAGTTGGCCGTGGCGGCCGATCGCAAACAGGGAAATAATGGAGAAACGGCTAATTCCCAGCCTGAAGCGCTGGTAGTGTCGATTTTGGCAGGAGTGCCACTGAGCAAGCTAGAACCCGCGTTCCCTGGGCGGGGAGTGCTGCGGGTGATGCCGAATACTCCGGCGACGGTGGGGGCGGGAATGAGCGCGATCGCTCCGGGAAAACTTGTTCAACCGGCTGATTTAGAATTGGTAAAGCGCATCTTTCAGGCCGTGGGAGAAGTGGTAGAAGTACCTGAGAGTATGCTCGATGCGGTGACTGGGCTTTCGGGTTCCGGGCCTGGTTATGTAGCAATTTTGATAGAGGCCTTGACAGATGGCGGAGTTTGTGCAGGTTTGCCACGGGCGATCGCCTCTCAATTAGCTTTGCAAACTGTATTCGGTACGGCGAAGCTAATGCAAGAAACGGGAATGCACCCGGCACAATTGAAAGATCAAGTTACAAGTCCCGGCGGCACGACTATTGCCGGAATTGCTAAATTAGAGAGTAGCGGCTTTCGTTCTGCGCTGATCGAAGCAGTGAAAGCAGCTTGTTTGCGTTCTCAAGAATTGGGCAAATAAGTCAGGAATAACCCACAGAAACTATCATAAACGAGTTCAATCGCACTTTAAACCAGCCGCTTTGGCCATCGGATATTTGACTGACGGGAACAAAAGCTACACCAAACTTTTCTTTCTCACACTTGACAATATGTACTAATTCCTGTCTAAAATTTTGGCGATCGCCCTTCGGATCGCACTCAATAGTTCCGGTTGCTCCTGTGGCGCTAAAATTCGGACTCGCAATAGTTTTCTGCATCCCTTCGCGGCTGGGTTGCTGTTGGATTTCTATTGCTTTAATTAGCGTCCCACTTGCATCCTAGGTTAAACCCACATTTCGCAGGTCTTTAAACAGAATTGATGGTTACACAATTGAAAAATAGAAGCTTGAAGTCATTGCGGGGCAAGCACTCCAGGCTTTTTTTAGTTGAAATGAACGACTAAAGGTCAAAGAGGAAAAAAACGATGAATGAGTCCAAAGAAGCCATAAAAGTCCTAAATTTAGACCATCTAGGAATAGTAGCAGGCATAATATAGCAATCCTTGCAGGAGTCGTAAATTTTTGACTCCACCCCAACCATCCCCTTATCAAGGGGAAGGAGTAAGAAATTCACAAATGATTTAGGATGGCTATAGACGAGATGGAATTAGTAGAAGAAGTCAACTTTCATAGTAGGAATAACAACCCAAAAAATTCTCAGCCCAGGACAAGTCATGAAAGCAAGGATTTTGAATGAAATAGGATTTTTAAGCGCACCCTTATACATATAATAGTAATTTTTTTTAGGAAAAAGAACATCACATCTAATCTAAAAATAAACACTACCAAAATATCTAAACGACGATAGACTCGGAAGATCACTCGACAAATATTATCAAATAGGAAGTACAAAAATCTCCACAGCAATCGCCATAAAAGCCGCCCATAAACTTCAAGTAAAAATGAACAGCATCCACTTAGATGAAAGTTCAATGTACATACAAGGAGGATATAAAAATTAAGTAGAAAACACCAATCAAACAGAAAAAGAACCCGAACCAGAAACATCCGAAATGAAACCAATAGAAATAGTACACGGATACTAAGCGAGACCATCGACCAGGCCTCAAACAATTTATCATAGACATGAGCGTAACAGGCGACGGAAACATACCACTATATCTAAAAATAGACTCAGGGAACATCGACGACAAAAGCGTATTTTTAGAAAGACTAAAAGAATTCAAAAAACAGTGGATATTTGAAGGAATCTGCGTAGCATAGAGCGCCTTATATACCAGGAAAAACCTATCAGCAATAACAGGAGTCAAATGGATAACAAGAGTCCCATTAAGCCTAAAATCAGCCCAATATAAAATCTTAGAAATCCCAGAAAGCAAATGGCAATCAAGCTCAAAAAAAAGATACAAGATAGCCGAAAGAGCCAGGAAATTTAGAATCAGCGAATGACAGCATCAGAAACCAGGTCAAGAAAATGACAAATAAACCGATAATGCCTTGGGGATTTCAGATGTTTCAAGCCGTACATTTAGTAAACCTAAATGGAGCCGAACAGGTGAGCAACTTAACAAAGATCAGGAGATATTAAATTATTTACGGAAGGTTTGCGGTCACTATTATTTAATAGTTGAAGAGGGGTAACAATCAAAATAAACGTCGGGATCATCTCACTTTTGCAGCCAAGCCAAAAATTGGAGCCAGGAGTCAGGAGTCAGGAGTCAGGAGGAAAGAGGAAGAAGGAAGGAGGAAGAAGCCAGAATAAGTGTTTTTACAAATATGAGATGCTCCCTAAACGTCAACCATAAAATATTTTTTAATTAATTCAAATAATTGGCAACATAACAATCAGGTTGCCGGAATTTTGATGGCTAATTTATGGAAAATTAGTTCAAACATTGGCGAAGGAATATATTATGAAATATGTGTGAATTCAAATTTGTTAGAGCTCGCCAAAATCGGAAAGTAATGATACTAAAATTATAAAAGGTAGGCACAGATGTTTTTCTTACAGTGAATCTATGAAAATCCTTAGTCATCACAGCCAGAACTGCGGAATATGGGTTGCATACTTTTCTCGATCGCACGATCGCATAACCAGGCAGTGTAACCTTTCTGCACTTATCCAGCAAGCCCTATCTATGTTATGACGGGGGTGTTACCGTCAGAACCCACACCCCCTCACCAACAAATGTCGGGCCGGACATCCAGCCCGCCCCACATTCTCCAAAAGCCCCACAACCATTCACTTCAACCAGGCAGGATGAGCCATCAAAGCTGCAAAAGGCTGCACTCCCCGCAACTGATTCGACAGCGGCAAATGACCCCTAGGCGCGCTCAAATCCCAAATAAACTCTTGCGGATACCGCGTCCAATTATTCCCCTTTTTCCAGCCAATTAGCGGCCACAATTTATCCCAATTCTTGCCAGAACTTAGCCAAATTTCCCGCTGCACTGAAAATCCAAATTTGCCTTCGGAATGAACTTTCCACAGGGTATTAATTGTTTGCAAATCCGCCACCGGCAAACTCTCAACTTGCGTAAAATACAGCCACTTTCTCACCGAAGCTGTATCACCAGCCAATTCACAAAGCTTGTCTAAAGTCAAGCGATCGGCTTCTTGAAATTCCTGTAACGCCAATAATTGTTGCAGCGGAGTGTAATCAACGTTAGAGTCCGATCGCAGCGGCACAACCCCAGTTGGAAAATTCGCTTGCAAAAACTCCGTCGCTCTCGGAGAATTAGCACTGTAAAGAATTTGGTAAGCCTTACCCATTACCGCAGTCGGTGCCTCTGACTTGCGCTCTAATAAAAATTCCATCAATACATCCCAACCGGAATCTGCTATTTGTTGTTGTAGCAGTTGCAGTTGAGCTTTTTCCGAACCAGACCTCAACTGAGAGCGGAGTTCGGCTGTATCGGCCGCCGAGTCTAGAGGAGAAGTAGAAATCGAGTCAGTCATGAGAAACTATCAGCTATCAGCTATCAGCTATCAGCTATTAGCTGAAGCCCTGGTTTTCCCCCATTGTACAATGGTACTGACTCCGATTCACTTCTGTGTACTCGCATGCCTGCGCGCAACGCCGCCTAGTTTTGCCTCACGCCCCCACCCTCTTCGCCAATGGCAGCAATAGCAAATTAGTCTACCATCTGAATTTTACGATCGATGCCATGTCAAAGAGTTTTTCTTGAACCTAGTCGTCCACGATGGAAACCCATGCAGAGAACGAAGGCGGAAAAAAGTTTATGTCATATTCCGAGTCTTCCCACTCTTTGACCCACAGCGGCACGGCGCCGGGGCGAGGAGTTTCAGAAAAGGTGCGTTCTTTGACTTCGATCGAGTGAAATAGCTGTTTTAAAGTATCTCCCCGATCCAAAGCTTCGCTCAGGATGTCGTCCAACTCAGGATCGACCCGTTTGACACGGTTTTTGTCCTCCTCCAGCCACAGAAGTTTCAAAGACTTCAGATCTCTCGGACTGAGGATACTCTTGTAGTACACGCGCTTAAGGGTCGCTACGGGCTCCAATGAGCGTTCGATCCGGCGAATTTGCTGAACTCGCAGGTAGTGCCATTCCGCTAAACGCTTGCTTTCCGAAGGCGGGAGAGTACCCTTGCCCGCTGCGTGTTTGTAGTCGTATTTAATCAAACTGCAAGCCATATTGGCTAGCAGATGAATTAACTGTTTTTCTTTGGGTGTTGCCTGACGCCGTTCCTGGGTTCTTGTCAATACGCGCTGTCTGCGGGTAGTTTCGAGAGTATTTTCCATTGGGTTTTTACGAGATGAAATACGATTGTGCCAGATCCAAATCCCGAACATCAGAAGGTAAGGAAGTTGATAGGCGGGGAAACTCCACCGACAGACTCGCCTTACCTATTTATTTTCCCATCCACCGTTCTCTGAAACTGATTACCACCCCTGGGATTAGGTAGACTGATCTTGGGATCGAGTTTTAACCACCTCAATTAGAGACCGTTGCGACAACAAACACCACCACAACTACAACCACAACCACAACCGCACTCCGGGCGAACCACACAATAGCGGCAATTATTTCCTGCCTTTACCGGTTTTTACCTCTTCTTGCTCCCCATCCTCATTCGTTCCAGTGTAGTTAAAGTCGGGACGACTCTCCCAAGCCGTCAAACTGCTGGCTGATGAATGTGGGGCGATCGCTAAAGCGCTGGCGCTGCCTGCCTGGAAAAAGCCGAAGCCAGCCGAGGCAATTACCCCTAATACTAAGATGCTGTTTTTCATGTTCGATGACCCTGATTTGCGTAGATTGACACTTTTTGGCTAACCCGATCTGTCAGAAATGGGTTGATGCAATAGCCCACTTGTCTTCTGATAAATCTGCCTGCCATAATCAATTCAGACAGGCACACCCGCTTGCGATCGGAAACGCCGGAAGTGACGTGTTACTAACGTCCACGATCATCCATCAACCCGAATTTTTTGGGTAGTGGAGCGAAAGCCATCAGGGCGTCGATCCATCAGGGAGTTATGCCATCAGGGTGCTAATCCATCGGGTAGTTAAGCCATCAGGGCGCATCTTCTACAATTAGCCACCGACTTAACTTTTATAGTTGAGCGAGTGGTTAGCCTGGTACTGACAAAGCCTTTAAGAATTAAACTTTTTGTGAATGCATCCTGAAAAGTTTGTTCTTAGGAATCCCCCAACGCGAAAGCCCGGGGAAAGTCAGCAGCATGGAATTCCATGCAATCTAAGTCAACTAAAAAACGCAGATTAACGATATCTCCCACTCAAGCAGTCCTCAGCAAAACGCTGGGGTTTTTTATTGGCAGCCATTGCGAGCGCGTTTTTCTCCGGCATCCGGCAAGCGGATTTGAAGGCAGAAGGTTGACGGAGCTCTGGTTAGGAGTTTCCCTGCCCATATCATACCACCGGGTGAATTTTAAAGTATTATTGTAAAAAAATGTGAAAAAAAGGGCGTTTGAGCGTTTTCAATCCGAGGAGACTGAAAATTCATCTAATTATGTGAACGAGTGTAAAAAATCAAGGGTCGAGGTACGATTGGGCAGATCGTAGGATTTGGGGTGAACGCTTGCAAAGATACGGTAAAGATTGACGAGAAGAAAGCTGAGCTAGTAGACAATAGAGAAAGAGGAAGAAAAATTTTCCCCCATAGTAAGGCCGATTCAAAAAAAACCATGCAAATGCAACAGGCAAACTCCAAACCCTTATTGAATAAGTCATTCCCCAATCTCAAATCTCAAATCTAAAATCTAAAATGCTATAAGCGGGCCATAATTGCAATTTGTAACCTTTCGATCGCACAGCATAGGGGTGTAAAATCTTGATGAATTCCCAGATGACAGCAGAAGTCAACTCAACGTACCAATATCAAGTCGGAGGATATTTGCCTGCCGCTGCGCCCACCTATGTCAGGCGATCGGCAGACAGCGAGCTCTACGAAGGACTAAAAGCCGGAGACTTCTGCTACGTGTTGAGTCCGCCACAAATGGGCAAGTCCAGCCTGCTAGTGCAAACGGCCAAAAGGTTGCAAGCAGAAGGTACAGTTTTTGCCGCCATCAATTTGAGAAGCATCAGCAGCCCCAATATCTCCCCCCAAAAGTGGTACGCAGCAATCATGTACCGCATGGCAAGCAGTTTGCACCTCACAAACAGGTTTGATGCCCTCAAGTGGTGGAACGATCGCGAAGTGCTGCCGCCGCTGCAGCGATTGGAGATATTTATCGAAAAAGTTTTGCTCAAGTCACTTCAGCAAAATCTGGTAATTTTCATAGATGACATTGACAGCATCAGCAGCCTAAATTTCAGTACCACCGATTTTTTTGCTTTGATCCGGGCTTGTTACTCCAAACGGGCAGAGCAACCGGAATACGATCGCCTGACTTTTGCTGTTATGGGAGTAGCAGCCCCCTCAGAATTAATCCGAGATCCCAGATGCAATCCTTTTAATATTGGACGGCAGATTCATTTAAGCCGATTCCAACTGCACGAAAGTTTGCCGCTAGCAAAAGGATTAGCCCTCAAAGCTTTTCGCCCCCAAAAAGTGCTCCAAGAAATATTAGCTTGGACGGGTGGCCAACCGTTTCTAACTCAAAAAGTTTGCCACTTGGTACTTGAATACGGGCCTTTCATTGGCCGAAATTCGGAAGCTCAGCAGGTTGAAAAACTCGTCAAACACAGAATTATTAAAAATTGGGAAGAAGAAGACGAACCCCAACATTTGATACCCATACGCGATCGCATTTTCCATAGCCACTGCGACCTCACGCGGCTGTTAACGCTGTACCAGCAAGCTTTGCAACCACTCAAGGCAACAAAACCGGGGGAATCGCAGGGAGTACCAGCAGATTACTCTCCCGAAAAACTCGAATTGCAACTGTCAGGACTGGTTGTTAAATCTCACGGTAAGTTAATAGTTTCTAACCTAATTTATCAGTCAGTTTTTAATCGATTTTGGGTGGAAAAAGAGCTGGGAAAATTGGCTCCCTACCACTCCGCGCTAGCAGCATGGCTGGCTTCAGACCGCGAAGATGAATCGCTGTTATTGACAGGGGAAAGTTTGCAGTCAGCTTTGGATTGGGCTGCCAACAAACAATTAAGCCAAGAACACTATTGGTTCTTGAATCCCGATCGAACTGTTGAGGAAAAACCGACAGTGGTTGTCCCACCAGTTGCAGACAGCAGCGTAGACACAGATGCAGACAGCCGCATCCTCACCCCGCCCTCAGATAGTGTTCCAACTGGCAGCAACGAACAGAGATTGTACGATCACATCGTCTCCTGCGTGGAAACAGAATCCCCCGCACAGGTGATCGAGCGGTTCCGAAAGCTATTTATCGACGGCATGGGCTATCCCGATCGAGAGATTGAAGCAACTTTGTACAGTATAGTCTCAGTCAAGCGATTGGATCAGCACTTTAAATATATCCTACACCGCTGCTGCTACATCCCCATCAACCGCTGGCAATTGCAATCACACAACCAGTTCGCGATCGCCAAGTTGGTAGCTTTATTTAAGCAGAGTTCTCCCCGATTCGGGACGGAATTTTACATAGTCAAGCGCTTGCAAGAACAAATAGCTTTCTTTACTAAAAGTGAAGAATTCCAGACGCTAGAGCGATTAGTAAAAGCCCTAGATAGAGAGTCGGAACCGCAGCAACAAGATACAGATTCTCCTTTTGGCGAATTAATTTGTCGGTATCCTTATTTGTACGGCTATTCTCTGCTGAGCAAGGGCAGCATTGAGGAAGACCAACAAACCATTCAAAAACTGGCATTTCAAAGACAGCGACAATTTGAAACACATTTGTCTCAATATTTAAATTATTTGGTTGAGCCGAGAAATACAGAAATAGGAATTGTGCAGCGGGCACCTAATCCCACACTTTTGAACGATGCAGAACTGCACTTAGCAGTCATGGAATTTGCGGGAAAAGTAGCAGGCGATCGCAGCTACAAAGAAGCTGCTCAATTTTTCCTGAGAGATTCCAGACAAACTCCATCTTACGCCTCATTTAAAGTGGATTTATATGAATATTTAATATCGTCGATAGAACCAGAATACGGCGGGCGTCAATTTAATGACCGTTTGTACAAACAAATCAAAAATACATTGCGAGAACATGATACGGTGAAATTCAATAATTCATTGTTAGTTCGGACTTGCCACCAGTTGTTCAACTTCTTAGTAGTGGAAAATTCTCAACATCCCAGCCACTACGTTTTTTACGATTTGGTGTACAACCTCGGCGCCAGCCGGACAATGGGTTTACTGCTGAAACTTGTACTGCTTTCCGGCAAAGTCAAACCCGAGTTGGAAAAGCGATTTTCTATTTTGTTTAATCACTATGAAGGTAAAGCTTCTAATGAAATTATGTGGTTTGTCAAATCGTTGGAAAATTTCAATGTGGCTTTGGTTGTGAATTTTGGTAAGACGGATTTGTCTTTGGTTAAACAGCATCTTATTTTGAATTGAAAAATAACCAGAGCGGTTTACTTCAAGTTCGATCGGGCAAATATCAGTGATATAATAAATTAGGTTGAGTATGCAGCAAAATTATGCAAACCCAAACGCTCACAGATTATTTCAACTTTCTCACTCCCAGCGATATTCGACTGAAAGGGACAAGAATTGGCATTGAAACAATCCTTTATGATTACATCGATTGCGGCCGCGCACCTGATGAAATTGCCCAAACTTATCCTTCCCTCACCCTCGAACAAGTTTATGCGACAATTCTGTATTATCTCCAAAATCAAGAACCTGTGAGTGATTACCTCAGAAATTGGAGAGAACACGGTCACAAAATGAGAGAAGAACAGCGCCTTAATCCCCCGCCTGTTTCTGAAAAGTTCCGCCAACTGAGGGCAGAAAGAAAAGCCAAAACTAGCCAATGAACCTGCAATACCTAATTGATGAAAATGTCAATCCAATTTATCCCAATCAAATTAGGCAACGAGAACCCGATATCGCCGTCAAAGTAGTGGGAGAACCGGAAACACCGCCGAAAGGAACTCTCGATCCAGAAATTCTCTACTGGTGTGAAGATAATAACTGTGTTTTGGTGACAAATAACCGAACTTCTATGCCAGTGCACTTAGCCGAACATATGGCGGTAAATCGTCACATTCCAGGGATTTTTATCATCAATCCTAATTTAAGCATTGGCGAAAACCTAGAAGAATTGATTTTAGCGGCTCTGGCATCCCAAGAAAATGAATATCAAGATAGAATTGTTTTTCTACCTTTCCCTTAGCAGTTATTAATGTATTCGGGAGGAAACGAGTTTTTGGCATTAGTCCGATCGCAACTTTTAAAGGCGCGCTACCCTCGCGGTGTATTATTAACTCTATGATTAGCTATCTCAAAGGCACAGTCGCCGATATCGCCAAAGGCAGCAACCGCGTCATATTGACTCTGGAAGTCAATCAAATTGGCTATGAAATCCAAATTTTGCCCCGCGTGACCGGTCAATTGCCAGCATCCGGCGAAGTCGCCCAAATTTTTACCCACCAGCAAGTTAAAGAAGACCAAATCGTATTGTACGGTTTTGGCAGCGCGGCAGAACGCGATTTGTTTCGGCAGTTGACGAGTGTCAGCGGTGTCGGTGCTCAACTGGCGATCGCACTTCTCGATACTTTAGGATTACAAGATTTAGTCCAGGCGATCGTCGGCGGTAACACCCGCATCCTCGCCAAAACACCGGGCGTGGGAACAAAAACCGCAGAACGTCTCGCCCTGGAACTCAAAAGCAAACTCTCGGAATGGCGACAGCAAGCAGGTTTGACAACTTCAGTCGCCGCCGGAGTCCCCCCAGCTATTCAAGAAGAAGTCGAGATGATCCTGCTGGCGATGGGATACACTGCTGCTGAAGTCTTGCAAGCGCTGCAAACCCTTAGTCAAGACAGCACTTTATCCGCCAAAGGTAATGCCGATGATTGGATACGTGAGGCGATCGCCTATTTGAGCCGATAATCCCCTACAACATCCAAAAACCGGGAATAAAAACCAAAATTCGGTCGGACCAACAAACCCATCCCTGGCAAAAATTTTATCGTTATTATGCTTCCCCTGTGATAACATTGGAGATTGTGACAATCGTACAAAAAAAACTAAAATCAATTCATGGCTCTTACACAACAGCGCAAACAAGAAATCATGGGCGACTTCCAAACCCATGAAACCGATACCGGTTCAGCAGATGTCCAAGTCGCCATGCTGACCGATCGCATCACCAAACTCAGCGCCCACCTGAAAATCAACCAAAAAGACTTCGCCTCCCGCCGCGGTTTGATGATGATGATCAGCCGCCGCAAGCGCCTGCTGGCATACATCCAAAGGGAAAATGTCGATCGCTACAAAGCATTGATTGCCCGTCTAGGCATTCGCGGCTAAACACCAAAGCCAAAATTTGCGACAATATTCTTTAATCTTGGGCAAACACCAAGACTTATTGAAAAATGTTCGAGATTTCAGGTTAGAGATAAAATATGTCCTCCGAACCACCCCGCAAGCGCTTGCCCTTTGAACCGGCAACAAATCGTAAAAAAACGCCTAAAAAGCCCCCAGAACCCCAAGCAAGCTTAGCCTTAGAGTCGGATTCTGCCGACAAGCAGCCGAAAGCTAACAAAACCGGAAAACAGTCGCAATCCATCCCAGAAGTAGTCAGCCAACGCATGATATCTCGCATAGCGGTATTCTGCGGCCTACCTACCCTATTGGGAATTTGCACATTTTTTGTCAGCTATTTGGTAGTCAGGAACGGCTTGTTCGATCTGCCCAACACAGCAGTATTGCTGGTAAGCATGGGCTGTTTTGGTCTAGGCGTTCTGGGATTAAGCTACGGAGTCCTCTCGGCTTCCTGGGATGAAGAAATTTCAGGAAGCACTCTGGGGTGGGAAGAATTTAATACCAATTTTGGACGGATGCGAGAAGCGTGGCGCGCCGCGAAGCCAAAAAGTTAGTCATTAGTCATTACGTCATGAGTTATTAGTCATTAGTCATTAGCTAAAAACTAAGCTGTTAACCTTTAGGGAGTTTGTATTTGTGGAGGGAATAAGAACCCACCCCAGAACAATGCTAATAATACTGATATAAATAGATTCTCGATCGCCATTGCATCTATTTTTCTCAGTGCATCAGAGTCATCATCCGTTTCTAGCCCAACTAAAAAGGCAAAAAAAATATGATTATTGTAATGAAAGCCGGCACTCCAGAAGCCGAGATCGATCGCATCGACGAAGAACTCCGCACTAACTGGGGTTTGATACCAGAAAAAATCGTCGGCCGTTACAAAACCGTGATGGGTTTGGTGGGCGACACCGTTGAGCTCGAACCGATGCAACTGCGCGAAATGAGCACCTGGATTGAAGAAGTGCTACGCGTCGAAAAACCCTACAAACGCGCTTCTCTGGAGTACCGCCAAGGAGAACCCAGCTCCGTAGCGGTTGCTACTCCTTTAGGAACTGTAATGATCGGCTTGCATCACCCGATCGCGATCGTAGCAGGCCCTTGCTCGGTCGAAAACGAAGAAATGATTGTCGAAACGGCAATGCGCGTCAAAGCTGCTGGAGCTCATTTTCTCCGTGGTGGCGCGTACAAACCGAGAACTTCTCCCTACGCTTTCCAAGGCCACGGCGAGAGTGCTTTGGGATTGCTAGCTGCGGCGCGGGAAGCTAGCGGTTTGGGAATTATCACAGAAGTTATGGATGCGGCCGATTTAAGTGCGATCGTGGAAGTAGCCGACGTGATCCAAGTCGGGGCGAGAAATATGCAGAATTTCTCGCTGTTGAAGAAAGTCGGAGCTCAAGACAAACCTGTTTTGCTGAAGCGCGGCATTTCCGCCACCATTGAAGAATGGTTGATGGCTGCTGAGTATATCATGGCTTCTGGCAATCCGAACGTGATTTTGTGCGAGCGCGGAATTCGCGGGTATGACAGGCAATATACACGCAATACGCTAGATTTGTCGGCGGTTCCAGTGTTGCGGACTCTGACTCACTTACCGATTATGGTTGACCCCAGTCACGGCACCGGTTGGGCGCAGTTTGTACCGTCAATGGCGTTTGCTTCGATCGCCTCTGGTACAGATTCGCTGATGATTGAAGTGCACCCGAATCCGAAAAAAGCTTTGTCTGACGGGCCGCAATCTTTAACACCGGATCAGTTCGATAAGTTGATGGAAGAATTGGCGGTGATTGGTAAAGTCATGAACCGTTGGCCGCAACCGGTGCCAGTTTTGGCATAGAAACAGGCGTTTCGCCTAACCTAAAATGCGATCGCAATTAAATCCCCGACTTCTTAAAAAAGTCGGGGATTTTGTTATTCGGTTTTTGGAATAGAGGCCCTGGGGCGATCGCACTTCTAGGAAAGTTGGGAAATTTTGTATAATTGATATTTGAATTAATTAGCGAGAGGGCTGGGAGTCATGGTAGGCATGGGAACCAAACTCACTTTAGCAGAATTTCTAGCTTTGCCCGACGGAGATATATATTGTGAGTTTGTAGATGGTCAAGCTGTTCCGAAAGTGTCTCCAAAATTTTTTCATTCCAGTTTACAGGGAGCTTTGTGTCTCCTGATTCGTGTATGGTGTAAAGGACGCGGGCGAGTGCTTCCAGAATGGGCAATTTTGTTAAAACGTCAGGATAAAGATTGGGTACCTGTTCCCGATTTGACCTATATTTCTTATGCGCGTCTGCCGAAAAGTTGGCGGCAAAATGAAGCTTGTCCCGCAATTCCTGAACTGGTGATTGAGATTATCTCTCCTGGTCAAACGATGCAGGGATTTGAAGAGAAGGCGAAAGATTATTTGGCGGCGGGTGTTCCGCGAGTTTGGGTGATTGATCCAGAGGCTATTTTAATTAGAAGTTTTTTGACCGATGGTTTGAGTCAAGTTTATACGGATAATACACTAATTTTGGATGAGTTGCTGCCTGGTTTGGAGTTGACGGCTAGACAGATTTTTGAAGAAGCGGAATTGATTGATTGATTGATTGATTGATTGAGGGCGATCGTACTCTGTGCAAGATATCAGTCGTAGGGTGCGTGACAACGGGAAAACTTTAACTCGCGGCGGTGGGACTATTGACTGTCACGCACCGCACGCGGGCAAAGCATTGAATAATACGCTGTCACCGGAAACGATATCACTTACACTTCGAGACGGATTTTGACTGTTGTGCCAAAAGCTTTTCTGAAGGCTGATTCAACATCGGGAAGTTTTTGAATTGCCATTAGCAAAAGTGGTGTTGAGGAAACTTTAATTCTTGCTTCTCTATCATTGAGAGCCATCAGTTTTCCGTGCTGTCGCATCAGTTCTTTAGTGCTGCGTGGTGATATCTGAAGTAGCACAGTTTTCCATGTTAGGTCTAGTATTCCTTGCATTGCTTCTTCTATTTGTTTGAGGGTGTCGTTTTTTTGAGGTAAAACGCCTGGTAGTTCCAGTTGAACGAAATTTTGTGCTTGCATAGTCTTACTCTTGATAAAGAAGTGATTTTTTGAACTGGGAAATCAGCGATATCGCCTAACTTACTTCCGATCTCTATATTCCTTGAACAGCAAAGGTTTGACGGCTCAATTTCTACACACCTCTGGCGCTGTATCCAAAAGTGAGCCAAAATTGAGCCGCGCCACAAATTGGCAGATGTTATAAGTTAAATATGGTTACTGAAGGTTAAAAAATCAGCAGGGCAGCTAGTCTAAGAGCATCTGAATCTGGGTTGGAAATAGTCGATCGGGCAAGGCGAAAGAAAGGCTTGGAAAAACAAGCTTCTAGCTGGTGCGGAGATGCCCAAACTTCAGTCGCAACTTTAAAGCGGTTTTGGCGGCGGAAGCCTATTCAGCATGAGGTTTTTGTCAAGATTTGCAAGGCTGTAGAATTGGAGAACTGGGAAGATATTGTGGATGATAGTCCCTTATCTCAGAGTGATTTGAGAGCAGAGTTTTTTGCTTGCGACGATGCTTGGGTTGGTCGAAAAGACCTGATTAGTCAACTCGCCCAGAAGGTTCAGGGTTCGTGCCACTTGTTAATTCTTCTTGGCATCGCGGGAATTGGTAAAACGGCTTTAGCTGAAAGATTGGCGGTGGAGTTGCAAGGCGACGGTCGTAAGTTTCATCAGGAGAATTTTGAAAACCAGCAGCAAGCTTCTGATTTTGCTAGTGTGGCGATTCGGTGGTTGGAAAAGTGGGGAGAACGCATTACGCCAGAAGACCGCAAAGATACGCAGCAGTTGCTAAATCGAACTGTCAAGCGATTGCGAGAAAAGCCGTATTTGGTGGTGATAGATTCTCTGGAATTGATTTTAAAAGGAAATGAAGAATCAGGCTGGAATGGTTTTCAGGATGAGTTGTGGACCGAATTTTTTGCAGCTTTTTTGGCAGTGAAATCTTGCCAAAGTCGGATAATAGTAACATCGCAGGATTTGCCAGACCAAATTCCGGATCGTTATAAAATTTTCTGGGATTGTCAAGAATTGAAGGGGCTGACAGCATCTGAACAGTTAGAATTGTTCGATCGAACTGGACTGGAGGTTGAAATAGATTCACCAAACAAACCTTATTTAGAACGAATTGGGGCTGCTTATGAGGGGCATCCATTGGCTTTGCGGGTAATTGCTGGGGAAATTGGCAGCAAGCCTTTTTATGGCAATTTGGCAGGCTATTGGAATAAATACGGACATGAAATTGAAGAAGTGGAGAAGGCAATTGAGGAAGCTAAGACCAAAGGAATAACCTCATCAGCAGATGACGACTGGCGACTGGATCGATATACTCGCCAACTGCGAAAAAATGTGCGAGTCCGGCTGGAAAAGACGTTTGAGAGATTGAAAAAAGATGTTTTGAATGCCTATCGATTGCTTTGCGAAGCTTCTGTGTATCGCTGTGCAGTACCGGAGGAGTTTTGGCTGAGCCATTTGGAAGATTGGGATTGTGATGAGGAGAAGCAAGAGTTAGCGTTGGATGCGTTGCGCGCTCGCTTTTTGGTAGAAGAAGAATTAATTGACGATGAGATACACTTGCGACAGCACAATTTAATTCGCAGCGTAGCATTAGAGCATTTGAAAAATTTGACAGTGAGGTAGTGGACAATATGAATAGTACATTTGCTGAATTTGATTTTAAAAGTCAAAATGGTTTGGAAGTTGACATCACGCCGCCGGGAGAGTGGATGCTGGCTAATCTAGGAATCGATCTAGCAGCACCGGAGTTTAGGGAACTGCCGCCTTGTAAACGCGCTCAGTACAAAGCAGTTAAAAATTGGCTGACGATGTACAAACCGAAGCGGGATGCTTCCAATTTAGATAAAATTAAGGGATACTTGGAAGCATTTCACCATCTTTGTCAGGTGGAAGATTGGATACGAGGTCGCAAAATTATATCAACTCCACTCGATACACCTACCAATGAAGAATTGCACCATCAATTATCACTCTGGGGCTACTATAGGGAACTGATTGAGCTGTACAACCAACTTTTGGGCAAATTAAGCCCTAATCTGGATGCTGTTGTTCTTGCAAATCTGGGCAATGCTTACAATTCCCTAGGAAATTATCTCCAAGCTATCGACTATCACCAACAGGGTTTAACAGTTTTTAAAGAAATTTACGATCGCAAAGGTGAGGGAAAGGCACTCGGAAGTTTGGGTAATGTTTACTATGGGCTAGGAAAATATTTCCAAGCAATTGGCTATTATCAACAGAGTTTAAGCATTGCACGGGAAATTGGCGATCGCGAAGCAGAGAGAAACGCACTGGCAAATCTCGGAAATGCTTATAATTCGCTAGAAGATTATCTCCAAGCAATTGACTATCACCAACAGAGTTTAAGTATTGTAAGGTCAATCCGTAATCGCAACGGTGAGGGAGACGCACTGGCAAATCTGGAAGTTGCTTACAATTCGTTGGGAAATTGTCTCCACGCCATCGCCTATCTCCAACAGAGTTTAAGTGTTGCAAGGTCAATCGGTAATCGGAACGGTGAGGGAGACGCACTGGCAAATCTGGGAAATGGTTACAATTCGTTGGGAGATTATCGCCAAGTTATTGACTATATCGAGCAGAGTTTAAGTATTTTTCAGGAAATGGGCGCTCGCAACGGTGAGGGAGACGCACTGAGAAATCTAGGACTTGCTTACGGTTTGCTAAAAGATTATTCCCAAGCCATCGAGTATCTCGAAAAAAGTTTAATCATTGCAAGGGAAATTGGCGATCGTAACGGTGAGGGAGTCGCACTGTCAAATTTGGGAGTTGCTTACTATTCTCTAGGAAAATATCCCCAAGCCATCGACTATCTCCAACAGAGTTTAACTATTGTACGGGAAATCGGACAACGCTGGGTCCAAGAGCGGACTTTGCTTAATCTATGCAAAGCTTTCTTTGCATTAGGAGACTATAACAAAGCAATAGAATGCAATCAGCAGCATTTAGCTCTCATCCAACAAACATAACAGTAGCTGAGACTATTGATTTATGATGAGAGATTAAGATGCGATCACCTCAAAAATGACTAAGAGCGATCGCTCACAAGCCTAAAATCACACGTAGGGCGACTGCCAGCTCATCCATATAATTTTGATCTAAATGACCGATTACCCTAATAACCCTAGATTTGTCGATCACCCGAATCTGTTCGCAAAGTATTACTGAATCTTGATTTAAACCCCCAACTCCAGATGGAACAAATACATGAGAAGGTAAAAGAGCGCGACGAATCTTTGTAGTAAACGGTGCAATAATAGTATGAGGACTTACTGCATTAGCACGGTCAATCTGTAAGATGACAACAGGTCTTATACCAGCTTGCTCCGTACCAACTACCGGATTCAAGTCGCATAACACGACATCTCCTCTTGTATATGTTGGATTTACTGATGAAGATCCTACCATTGAATTTCTCCACGGGCTAACTTTTCTTCGTAGGCTTCTAAATTCTTTAAATAGTCAGAAAAGTCTGATTCAGTAAGCTGTGGCAATTCACTGTTGTATTTGAGGAGCAAAAAGTCTATAAAATCATTCACCTCTTGAACAAGTGACTCTGGCAGTTGGCTAATTTTAGCAATAGTTAGATCGTAAACTGTCATGTTTTTACCCTATGTATCTTATTCACTTAACTATAACGCTCTCGCTCCAATTACCGTTTAGCTGCGAAACTCAAGCAAGCCCAAATATCCTGTTGGGTGAGATACGGAAAATCATCTAGAATTTCTTGATAAGTCATCCCAGAAGCCAGATATTCCAGCACGTCATAGACTGTAATTCTCATGCCTCGAATACAAGGTTTACCACCTCGTTTACCCGGTTCGATCGTAATTATATTAGCGATATCTTGGTCTGACATGGCTCTCTTCTGTTAGTTTCTGTTTTTAATTCTAACCTAGGAAGCTGATTTTCACGATCGCACACCCTACTCAAAGACACTCATTAAGTTGCTTCAGATCCCCTTGCGGCTGCACTTGCTTGTGCAAACTAATTTTGTCGCCCACTTCATACCCAGAATTAAAACCCGCCGCGCTGCTGACTTGAGAATCTGTTCTAGTTTTAACTTTAACCCCTCGGCCCTCTAGATAATCCGCGATCGCCTGTTGATTTTTCTCAAACATCGATCGCACTACAATCCCTGGAGTCGTAGGGTGCGTGACAACGGGAAAACTTTAACTCGCGGCGGTGGGACTATTGATTGTCACGCACCGCGACAAAACCCTAGTATTTACAAGGTATAGTCATTTCAAATAAGTATGAGACACTCTTTATGCACAATAAGCACGAATAACTTCATCAAGAGATGTGCCAGG
>NZ_JAUBUR010000071.1:0-11428 GCF_036705485.1 Microcoleus sp. AT9b-C3 | reverse complement strand
GGCACATCTCTTGATGAAGTTATTCGTGCTTATTGTGCATAAAGAGTGTCTCATACTTATTTGAAATGACTATAATTACTCTGTCAAATTTTGTTTTGCTGTTGGCAAAAACTCATAAGCTCTTTTCAACTCGTTTGCACTTGTAAATATTTCTGACAATGCTTTCCCAAAGCCTTGACTTAAGGCTTTGCCGATTGCATAGGCTCTATTGTTTAATCTCTCATCTCCTAATTCACAACTTGCAAAATTTTTCTCCCACCAGCTCAACATTTTTCGCCTGCCTTTACTTGATTTTCACGACATTATATCACCATCCACGTTTTTTGCCTAGAATGACTTCCTACTCTACCTTGCAGAGATGCCGTGAAAAGGTAAGGATTCAGGTCTCAAGTTGAGGGATTAAAGATGGGGTCGGCACAGCCGAATTAACCATTGCTTTTATAGCCTGGTCAAAAAAATCAATTACAGAACGTTTTTGACGACGACAAGTTTGTATAACTGTCAATAGATTGGCAGTATCTTGGAACCGCTCCATTGAGCGGGAACCTCCACTAACTTTTCTTTTTGTTACGGCTCTCACGTAATGTTCGTTCGGCTAAATTATTATCCGGTGGGATCTCCGGGTGATCTAAAAAATACCACCACTGATGGGATTTCTTTTGCAAGGATCGCAACAGTTTACCAGCTTCCCCTCCGGCTTGCTCCATCCCTGAATGAATAGAAGTTTCAACTTTTAGTTTAAACCCTGATGCCCAACTCAAGAATTCATCACTATTTTGGTTTTGTTGGAATAAAGCGTAGTTTTTAAAGGCTTCATCGACCAGACTGAGAAAGGAGGCCCCAATCTTTTGGTTATTTAATCCGGGAAGTTTGATCGGCTTCTTGAAATCACGGCGTAAATGCGCCAGACATTTCTGTTGAGCTTTCACCGGATAACCATTATAAGCGGTATAATCATCAGAACTCAGTACCCCTTCGTAGCTTGAACCCAGGATGGCGTCTAACTCGGCGCGAGAACGAGTATCAGCCGCATGAAATAGACCGAAGTCGGTATTGGCAAAAATCCATAACCATTCTTTTATCCCTTTGACTAACCAAGGTGTTTCATCAACATGGATATTTGGCTGAGTTTGCTTGAGCCACTCGGCTAGCCGGTCAATACTTGGATTTACTGCACTGTCTATTCGTTCATTTGTGGCTACTAATGTTCCCACCCCGATTTCTATTTTTCCCAATTCCCATAATAGTTCTTGTTGTTTTTCGTAGGATAAATGCCCGTAATTATTAAGCCATCCTAAAAAAGCTTGCAGTCTGATTCCTATATCTTGTCCTGGTACTATCTCGCCTGACCAGTCTGCTGCTTGTGTTTCCCCACACTGGCTACAAATACAGGTATATTTTTGATATTCTACAATTTCAATTGGCCACTCCACTAACTGTGCTACTTGCTGTATCTCTATTTTTATTGGTTTGCCACTGAATTCCTGTTGACCACAGCATCTACACACTTGCGGTCGTAATATCTCCTCTCTATCTACTCGGCCAAACCCTTTTCTCGTTTTTCCCGGATGTCCTGGTTGCCCTCCTGGTTTCCGTTTTGGTATTTGGCTCTCGGATGCTTGAGCAACTGGATAGTTCTCTGTTTTTTTGAGGAGGTCGGCCGATGGAGGTTTGGATGATATTGTACTGTCTAAATCTCTGCTGACTTTTAGTTCCTGTATTTTTTTTTCTAGTTCTACTACTCTCGATTTTAATTGCTCTATAGCCTTGGCCTGCTCAATAATTATCTCTACCAGTTGCGAGGGAGCCAACAGGTTCAATATTTCACTGTCTAGTTTGAGAGGCGGCTCTTTTTTCATAATTCTAATATTCTCCCTCCAGTATCATCTTTGTCAATACCCCCTGACCTGAATCCTTACATTTGTCCGTTGGCTTGAACCTCAGAAATACAAGCCAAACTAATGGGGCAATTTAAACAACAACTCCACACAACTAATGTATATAATGAAACTCCCGGCTTTATTTCTTTAACAAAATTAAGACGACTCAAATCATGGCAGTCAACCTTACCATCATATTTACGTGGAGATCCCAGTTTCTTTTGTTCACCAGTATAAAGATAGCGTAGGTTAGCATCAACTCTTAACTTGCCAATAAAGTCTAAATTTAAGTCGCGCACAGCATCCCAGAATTTAGAGCGGTAGTAATAGCCATCAGCGACCAAATAACGTACAGAAGTTGGTCAGAAATAACGAGTATTCTTTAGATGTTGTGCATAATCATCAACTCTTGTGAGGTCAGGCGTTGAGCTTTGAGATTTGGGGTTTTTTCGAGATTTTTTTGAGCAGCAATTCTTCGGTTTTTGTGGCAGTTTTTTTCCGGGCTTTATTTGAGGGCGTGATGGAGTTTGTTGTACGCTTAAGCTATAAGATAAACAACTATCAATTTCGACAATAGAAATCACAGAAATTTCCAACCCCGGTTCCAATTTCCCCGCTACACCATTATAAAAATAACCCTTGCCGTCAGTTTTTTTGCCACTTTTTCTTAAAAAAGAACAATCGATAACGGCAATGACTGTGTGTTCAGGATTTAAGGCAGATTGGAGGAAATATTGATTAAATTGTGGAAAATTAAAGCTTTTGAGAAAGTGACGACGGTAGGTTTTTTCGCTCAAATAACTATAACGACTGAGATTCGTGAAGTTGACCTTACCATAGACCAGCAAAATAGTTGAGAATAAAGTGATTAAAAACTTCTTTTGGGGTTGACTAATCTCTGGCATTTGTTGTAAGATTGATTCAAAATCTTCCTCATGCAATCTGTTGACTTGTGTGTTTTTATAGCTTAACCTAAAAGAGTGCCTTTTTTTCTGTTTATTTTGGGTTCAGATAGCACTCAGTTTTTTCGCTTCTGTGCTTTATTGCGTAAGCATCCCTGTTTAAAAACTGTCCGGAGTATTGTTATAAAATTGCGAGTGCTTTAACAACGAAGACACAAGCTAACAACGGCCAGGCACGCTGCCTACCAACAGATAATCGATTTAATGCAGATGTTACTTGCGGCAGGTGATGGGCACTGCTAGCCTACTTTTATACCCCACGCTAGAGCAGTAAGGCTTTACCTTCCTTTCATAGCTATGAGCAACGACGCAATCGCACTTTATGAACCAATCAACCTTCTGAAACAGGTTGATGAAGATATTTGGATCGTAGATGGTTCCATCGTGCAGATGGCCATGTATGGAGCTTTGGTTCCCTTCCCAACCCGAATGACGATTGTGCGACTGAGCACTGGTGACCTATGGTGCCATTCACCAACAGAATTGACTCCAGAACTGAAAGCTCAAATTGACTCCCTCGGTTCACTGCGCCACCTCATTTCGCCCAACAAAATTCATTACGCCCATATCGGTGCTTGGACTAGCGCCTATTCAGAAGCTATAGCATGGGCATCTCCAGGTGTTCGCGATCGTGCCGCGCAGCAGAAAATTGCAGTGGATTTTGATGCTGACTTGGAAGATGAACCACCACATGAGTGGGTAGCAGACCTAGACCAATTAATCTTTCGTGGCGGTCGATTTATGGAAGAAGTGGTCTTTTTCCACCGCAAGAGCGCCACTCTCATCCTTGCCGATCTCATCGAAAACTTTGAACTAAATAAAGTGAGTCAGCAGTTGCATTGGCTACTTAAATTAGGAGGTGTAGCTGATCCGGATGGAAAACTCCCATTGGATTTGCGAATGACATTTATCGGGAAAAAGGAACAGGCACGTAGCTGCTTACAGCGAATACTTCAGTGGAACCCTGAAAAAGTTATCCTATCCCACGGTCGTTGGTATGAGAATAACGGTACTGCTGAGTTAGGGCGTGCTTTTCGCTGGCTTGAATAACGTTTAGACGACAGCAAGCTAACACTTTAATGAAGCCGATAGTGTAAAGGATCTCATGCTTAGTTTCACTTGTACCTACCGCCGCTCACTTTTGCCCTTGCCTATGCTGCCGAACTAGACAAGGAGCTAAAACCCTGTGGGAAGGATTGAGCTACCCACCAACCAAACCGATCGCCAAAACTCCTGAAGCCCTTTATAGTGTTGGTAATTGGGGCAAAAACTCATTGCCAATTACCAATTGCAAATTACCCATCGTGAAAAAAAGCCCTCTAACATTCCGTCGGGGGCTTTTTTTTTGGGGCGATCGACCGTTGGAATTACCCGCTTCATATCACGGGCAGGGGTGGAATTTTGTTTGAGGTCGGAGATTTCGGCGCAATCTTTTTCGCTCTGCCTTAGCAAACTCTCCCTTTCTGCTAAACGAATGGCAAGTGGCGATCGCGCTTCCTCTAATTCTTTCTTGAGATTGCCAAGGGTTGCCCCTCCAGCTTTTATTAGTGGCGATCGTTATCGGTGATTGCCAGACTTTTGATTTAAGTCCATATCTTCATCTCTCCCAAGAACAGTTGTGTGAAAAAAGTCTTAGTTAGAATTTCTCGTTAAATAATTAAACATTACAATCTCTAAACCTTGACATCTGGTTAGTAGCGCTGGTAACTATCGCCTTTGCTTCGGACATCATTATAGCAAGTGTTTTCAGGGTTATAATTTCATGATAATTAAGGAAAAATGTCATTGTTATAAAGCGGTCTGAAAAACTTTGATTCGGGAATATAATGTTGAAATCTCTGCTGTCTCACTCTCCTTGCATCATGCCACCAATACCAACAGTCACAGTTAAGTCAGGATACAAGCCACAATCTATTGATACCAGCATTGAGGCTGACGTGTTGATGTTTCAGCTATTGCGGCAGCTAACGCCCCAACAAAAAGTACAGCGGACTTGCGCTTTCAATCAAGCGGTGCGAAGGTTGGCAATATCTGGAATAAAAACCCAGTATCCCAATGCTACTGAGGCAAAAGTTCGGCAAGAATTTATTAAAAGGTGCTTGGGCGCTGAGTGGATAGAAGTTTTATCAAATAGCGAAGATTGGGGTGAACTCGTGATTGCAGATCCGATCGAATTAGCGCAAAAAATAGCCAGCATCTTGCTACCGCTGAATATTCCCTATGTGGTGGGAGGTTCGGTGGCAAGTTCGCTGTTGGGAGAGAACAGATCTACGCAAGATTTGGACTTAGTGATTGACCTGGAAGCGGGAACAGCACAGAGACTAATTGATGCCATGTCAGGCGAGTTTTACATAAGCGAATCGGCTGTGAGTGAAGCAATTGCCAAGTCAAAAGCTGCACCCCGCGAATCATCGTTCAATGTCATCTATTTGCCTTCTAGGTCGAAAGCAGACATTTTTGTGATGGGCAGCGATGACCCTTTTTCGACTTCCGTGATGAGTCGTCGCCAGCTTCATCCTGTTAGCGGTTTAACAGAAGAGGGAATTTACATCTACTCGCCCGAAGATATCGTACTGCAAAAACTCAGTTGGTACAAACTAATTCCTGGCGGTTCCCAAAAGCAGTGGAGGGATGTGTTGGGAGTTTTGAAGGTGCAAGGGGAACGACTCGATTTCGCTTACTTAAACCAGTGGGCTGTTACACTCCAACTAACAGATTTACTTTCTGGAGCGCTGCTTCAATCAGGATATTAAGCGTCGGTAATTTAGAATGAAACAAAACAACCAACAACGTGCTATTGCCAATAAAATCCAAAAATGGATTCAAGCCACCCAAGAAGTTGAAAAAACTCGATTTGCCATACCGATAACCAGGCTGACGAGTATCAAAAGTCTGTGCCCTGATGAAGTTGCTGCCGAAAAGTTTGCGCTCTACATTGCCCAACGGGTGCAGCAGCAGATAAATCAGGCGAATTGTCCAGAACATTTCACGGATGAAGAATGGGAACAGCAAAAACAATTAGTGGATGAAGCGATCGCACTGATGGACAGTTACCGAGAAAACCCTAGTTACGAAAGCAGGCAATCTCTAAGAAACTTATTGAGAGACATTGATGGGGTGCAAGGGGATGACTACCGCAATTTTAGGTGGACAACGGTGCGCTTTGTTCGCAGTGGAGATTTACTCAAGCTAGAGTATGCACTGCGGTGTTTGGTAGAGACAGATTTTCCCTATTGGGCTTACAAACTAGCTAGAGAATATGTAGAAGGCTATGGATTGCAGTCGGGTTCGGGTATCGTTGCTGAATCCGTACCCATGTTGTTGGAAGTCGCAGAATTTTGGTGTCAGTATTATTTCAATCAGAGTTTGAACGAGAAATTTCCTGATGGGGGCGCGATCGCTCTTGTGAGGTAGGGTCGTTGGGTCGGGTGAGATGCGAATTTATCAATTCCAGAGAAACGCTCAAAATCAAGCAGATACTCAGGCGCTGTGAGGGAACTGGCAGCTACCCATTTGCGGGATGAAGCATAATGAAGCTTGACCTAAAACAACGGGGCTATTTTTAATGATTCTCCAAGGGATTGTTTGTGTGAAGCTAACAAATTTGCTGAGGATTGAGTGATTGCGGGTTGCGGATCAGTTGCCAATGTGCCAGTTGATTATGACAGAAGTGATGTGATTACAGGAGCAAATATTTTTTGTGTTTTGCTTTATTTGTTTCAGGCTTAATTGTCGAGATCTTAAAACTTTTTAAGTTTATAATACTTTTTCCTTTTTCTAGAATAAGTGTTAAATTTGCTCACAAAATAAATTTAGACCAAAGAAATCATCGACCGTCTTTAGAGGAACAGCGTATGGGTTTATATGATGGTAGCGGAGTTCATCACCCCGATGGATTAAAGTGGAAGTTCAATACAAAAATGACAATACGTGTTTCTCCAGTCGTTATTAATCAAGTAGTCTACGTTATAAACGACCAGGGTACTTTCTATGCAGTTAATAGCCGAAATGGAAAAGCCAAGTGGACTTTTCAAATACCAAAAGAAGGGGAAGGGTCTGAAAATGCCTTCTTACGTCCATCGTCACCGACAATTGTTGATGATTTTGCCTACATCAGTAACGATAATCAGTTGTATGCAATAGACCTGAAAACAGGTATAGCTAAATGGACATTTGCCACCCCAGGCGTAGTGGAATCATCGCCCGTTGTAGCAGATGGTGTTGTTTATGTAGCCAGTAATTTTACGGAAATACACGGGTCAAACACCGAGCACCCTTGCACACCTATTATGAACGTACAGGGTTATCTCCAAGCTGTGGATATTGCTACCCAGCAAGTAATATGGCAATTTGAGCAACCCAATGGAGTTAGTTCTCTTGCTGTTGCTGATGGCACAGTCTACATTTTTGGATTTGGTAGTTTCTGGTCACTGGATAGTGCTTCATCTGCGGTACAGTGGCAATTCAACAAACACAATCTCAGTTTTTTGGCTCCAGTGGTTGTTAACGGAATAGTTTATGTTAGCTGTCCGTCCTACTATTCCTCTACAAAAAGTTCAGTTTTGGCTTTACATAGTGCTAGCCGACAAATTGTATGGGAATTCCAAACAAGCGGTTATATTTGCACAAGTCCGTTAGTCACTGATGACATGGTTTACATTGGCACGAGAGATGGATATTTATTGGCTCTCAACAAAGAAACAGGACAATTACAATGGACTTTTTACCGTGGTGATTGGAACATCAATTACCCTAGTATCGCTGAGGGAATAGTTTATTTCGGCAGTGAAGACGGAAATCTTTATGCCTTATTCAGCACTACAGGCCAGCAACTGTGGAAGTTTACAGCAATGGGTGTAGTGTCTTCATCTCCTGCTATTGCTGCTGAAGTGGTTTACTTTGGCAGTGAAGATGGTTATCTATACGCAATTGATACTACAACAGCACTAATTAACCAAATCCTTTCAGATGCTTCAATTCAAGGAGAGCCTTTAGCAGATCCTCCAATTAGCTCAGATGGAGCTATGTATCGCGCCAATCCACAACAAACTGGTGTTTACATTACTAGAGGTGTTCACCAGGTTGTTGGATTGAAGTGGAAATTATCGCTGGATAGACATTTATCATCCCCCCCGATTGCCGCGAATGGAATAGTTTATGTCAGCGCCAGTTACTCTAATCTTTATGCCATAGATGCTGAAGTTGGAAAACAAGTATGGCAGTTTGAAAAAACAACTTATTCTTGTTCCGCTGTGGCTGATGGCATGGTTTACATCGGAAGTGATTCTTTGTATGCACTTTCTGCGATGACTGGACAAGAACAGTGGTCTATCAAACTCAGCAGCGCTTCGTTTCCTGCTGTTGTTAATGGCATAATCTATGTTTACAGCAGAAACAAAGACGGATCTCACAAACTCTCTGCCCTGTCGTGTCGGAATGGACTATTAAAGTGGCAGGCCCAAGTGTCCTCATCTAGCGGTTGCCCTTTGATAGATGATGAAATCGTTTTAGTACACAATTATCATTACGTAAATGCGCTTTCTCTCGCTACAGGAGAAGTTGCATGGCAATTCAAAACTCAACAGTACGACGATCGCTTATCAGCTATTTCTGATGGAACAGTTTACTTCGTTGGACAGAAAAATTTCTATGCAGCAGATATCCGTACTGGAGAGGTGAAGTGCAACTTTAGTCCAGAAAAAGGCTCGTTGAGACACGCTCTGGCGATTTTTGATGGCACAGTTTATACTATCGGCCAAAATACTCATACACTCTACGCACTTTCCTCCACAACTGGGGAAGAGAAGTGGCAGTTTACAACGGATACTAACATACAAACACCTCCGACTATTGCTGACGGAATTGTTTACTTAGGAACCTTTAGCGGTAATGTTTATGCAGTAGATGCTCTGACAGGACAACAACTATGGAAGTTTGCAATAGGAACGGCATTATACTCTGAACTGGCGATCGCGGAGGGGGTAATCTATACTACGGACTCTGACGGGAAGCTTTACGCGCTCAGTTGAATTAGGGGAAAGTATGCGATCGCCAACTATCAAAATTTTGTTTTCCGCGCGTTGCTGATTTATAGTATGAAAAACTAAATATGCAAATCCTAGAAACCATTACCTACAAAGCTTCTGGATTTTCGACTTATTTTTTTCATACCCTGATTAAGCAATGCGGGGCTTCTTTTTCCCCTACAGTTACGAGATATGGACAAGTTTCAAGAACACGATCCTCGCTGTGGCCGTGAGACAAAGGGCCAGTGGTGGAGCCAGCCACCAGACATCGCTTTAGCCGACGCCCCTGAATTCAGTCAACGCTTCTTCGCTGAAGTGTTCAACGAATTCCCAGCATTGGCGGCAAGCGTCGTTTTCTTGCGATGGTCTGTTCAGCCAGACGACCTTTACGCAGTATTTAACTTCTCTAGCGGTGGGTTTGCCGTGCAGATTGATCCGGGACTAGAGTACATCATAGTGTGGGGGGCAGGCGAGCATGGGGAGTATGGCGATTGGATGGGCGATCGGTTAGCTTCAGGGCTCGATCATGTCCGTACCTTAGTGTGGTGGTTTGAAAGTTTGTCTAATGCGGTTGAGTGAGGATAAGACAAGTGCTGGTGAGCGATCGTAAATTCCGAAGGCGTTTAGTCTGAACTTTCTCCTGCAAATATTACTTGCATAGACGAGCGAAGCCTTCGATCGCAAAGATTTTAATTGAAGTACAAGCAGATAGATTTGGCTGCATATCTCCAGCAAAACCACATCCAAGTTAAACTGATAATCACCCTAATTTTTAGAATTCTCTATGGGAGAAGAAAGCGCAATATGATATCGCAGCTTATCATTGACGCTGCGGGTTTCGCTTTGACCGATGGCTGGATTTTGCCATTCGATCGCTGCTTGAACTAAACCCTCTCCTCTGGATAAAGCTTTAATAAATTGGTCGATATGTTCTGGGGTGTTACTGTGTTGGGAATTAAAATAGGAAAGTTTTTTCTGGATGCAATCGCATTTAGCTCCATCGGTCAACCAAGATTTCTCTGGTTCCAAGACATTCCAAACATCTTTCCATGCCCCATTCAAGTCTTCCGAAACGTTCATATCACATTTTTATGTTTATCTGTACCTGCTAAGCCTCTTATGATATCTTGAACTATTTTCATTATCCATACCTGTTGGTAAAAGTCGTAGAATTTTGGTGTCAGTATTTCGATCGAAGGAAGCTTGAGGGAGAATTTTCCTGATGGGGGCGATCACTACGTTCGGCCCAACCCGTTAAGTCTACAACCCCTAAGATTGTGAAACCCTGTGACAGGGTGGGTGTACCATTAAAAATCTAGGCGGGGAAACTTAAATTTTTCATCTATGACTTGGAACCGCTACAGATCCATCAGGATAATCTAATTTCCCCATCTACGACTCGAAACTGCTACGGCAAGGTCAGGATATAATAAATAACTTGTTGTGCGCTAACAGGTTTTTCGTGTTGGCAACTGGTTGGTAGAGGAAAGAAAGCAACAACGAAGGTTGGTAAAATGGATGAAGTCGTCAAGAAAGTAGCTGCCTTGGGTTTACCCGGTATCATCCTGGTAGTGACGATGGCTGCGACAGGTTTTACAGGAGCGGCTGCAATCACAGCAGCTCTAGCATTTCTAGGTGGCCCGGCTGGAATGCTCGGAGGTATTGCCGTACTAGGTTTGACGGGATTGATTGCAGAGGCTCTAACAAAAGTAGGGTTAGAGGACTTGCTGACAGCAATTTATTGCCAAAGGCGCTTATCTGAGCCACACGGGAAACTTTTAGAGGAGATTGAGCAATTATCATTGTTTGATGGCGATATCAAAGAAAGGCTCAAGCAAACTGTGACAGATGGATGTGGCTGTTCAGCAGCCAGTGCTGCCAACATTTCAGATGTTACTAGGGAAGCTCGCGCCATTTTAGAAGCTGTCCCAGGAATGACACCAGCACACCACAGGGATTTTAACAGCTCCAATCCGATTATCAGACTTAGGGATGGAACAGCGGTTAGGGCTTGGAAAAACCCCCTCGGCGTCGATCACATTTTTTTAGCCGATCGCGATGGCAAAATGATTTACGGTGGCTTCGTAGGCTGGATTCACAGCGAGGGGTTGAATCAAGCGCTCTTGCAAATGAGAAGAGACTTGACGTAAAGTAGATAGGATAGAAAGCATATTGTAAATAAAAGTTAAGTTTTCCAAACCACTACCATGCCCTTATTAAGAGCTAAGGGTCATCTAGCAGAAACTTAAAGGCTAAATCACTGAGAATTTACTAGCGGTTGCCACTTCAGATACATCAGAGTATAATGTTTGACATCAGCAAAAACTGTTAGAAATATAGCACTCGCTGTTGTCCAAAAAGTAAGCACGGCTGTATCAAACCAGCACTCATAAATATCTAAAATTCTGATAGTCGTCTTGGCAGGCTTTTTTCTACGCCTCACCGCAAATGCCTCCCACACTTCTTTGAACTCAGAACTCGATCGCTCCAAAATCGATCTGCGACCGTCGCTCTAAATCTTGCCTTCAAACCTCTGATGCCAGAGGATATACCCCGACAC
>NZ_JAUBUR010000070.1:0-12362 GCF_036705485.1 Microcoleus sp. AT9b-C3 | reverse complement strand
ATTTTGGTTTGTAAGGCAACGATCTATATATATCTTGCCTTACAGATTTTTTTTTGCTCACTTTTTCAGTGCCATTGAACTATTGTCGGTACTTGACCAACGAACTCGCGCGCGATGGCTTCTCAAAAAACCCGCTGCTTCGATTAGCGATCGCACCCCCAACAATTCAAACACCTGTATAATAGACGGCGGCAAAGACTCCCCGATGTGGGGGCGAGGAAACGCCGCTTTTTCGATCAAACAAACATTGTGACCTAAAAGTGCCAGCCTGCGAGCAATACTAGAACCAGCAGGCCCACCGCCCACCACACAAACTTCGGTTTCAATCGGGAAATTAGCAGTCATTCGATTTGAGATTTGAGAGTTTGGATTTTAGCTTAAAAATTGTCTCAATAAATCCGCTTTCTTTGCCTCTGCGTTAGGAACCTAGAAACTTAGTTTCTGCATAAATATCTAATTTCCAAGCGAAGATTTTTCAGAGAATCCCGTTTTTTTTGCCTAAGTCCTGTTAATTCAAATAGGAATGCGATCGCCCATAAAATAAGCCGGACATTTTTCTAATAGATTGACGTAAGTTTGCAAGCAAAAATGCAACCAGCCCCGAATATAATCGCAAGCAGGTCTACCGCGATGAATCACCTCATAATGGCATCCACCGCTGCACAAATAACGCGCCCAACAGCTATTGCAAGGTTCTTGACGATCGACTTGTCTTTCTGCCAACCACCGATCTTGTTTTTCTCGATCGATCCCGTTTTTCAGACTGCCCATAAAACCAGCCTCATCATCGACAAAGCGATGACAAGCAGAGAGATTCCCCTCCGCAGATACCCCCATATATCCTGCACCTGCACCGCAAGGGTAGGGTCTATGAGTGCCTCGATGAATGTGTTGTATTGCTGAAGTTATATTGGCAAAGGGATAGCGGTTTCCTGCAATTGTTTGTCGCTCGAACTCTTGCCCGCAGTCAATCATTTGTGCGAGCATCACTTGGAGACCTTCTGTTTCCATTTGCTCGCGTCCTGTTGGCGAACTCAGCATGGGAGAAAAGCCGATACTGTGAAATCCCAAACCGATAAAATGCTCCAAGGTTTCTCGCAGGTACAAATTTTTAGGTGTTACCGTAACGCGGGCGGAAACTTGCATTTGTCGTTGCTGGGATAGTAACGGTTTAATATTAGCCATGACTCGCTCGTAACTGCCTTTGCCACTTTTGAACGAACGGGTGCGATCGTGAACTTCCCCCACACCATCCAAACTTACTGTTACGGCAAATCCATACCGCTCAAAAAAGTCTGCATCCTCTGGTTCAAGCAAAGTACCATTCGTGGTAATTGAAAAGCCAATTTTTACACCTCTTTTTTGGGATAAATCAAAAGCTAACTGAGTGGCAGCATGAATTAATTGACGATTTACTAAAGGTTCTCCTCCCAAAAAAGAGAGATTCACCCGTTCTTCGGGTTGCGCTTCCTCAAATAATCGCTCCACAGCCGCTTTTGCCACCTCCCAAGACATATTTTTGGCAAACCCCCCGAAACTGCCTTCTTGGGCGTAACAATAAGTGCATCCCAGGTTGCATTTCTGGGCAACAGCGAGGGACAGTGCTTTTAATGGCGGTTGTGACAGCGGTTGACCATCTATAAAGGTTTTGGCAGTCAATCCGTATTGTTTGAGAAGGATCTCGACATTATCGGTATTCTCTTTGGCTGCTGCTTCTATTTCTTGTTGCAATTCTGGATAGATGGCATAAACTTGAGAGCCATCAGCTATTAAGATATGCGCTCCAAAATCGGCATCAAAAAAATGAAGTTTTGACAATAATTCCGAACTCTCTCTCAAGCCATTAAAGCGCATAAAGATTTCCCAAATAGTATATAACCCAGCCTAAATATCGTCTGAACGATCGTCTTGCCAAAAGGGAATTCCAATCCCCTGACGTGCTAGATTGTCGCCAATTTCATTCAGTTGTGTCATTGCATTCCTAGCAACATGAGTCAGTTCGCCCCCTTCATGAAAGTGTTTTTCAGAGAAACTATAGTAAGCTCTTTCCAGCCCGGGTAGGATAATTCCTCGATACAATTCGAGGGCTTTACAAGCCTCATTCTGCGTTCCTACTCGGACATTGCGAAGGTAAAGATCGGGTCTATCTTTCGGGTAAGCTTTTAGAGCCTTCTTAATATCGCGGAAGTGGCTGAAATGCTGCACGCCGTCGGTGTCAATCCGAATCGCCAGTTCGTATAAATGATTCAGATGTTGATATTCCGGTTGGCGCAAAGTGGCAACAACCCGCGCGTAAGCTCCTTCAATATATCCGCTCGGTTTTTCAACTTTAATAAAGTCCTCTAGCGTTTCTAGAGTGAGCGGACGGAGTTGTCTGGGGCGCGGCTTGTCATGGCGACCGATCGGGATTTCGGTAGCTGGGATCAAAACGGGTTCGTAAAACTCAATTAATCCAGCTTGGTAAAGTCCCCAAAGCAATTGGTTGACCCAACGCAGGTGAGTCATTTCACCCGCTGCTACCATCATCAGAAAATGTCGCATGAAAGTGACATCTGACTTGAGAGTAGGCCAGACTTCGCCTTCAATTTCTTCAGGTGTTTTAATAGAATAACGAGCATACAAATATTCCAAAGCCAGAGCCATTTCTAATGGAGCTAATTTGTCTCGCAGTTCGGCTGCCAATTCTTCGGGGGAACCAAACGGTTCGGGGTCAGCTTGGCGGGGTTGAGGTTGGTAAGTTTCTCCAATTTCATGACCCTGCAATACAATATTTAACTCTTCCCAGCGTTGGTTGATTTGGAAATGGTCGAACTGGAAGGGGCGATTTTTGTTGATCGTATTCATCGCTGCTGCTATGCCAGAGGGCGATCGATCTTCGCGCAACCAGTCAATGGGAGTATTGGCTTTAATGGGATTAGCTGACTCGCCATCGGGCAGAATTTCTTCATCGGGAGCGATCGCACCATACACGACATCTGGATGATTAGAAGCCCAATAATGACAAGCACAATCGCGGAAATCATGCGTCCAAGGGGAACACAAACTCTGTCCCAATTCTCCGGGAGAGTAAGCAAGGTCAATAACTCCTGTTTTCGGATCGACGTAACGCCGCCGCCAAGCTGTCAATTCGATGAATGATGGGGAGTCGGTATCGCGCCGGATCAATTTAATTTTCAAAGCAGCAGGTTCTGGTTTTAAGCTACTGACTAAACGCCAGACGACTAAACCTTGCAAGGGAGTGCGGCTGCCCTCTTCGCTATATTCGTACATGAAAATTTCTTTCCCGTCCTGCTCGATCGAGTGCAGGTACCAGGTTCCCGCAGCCAAATTTGCTCCTTTGTCTCCAGACAGTTCTCGGTAAAGTTCGGCCACTTTGGGGTTGCTGCGATTCATTTGTGGATCGGTTAAATCGACATAAATCAGCTTTGCCCCTCGCCGCTGCGGTTCGGTATAAGGAGGTGAATTATCAGCCAAGTCAACAAAGGTAAAAAGCAGCCCTGGAAAAAATCGGCGATCGAGGGCAGGAACGTGCATTTCCAACCCCGGATAACAGTTACCTACCCCAGATTCCAAGCGGGTAGTGACAGGATTGCCTGCTACTTGATAGGCAGCCCTCGCAGTTAAATTGCGAGGAAAAATTTTCTTTGCTGTGTTATTTTCTTCAGCCATGACAACTCCCTTCTTGGTTCGATTTAAAACCGCTATTTTGCTTGCGGTTCGTTCAACAGTTTCACCAATGCCATCAATTCCTCATACTGCCGTCGAGTCAGAGATAGAGGATTTTCATCCGAGTCGCGCATATAGGGCGGCATCCGCATATCGTAGAGTTTGTCGCGCAAAATGCGAGGGTCGCGGAAATCAGGGTTGGGTTCAACATCCGGTCGCGGATTATCTGCTAGTTGGTGGAAATGACCGAAGGGAGGACGGATCAGTCGCTCGATGTGCCTTTGGTGACTGCGGAAAAAATGGATTAGGGTATCAATATCGGTGAGGGGCGTGTGAACGAAATGAGCGACATCTTTAAAGGGCAAGCGATCGCGTTTAACGCTAATGCTCTCTTCTTGAGGTGCTGAAGAAATTAGCAAGTCCGGGCTTTTATCTACATAGGGAACATCTTCCCCCGACAAACTGCGCTTGTCGATTTGGGGCATACCCGGAAAGTTAGGCTTTTGGTCGTCTGAATCATTTTCCCGAATCGAACGGGTGCGTGCTGAATCCAGACTCATCAAGCTTACGGTTTCATAGATGCGGTGGAATAAATCTTGAATTTCTTCTGCCGTTACTTGCTCGGTGCCTTTATTTACCTGTACTGAATCCAGATCCCGGTTGGCGAGGTCATCGGCGATCGAGTAAAAGGGACGGCGATCCGGAGCAAAATCCGGTGGACCGACCAAGACTCGCGCCGTAGCAACGTAGCGCTCGGAGGCGATCGCTAGGTAAGCTTCAATAACGGCATCGCAGCTATCATCCACCACTCCCCAGGAACGGTTATCCCCCACATTCGCGCCGTCATAACTATCGGAGGGTAAAGCATCGTCGTATTCTCGTCCCAAAATATACTTGGACCACACCGTATTTTCGTTGAGGATGCGATTTTCGGGCGGTACAATTTCATGAACGCGGCCCGCTTCTGAAAGAGGCGCTGCTGCTTCACCGGGGGGTAACCCAGAAGCTGGACCTGCGATCGCGCTTGGCGGGCCGTATACTTTTCCTTTAGCAGGAGTGAAGCGAACGCGCAATTGACTCAAGTCTACCCCCAACTTGGTTTCGGGAGTCGGACGCAGGACTTGGAAGTGACCCAGAGGAATGGGATGGTCTTTCAAAACTAGAGGTGCTTGACCCGCAGTGTGACGGCTGTATGCTAGCAGGGGGTAACGCTTGCAATCCTGGCCAGCCACTTCTACCATTGCGGTGTAGGAACAAGCGGGATCGCCCGTGCGGTAGGAAGCTTTCCGGTTTCCTGCTGTTATCCGATACCGAATGTTTTCAGTGGAAGCACCCAACTCGGCTAGCAATTTTAAGGTCAGGGGCACTTCCTTAACCGTGCCATCCTTGCCTGACTGAACCGTTACCCACAACTCAAAAAAGGGAGCAACAGGTCGCAAGGACTTGCCATCTCGAAAGCGAATCGACTGAGGTAGGTCAGGACACAGAGAGCCATCTTCTCTGACTTCTAAGCTGACTTGGGGGGTTATAATGGTCATATCGCCCCCAAAGACGCTCGGATCTTCTGTCCAAGTGAAACTTTCCATTGGTGTATCGCTGCTACCTAAACGCGCGATCGCCATCGGTGGTAGAAAGAACACCTCTAAAATTGTATCCATCAACAACTCCCCGAAGATACCCGTTCAGTTTGAGCCTTATACTGATTTTTAAATCACACCCATTAATTTCTGCGTGCCAACAATATTACTCATACAAGTTATTAGTCCCCTCGATCGAGCAAAGAAATTTATGAATAATTAATATATGATAATAAATCATAACAACACTTAATATTGGTAATCTAGATTTTGTAGGTTTATTTTGTAAATAAATGATAAACTTAATGTAATTTTATAAGCTCCAAGATTCATTTTTCTATCTAGGCTCAAAATTAGCCAAATATACAATACTGATACAGCCGTAAAATCGATGTATGATGTAGATCGCTAAGCCAAGAATTAAAAATTGTAAATTACCAATATCGAGTGAAAATGACAACTCTAAAAATTCCTGGCTATTACATCACCGAACAAATTTACAATGGTAACAGAACCCAAGTTTACCTAGGGATTAAAGAGTTAGACAGTCAACCAGTTGCCATCAAACTGCTTCAGTCGGAATATCCAACATTCACCGAACTGGTACAGTTCCGCAATCAATACACAATTGCCAAAAATCTTGACTTTCCGGGAATTGTCAAACATTTAAGCTTGGAAAACTATCGAAATAGTTTTGCTCTGATAATGGAGGATTATGGTGGCATTTCCCTGGCTAACTACCTGACTTCCCCGGTTCTTGAAAAAACAGGAAAAATTACCGATAACCTCGCTAACTTTTTTGACATAGCTCTTCAAATTGTCACGACGTTAGAAGGACTTTATCGCTGCCGAATTATTCATAAAGATATTAAACCCCAGAATATTTTAATTAACCCTCAAACTAAACAAGTCAAACTGATTGACTTCAGCATTTCCTCGCTTTTACCCAGAGAAAGCCAAGAAATTCAAAACCCCAATCAGTTAGAAGGAACCCTTGCTTATATCTCCCCGGAACAAACGGGACGCATGAATCGGGGAGTTGACTACCGTACTGACTTTTACTCTTTAGGCGTAACTTTTTACGAACTGCTAGCGGGTCAGTTGCCTTTTCTATCGACAGACCCGATGGAATTAGTTCACTGTCATATTGCCCGTCAAGCCATTCCCCCCATTGCAGTAAATCCCGCCATCCCCCAAATTTTAAATGACATCGTAATGAAATTGATCGCAAAAACCGCTGAAGAGCGCTATCAAACAGCTTTTGGGATTAAATACGATTTAGAAAAGTGTTTGGAACAGTACGCAGCTAGCGGTAAGATTGCACCCTTTGGATTAGGAAAAAGGGACATTTCCGAACGCTTCGTTATCCCAGAAAAACTTTACGGCAGAGGAACAGAAGTAGAAACGCTTTTATCAGCATTTGAACGCATCAGTTCTGGCAATTCAGAAATTATGCTAGTAGCAGGATTTTCCGGCATTGGTAAAACTGCCGTTGTCAATGAAGTTCACAAACCTATTGTCCGCCAACGCGGTTATTTTATTAAAGGAAAATTCGACCAATTTAATCGCAATATTCCCTTTTGGGCCTGGGTACAAGCTCTGCAAAATTTAATGCGACAACTGCTGACTGAAACTGCGGCTGTTGTGCAGAAATGGAAAGCTAAAATCTTAGCCGCTTTAGGAGAAAACGGCCAAGTCATTATTGAGGTAATCCCCGAACTAGAACTGCTGATTGGCAAGCAACCACCCGCCCCCGAACTAGAAGGAAGTGCGGCTCAAAATCGCTTTAATTTGCTGTTTCAAAAGTTTATCCGAGTCTTCGCGACTCAAGAACATCCTTTAGTGATTTTCTTAGATGATTTACAGTGGGCAGATTCAGCTTCTTTGAAGTTGATGCAATTGCTTTTAAGCGATGGGGATACCCGTTGTCTGTTGCTAATAGGAGCTTATCGAGACAACGAAGTTTCTCCCGCACATCCACTGATGCTGACATTAGATGAAATTAAGGAAACTAATGCGACGACGGTCAATCAAATTACCTTAGCACCTTTAGACCAACCTTCCTTAAACTGCCTCATTGCCGATACTCTGAGTTGTCCGCCAGAGCGAGCAACTTCTTTAACCGAACTGGTACTCCTAAAAACCAAAGGCAATCCTTTCTTTACGAATCAATTCCTCAAATCGCTTTACGAAGATGGATTAATCTCGTTTGATTTTAGCTGTAACTATTGGCAGTGCGATATTGCACAAGTTAAGACAATTTCCGTCAGCGATGATGTTGTCGAGTTTATGGCAACACAGTTGCAAAAACTGCCGGAAAATACTCAAACAGTATTGAAACTAGCAGCTTGCATCGGCAACACTTTTGACCTCGCTACCCTAGCAATTGTCCGCGAAAAATCCCAAGCCGAGACAGCGGCTGACTTGTGGAAAGCTTTGCAAGAAGGTCTAGTTATTCCGATTAGTGAAGTTTACAAATTCTTCCAAGATGATTCCTCGATCACGAGTCAAGAGAATGTAGAACTGACAGTTCCTTACAAATTTCTCCACGATCGAGTGCAGCAAGCGGCTTATTTTCTAATTCCCGAAGACAAAAAACAATCAACTCACCTGAAAATTGGACGGCTGTTGTTGGCAAATACCTCCGAAACAGAACGGGAAGAGAAAATTTTTGATCTTGTCAACCAGTTAAATATTGCCGTCGATTTAATTGACAGTCAAACAGAACAAGAAGAACTGGTGCAGTTAAATTTAGTTGCGGGACGTAAAGCCAAAGCTTCTACAGCCTATGCGGCCGCGCTTGGTTATTTATCTCTAGGCATGAAACTGCTAACGGCAGATAGCTGGCAAACGAATTACGATCGAACGCTGGCACTGTATGAATTAGCCACTGAGTCAGCCTATCTAGGGGGTAACTTCGAGCAGATGGAGGTGTGGTCAGCACTTGTTTTGAACGAAGCTAAAACTTTGCTGGATAAAGTGAAAGTTTATGAAGTTAAAATTCAAGCATACATGGCGCAAACCCGAGGTTTAGACGCCGTGAGAACGGGGCTACAAGTGCTGAAGCTTTTGGGGATAGATTTTCCAGAAAATACACAACCATCAGATATTCAGCAAGCAATGGTGGAAACGAGAGAAAATTTGGGATCTCGCCCAATCGAGGACTTAATTAACTTGCCAGCGATGACCGACCCAGAAAAATTGGCAGCGATGCAAATTCTTTCGAGTTTATCTTCTGCTACCTATATTTCTGCGCCTCAAATGTATCCGCTGACGGTGTGCCATCGGGTGAATTTATCTCTGCAATATGGCAATGCTGCTTGGTCGGCTTTTGCTTATGCCACCTATGGATTAATTATGTGCGGCGTCGTGGGAGATCTTGAATTGGGTTACCAATTTGGTCTTTTAGCTTTAACAGTGGCTTCGGAGTTCAACGTTAAGGAAATTAAGCCAAAAACATTCTTTATTTTTGGTGGTATGGTCGCCCATTGGAAAGAACCAGTCCGCAAAACATTAAAACCTTTGCTGGAGAGTTACCAAATTGGATTGGAAACTGGAGATTTAGAATTTGCGGCTTACAGTGCCTGTTACGCCTGTAACCATTTATATTTTGCTGGGGCGGAACTAACTGAATTAGAACGCGAAATGGCGTCTTACAGTCACGCGCTCAAACAACTCAAACAAATTGCCTCGTTTAATTATAATGAGATTTTTCGGCAGGCAGTGCTTAACTTATTAGGTGAGTCGGGAAATCCCTGCCTTTTAGTGGGTGAAGCTTATGACGAAGTAGAATTACTATCGCAACATTTAGAAGGCAACGACAGAAACGGATTGCACTATTTGTATTTAAACAAGCTGATTCTCTGTTATCTATTTGAGGAATTGCCGCAAGCGATCGCAAATACTGCCAAGGCAGAGGAATATATTGATAGTGCGATCGCTCTCCTTTGTGTACCCCTATTCCATTTCTACGACTCCCTGGTACAGCTAGCGATTTGGACTGATTCATCCACAAGCGATCGCGAGCTAATTTTAGAAAAAGTAGCACACAATCAGCAAAAACTCAAGACCTGGGCTGAACACGCGCCGATGAATCACTTGCATAAATATTATCTGGTGGAAGCAGAACGGCATCGGATCCTGGGTGAAAATGTGGAAGCAATGGATAATTACGATCGCGCTATTGCTATCGCCAAAGAAAACGAGTACGTAAATGAAGAAGCAATCGCCAACGGACTTGCCGCCAAATTTTACTTAGCTTGGGGCAAAGAAACTATTGCTCAAACCTACATTGTAGCAGCTTATTACGCTTACTCTCGCTGGGGAGCTAAAGCAAAAATTGAAGATTTAGAAAAACGCTATCCTCAATTGCTGACCCCTATTTTTACTAGAAATCCCGGCGCGCAATTGGGCGATACAGTAACTCTGACGACTCATGAAATCGCCGCGATCAAAGTTACAACTAGCACTGGTACAGGTATTTCATCAGCTCTAGATTTAACCACAGTCATCGAAGCCTCTCAAGTCATATCTGGAGAAATTAATCTCGATCAGTTAATCTCAACTTTAATGAAAGTCGTGATGGAGAATGCAGGAGCAACAGGCGGCGCTCTGATTTTAGAACAATCGGGTGAATTATTTATCACCGCTCAATCGCTTGGTAGCGAGTGCCACTTGCAATCTATCTCAGTTGACACCACCCAAGAGATTCCGGTATCGATAGTCAATTATGTTTGGCGCACGGCTGAAACTCTAGTAATTAATGATGTAACTAAGGAAGCTAATTGGGCGGGCGAGCCTTATATTATCCAGCGTCATCCTAAATCGCTACTGTGTCTGCCAATTCAACATCAAGGAATTTGCCGTGGCATTCTTTATTTAGAAAATAATTTAACCGAGGCTGCATTTACAGCCGACAGATTGGAACTTTTAAAAGTATTATCTGCTCAAGCTGCTATTTCGATTGAAAATGCTCGCCTCTATCAAAGTTTAGAAGAAAAAGTGCAACAGCGCACGGCTCAACTAGGTGATTCCAACCGCCAACTCGCTCTTGCCTATGAAGAAATTACTGCGCTCAACTCACGCTTGAAAAAAGAGAATATCCGCTTAAGTGCCGAATTAGATGTAGCGAGACAACTGCAACAAATGGTATTGCCAAAATCCTCAGAAATTGAGGCAATTGAAGACTTGGAAATTGCTGTTTTTATGGAACCTGCAGATGAAGTGGGTGGCGACTACTACGACGTGCTATCTAAGAATGGCAAAGTCTATTTCAGCATCGGCGATGTTACGGGACACGGGTTAGAAAGTGGTGTGATAATGATTATGGCACAAACCGCTGTCCGAACGCTTCAAGAAAGTAATGAAACAGACCCGGTGAGGTTTATGGATGTGCTCAATCGAACCCTTTACGGCAATCTCCAGCGGATGAATTCTGGAAAAAATATGACATTGGCATTATTAGAGTATCAAGATAGCACCCTCAATATCAGCGGTCAACATGAAGAGATAATAGTGGTGCGTACTGATAGCAGCGTCGAGCGGATAGATACGATATCTCTGGGTTTCCCCATTGGTTTGGATGGGGAGATTGCTGATTTTGTTGCCCAAACTCAAGTGTTGCTGAACCCGGGAGATGTAGTGGTGCTTTATACCGATGGGATTACTGAAGCTTTCGATATTAATCGAAAACTTTACGGTTTGGAGAGACTGTGCGAAGTCATATCCAGAAATCACCACCTAGGGGTAGAGGAAATTCGGCAAGTCGTAATTGAAGATGTGCGACGGCATATTGGCGAGCAAAAAGTTTTTGATGATATTGCCTTGGTGGTGTTGAAGCAAAAGTAGGGGAGATTGTTTTTTAGGAATAATTAGGGCTTGCTGAATAAGTAGGAAAAAATCACCCGTAGCAATTGATCGGTTTTTCAAGCTCGGTCCACCATAATTTTTTATTGTCTATAGGTAAGGATTCAGGTCTAAAAACTTGCGGCTCCAACGCTTGTCTGGTAAGGGTTTTAGGGCAAAATAAGGGTTTTTGTCTTTCCTGGTTAATTGTCAATAAACGAGGAAAAGTGACATTTTTTCGCGGTTTATTGAGAATAGAGATTGATTTAGTATCAATCTCCAGATCTAAAGTCTTTGCCCAGCAAGGAGTTCAGTGACCTGAATCCTTACGTCTATAGCTTACCCCATCATAGCTTTTGATAATGTCGATCCTTCAATCCTATGTCTTTACGCCTGGGTTCCTTCCCCTTCTCCTTTTCCTTCTCTTTCTCCTTCTCCTTCCCCTTCCCACTCCTCTTTCTCAACAACCTGAATAAGTGCTGCTACCGCAGCGGCCAATCGCACCCCTGACACCAGACTAATTATGGCAAAATCTCGACTAACAGGAACATCCCATAAAGAGGAAGTATTGGAGAGAACAGTTAAGAAAAAACGCTCGACTGCCACAGCACATAATTCTGCCAAAACTGTGAAGAAATCAGTCAAACCAACAACTGAAACTGACTCGGTTTTAGAGCCCTTAACAATCTCTCCACAAAAAGTAGAAACCTCGCAAACTTGCACAAATTTTGCAGCACTTCCAGCCGTCGATGCTCCTTCTCTAGAAACCTTGTCAAATGAGGCAATGTTGCCTTCTTCTTATCCTCTCCCATCAGCTATTGAAGTTGCCTGCGATTCAAGAGAATTCAACGATTATGTACAGGCTCTGAAAAGCATCATTCCCAGCAATAGCAGCCATCCCATTTTGTCGAATATTTTGATTGAAGCTGATGCTGAAACTCAACATTTGCACCTAACTGCTTACAACTTAGAATTTGGAATGCAAGTAAGCTTTGATGCCAATGTCAATCAATCTGGAAAGCTTACCCTCCCCGCACCCATACTTGCTGACATTCTGGGAAAATTTCCTAACGGCAGCCTTACCTTAAAGAGTTCTTGTGAAATTATTAAAGGAAGCGACGTTCCATCAGTCAGTGCCACTCTGAGTGCGTCAAGAAGCAAGCACGCCATTCGCGGGCTAGCAGCAGACGAATTTCCGGCTATAGCAATCCTAAATCATTATCAAGACTATGATACAATTATATGCAATACTCGATCGTGAATAAAAAAATGAAT
>NZ_JAUBUR010000017.1:47193-150156 GCF_036705485.1 Microcoleus sp. AT9b-C3 | reverse complement strand
CCTTCTTCCTTCTTCCTTCTTCCTTCTTCCTTCTTCCTTCTTCCTTCTTCCTTCTTCCTTCTTCCTTCTTCCTTCTTATCCAACTTTTTGAACCGGCAAACTTCCCGTTTTAACAGTCAAATTAACTATTTGCCCGTTGCGGTTAATTTCCATTTGCAACATACCGCCAACCTTAGCATTTTGCACGAACTCCTGAACAGCTTCCGACTGAATAATCGGCTGATTGTTAATTTTTTGAATCACATCTCCAGCCCGCAAACCGGCTGCTGCTGCCGGAGAATTAGGAACAACGCTAACAATAGCCACACCCCGATCGACTGCAACTCGCAGGCTGCTGTTAGCGTTGCTGTTAATTTGCTGCTTAACGTCTGGAGTCAGCGTCGCCATTTCAATGCCTAAATAAGCGTGTTCGACTTTCCCCGTCGAAATCAGTTCCTTCGCCACCTGTTGGGCCGCCTGAATGGGAATCGCAAAGCCCAATCCTTGAGCACCTTGAATAATCGCCGTATTCATGCCAATAACTTGGCCCGAAGCATTCAGCAGGGGGCCGCCGGAATTCCCCGGATTAATTGCAGCGTCTGTTTGAATAAAACCGATCCGCTTGTCGGGTACGCCCACATCAGAGCTCGATCGTCCCGTAGCGCTAATAATCCCCGCAGTTACGGAATTGTCCAAACCCAAAGGATTGCCGATCGCGATCGCCCATTCCCCAGGCAACAGCTTATCCGAATTGCCGATCGCCACCACAGGCACATTATTCGCCTCAATCTTCACCACAGCAACATCCGTCACCTTATCCGCCCCCAACACCCGCCCCTGATAGCTGCGGCCGTCCCTGAGAGTTACATTTACCGTATCGGCTCCCTCTACAACGTGAGCGTTAGTGAGAATCACGCCGTCGGCACCGATGACAAAACCCGAACCAGTGCCCCGTTCGAGCCCGCCCCGGCCACCAGAATTCGGTTCTATGCCAAAAAAATCTTCCGGCGACAGCCTTCCATTTCCCGGTTTCACACGGCGCGAAGCATCGATCCGAACCACTGCCGGGCCAACTTTTGCCACCGCAGCGACAATAAAATTCACATTAGTCCCGTCGCCCGACAAGGAAGCCGGGGGCAAAACTTTGCTAACTCGATCCTTTGTACTAGGAGGCAGTTGCAATTTAGGTTCCAGCGCCCTTTGTCCCGAATCGCCAGAATTTGCACGAAATTGAGAAACCGTCAGACGATCGCCCAACATGGCGGCCCCGGCTCCCGTTACCAGCAGCAATATGTAAATTGCCGGTTGCTTCCAAAATTTGCCAGTAGAACTCTTCATTGCCATGTTTTAAGGCTTTCCTGCCAAATCTAAATATTTGCTCAACAGCTCCCCGATACCTGGTTTGGGCTGCAGAGCCCTAAAATTTTCGGCGATGGCGTCCCGCCCCGCAAGCTACGGCAGACTCCCTTAAACTTTAGCATCTGAGGACTAAACTCTCTAGAGTAGAATTAATATCTTGAATGCCGATCGGCAGAGGTGAGCGATGGAAATTCCCCTCGAAAGTCTGTGGAATCAGATACTTGAACGTCTCCAGGTACAACTGAGCAGACCTAGCTTTGAGACGTGGATCAAAACTGCCAGGGCCGAACAACTCGAAAATAACTGTTTGATCGTCAGCGCGCCCAACCCCTTTGCTCGCAATTGGCTGCAAAAATATTACGTCAAAACCATTGCCGATGCAGTCTACGAAATTCTCGGCTATCCGGTAGACATTTACTTGACAATTGCCGGGGGAAACGAAACAGGTGGCAGCAGTGACTCCGCCATGATTTGGCCCTCCCCCATCGCAGCCGATGTCCCGGAAAACCACTCGCTTCACCCCCCCAAACCCGCCAATTTAAACCCCAAATACGTATTTTCCCGCTTTGTCGTCGGTTCTAACAACCGCATGGCCCACGCAGCCTCCCTCGCGGTAGCCGAGTCTCCGGGCCGAGAATTCAATCCCCTATTTTTGTGCGGTGGCGTCGGTTTGGGCAAAACTCATTTGATGCAGGCGATCGGTCATTATCGCTTGGAAATTGACCCCAACGCCAAGATTTTTTACGTTTCTACTGAGAAATTCACTAACGATTTAATCGCCGCAATTCGCAAAGACAGTATGCAAACTTTCCGCGACCATTATCGAGCAGCCGATGTTTTATTAATAGATGATATCCAATTTATTGAAGGAAAAGAATACACTCAAGAAGAATTTTTTCACACTTTTAATACTTTGCACGAAGCCGGGAATCAAGTAGTTTTAGCTTCCGATCGCCCGCCACAGCAAATCCCCCGCCTCCAAGAGCGTTTGTGTTCCAGATTTTCGATGGGATTAATTGCCGACATTCAATTGCCAGACTTGGAAACTCGGATGGCAATTTTGCAGAAAAAAGCCGAGTATGAAAATATGCGGCTGCCGCGAGATGTCATTGAATACATTGCTTCTAGTTACACTTCCAACGTGCGGGAATTGGAAGGTGCTTTGATTCGGGCGGTAGCATATCTTTCAATTACCGGTTTGCCGATGACCGTGGAGAATATCGCCCCGGTTTTGAACCAGCAAACTGAAAGCTTAGAGGCGACGCCAGATGCAGTAATTGCAGTTGTGGCTGAGGAGTTTGATGTTTCTGTTGAAGATTTGAAAGGCATTTCCCGCAGGCGAGAAATTAGTCTTGCCCGTCAAGTAGGGATGTATTTAATTAGGCAGCATACTGGTTTGAGTTTGCCAAAGGTTGGCGAAGTGTTCGGTGGCAAAGATCACACGACTGTGCTTTACAGTTGCGACAAAATTGCTCAGTTGCGGAACACTGACCCGAATTTGGCTCAAACTTTGCGTCAGTTGAGCGATCGAATTAATGTTGTCAGCCGCAAAACTTGAGAAGAAGTCAATCGATTTTAGATTTTAGATTTTAGATTAAAGATTAAAGAATTGAAGCATTGACCCCACGGATAAATACGTTAGGCAAGTTTCATCGGATACAGGTTTTTTATTTCTGGGTCCTGAGTCGGCGAAGGAATGAATCCGGGGGCTTGTATCTTGGATGATGAAGGTCAGTTGTCAGTTGTCAGTCAGTTGTCAGTCAGTTGTCAGTCAGTTGTCACACCAATGACTCTATGCAGCGATTTCCAGATCCGCATCATCGAAGCGGTAACTCTCCGATAACAGACAATCTCTATGCGTAGCAGCTTGCCTGTGGAAAACCCTGTGGAAAAGTTGCCCTCGGTTTGTGGAAAACTTTACTCGATCGCCCGAAACAGTTTTTGCACAAAAATGGGCGGGCGATCGACCGCAACAGCTTTTCCACAAGTTTTCCACAGGGATTTATTACCTAGAGGTTATGCCCAGCCAGCAGTTAGCTTTTTTTTCCACAGTTTCCACAGGGCGATCGACACAAAAATAATTCAATAAATTAAAAAATACTAGCGATCCCTGCACACCCAACACAGATAATTAGCAACGCGCCCTGACCTCAGAAACCCGGTTTCTACAAAGATTTTTCGTTTTTAAAGACAAAATTTTGCCTAGAAACCTGGTTTCTAGCCCCATACTTAACCCCTACACACAGAAAAACCGACCCGCCGGCTTTCTGTGATACGATTTGTTTCTGTTTCAAATCCGGTTAATTAACCTTCCTACCATGAAATTGGTTTGCACCCAAAGTGACCTCAACGCCAACCTCTCGTTGGTAAGTCGGGCCGTTCCCTCCCGCCCGACACATCCGGTACTCGCCAACGTGCTCTTAGTAGCGGATGAGGAAAATCAGCGGGTTAGCTTGACAGCTTTCGATCTCAGTTTGGGCATTCGTACCAGCTTCGCAGCAGAAGTAACAGGCGGCGGCAGTTTTACCATACCCGCTAAATTACTTAACGATATTGTTTCGAGACTCCCGGATGGAGAGATTACTTTAGAAGACGAAGCGGGGGACACCGTAGCATATCTCACTTGCAGTTCTGGTAGCTACCAAGTTAGAGGCATGGGCCCAGAAGAATTCCCAGAATTGCCCGCAATCGAAGCCGGAACAATCCTCAAATTACCGCCCGAAGCCTTGATAGAAGGACTCAAAGGAACTTTATTTGCTACTAGCCCCGACGAGGCCAAACAGGTACTTGCAGGCGTGCATTTAAAGGTATTGCAAGATTGCCTGGAATTTGCAGCTACAGACGGCCACAGATTGGCAGTAGTTCAAACTGCAAATGAAAAAGCTGAAGGCGAAGAAACCCAAGAAGAATTTGAGGTGACAGTCCCCGCTAAAGCATTGCGGGAAGTAGAAAGAATGTTGGTGATGCGGCAGTGGACTGAACCTGTAACCCTGCATTTTGAACACGGTCAAGTAGTGTTTGAGTGGGCAGACCAGCGGCTGACAACCCGCACCTTGGAAGGGCAATATCCCGCATACCGGCAGTTGATTCCGCCGTCTTTTGAGCGGCAAATTACCTTAGAAAGGCGATCGTTCTTAGCAGCAGTAGAAAGAATTGCGGTGTTTGCAGACCAAAAAAATAATATTCTCAAATGCAGCATCGACGAGGAGAATCAGGAAATTACTTTGTCTGTAGATGCTAAAGATGTCGGCTGCGGCAAAGAGTCAATGCCCGCACAGATTTCGGGAGATAGCATAGATATTGCTTTCAACGTCAAATATCTGATTGATATCTTAAAAACGGCTCAATCCCCAGAAATTCAACTGCAATTAAACGGTGCTTTAGCCCCCGTAATTTTCCAGCCTTTGGGTGGAGTTAATGCTACATTCTTGGTAATGCCTGTTCAGCTTCGAGCGTAACAGTAGGGTGCGCAATGCGCACCTTACCTAAATCCGTGTATCCGTGTCCTGCATTCCATCTTCCATCCATTCCTTACTATCCCTTACATCCGTTACACTCATCGGTTGCCAGACTTCCTTCAAATCAACGGCAACAAAATTTCAAATTCCGTACCCGTACCGGGGGTAGAATGCAAATTTAACTTGCCTTTATGCTTTTCCGTAACAATTTGATGGGTAATTGCCAACCCCAAACCGGTACCTTTCCCCGCAGGTTTAGTGGTGAAAAATGTCTCAAAAATCCGCCGTTGAATTTCTGGCGGAATGCCCGGCCCGTTATCGGCAATTCGGATGGCTATCCAAGCGTTATTTTGATTTTTTTCGGCTGCTTCGGGGCTAAAGCCGACGTTTGGGCAGGCGGATGATAGCTGTTTTGCATTTTGTCGAGCGCCGCTCACATAATTGTGAATTAATTCCGAATTAACGCAGTCTCCGTCAGAACTATCTATTACCTCAGTTTCAATAGTAATCGCAGGCATAAAATCTTTTTCTGCTTTTACCTCTTCCAAAGCGTCGATCGCATTGCTGATGATATTCATAAATACCTGGCTCAACTGACCAGAGTAACACTTGACCAAAGGCAAATCTCCATAGTTTTTAACTACTTTAAACCCGTACTTCAGACGGTTTTTCATAATTAGCAGCGTACTGTCAATACATTCATGGATGTTAGCTTGCTTCAAGTGGGTTTCGTCCATGTGAGAAAAGGTGTGCAGGCTGGTGACGAGTTCGGTCAGCCTCTGCGATGAAACTTTCATACTTTTGAGAATTTCCACCCAATCTTCTTGCAAAAAATCAAACTCTATGTGTTTTTTGAGTTGGTCAATTTTTTCGCTGTCACCCACAATGTGTTCGTAAGCAGACAGCAACTCCATGATGTCTTTCGAGTAGTTGGATAAAAAGCCGAGATTTCCGCTGATGCAGGTGACAGGATTTCTAATTTCGTGGGCGACTCCAGCTACCATCTGTCCCAAACTCGCTAGTTTTTCGGTTTGAATTAGTTGAGATTGAGTTTGCTGCCTCAGCAATTTTGTTGCGAGTTCATGAATGTTGGATTGGGCTACTAACAGTTCGTGCACGTCTAGCAAACTATAAGTTTGAGGCGACACTTGAACTACAATAGGTTCGTAAAGCAGTTCTTTCGATCGCAACAGCGACTTCCTGGCTGCATCCACGATTAAAGTATTGCTGGGAAAAATTAAACTCTCAGTTTCGGCAAAGCGGTACAAAGCCCTCACAGGTCGCTTTAAAAATAATTCTCGCCCAAAAGGACGGCTGATAAATTCTAAAAATCTCCGCCGGGAAATCATGCCTGCAAATTCACCTTGATGAGTCACAATGACTCCCGGCAATAGCGGATTAGCTTCTAACATCTGAGAAATTCGCATTCCCCAATCCGTAGCTTCTACCTGAAAATCGTAAAGCGACAATTGTTGGAGAGTAGAGTCTAAACAAAGTTCTCCTAGGTCAGCCTCGGAGATGGGTTGGACTGGTCTTTCTACGCAGGAGGTATTCAACATAAATTTATCAGCACGCTTTTTTGGGGTTCTATTTGCCAGCAGACATTCAGCTACCAAAGATCAGCAGGTGAGTTGCTGAGTGCTTTGATCGGCATCCCCCTGGCAAACTGCATTTTAAATTACACAAAAAACTGACTGTAGCAAGGAAAATTTTACCACTTAAAGTATTCGGCAAGATTGAGGATCACCGAGATCAATGCGCCCTGGTAATTATACCTGACTTTATTTTATACGGACTTGAGCGGTATTAACGCTCGTTTCGACTATTTAACTATTCATTAATCTTAAGTTATCGTCTTAACCTTTTGTTAATAAATTATTATGCTGAGAAATATAATTGAGTGATAATAGAAGAAAATCGGAATTGCCCGATCGCCCACGCGATGCAGCCCGTCAGCAGACAAGTTAAAAGCAGAAATTCGCGGGGTCGCGTCCGGGAGTTTTAGCTTCTTGCAATCGCGATGGCGGGACGCCTTGCAAGCTAGGGTATTTGAGGGGATTTCATCCCATCTCCCCGATCGATCCGGTACTCACAACCCCCCGTAACGCTCAGCCAGCGACACACCTGCCCGTGCGTCCCCTATAGGTTTGTAGTGAAAACTGAAGTCATCGCTAAAAACCCATTTTATAGCGCTCGTTATGTAAAACAGTTAGCCTCGCCCGCAATCTGCAAAATCTGCCTTGGCATTTGTTCTACAATCAATTATTGTTAACCGAAATATCTCTCAAATCTGCGACTGTTGGCCGACTCAATTATTGATTGGCTGTACGAGGCGGATATAATAAATTATTAGTCCAACTCAAACAACTTCAACCAGTCTAAATTATTCAATATATTAGCATTGATTAAATTAGAATGTCTACAAAATCCAGCAAAAAAATGGTAAAAAAATTTAACTCGATCTTAACTTAGTGCTAGGCTTTGGTATGATCTACAAGGAGTTCTACCAAAGACGTATAACTAAATAGCAATCTACCAGTAGGTGATCGATGCAACCCGCCCTGACAAATCAGTTAAACAATGCTTTTACCCTGTTTCTCAGCTTGTTAGTAGAAGCAATACCTTTTCTGCTGCTGGGAGTCTTATTCTCAGGTTTGCTGCTGGGCTTTGTAGACGAACGCAAACTCGTATCGCGCATCCCGCGAAACCCGCTGCTGGCGGCTTTGATGGGCAGTTCGATCGGCTTTTTGTTTCCCGTGTGCGAGTGCGGTAACGTGCCCGTAGCCCGCAGGTTACTGATGCAGGGAGTGCCCGCACCAGCCGCGATCGGCTTTTTGCTCGCAGCCCCCACGATCAACCCCGTGGTAATTTGGGCGACTTGGACGGCATTTCGCGATCAGCCAGAGATTGTAGTTTTGCGGGTGGTATTTTCTCTGTCTATAGCCACAATTATCGGCTGGGTGTTCAGCGCCCAAAAAGACTTGCGGCCTCTGCTGCACCCCTCTGTAGCCCGCGCTATCCCCCTGCCAAAACCAGATTTTTCCGAAAAAGAGCTCGTCCAAGCCAACACTCCGCTGCTGTTGCAGTCGGGAACTTTTATGCTCGGTCAGCCGGGGGGGGTGGTGCCAATCGAATCTTTGCTACAAGACGACTGGAAGCGATTAGAAACAAGCAAAACAGAAAAAACATCGAAACGTTCCTCGATGTTCCACCCTGTTTCTAAAGAGCGTCTGCGCCTGCTTTTAGATACTATGGTACAGGAGTTGCGCGAATTGGGAGGAGTGTTGGTAATCGGAAGTGCGATCGCGGCCATCATTCAAGTTGGCGCACCCCGCGAACTAATTCTCAACCTCGGCCAAGGCCCCGTTTCCTCGATTCTAGCCATGCTGCTCTTAGGCGCAGTCGTATCGATTTGTTCTACAGTAGATGCCTTTTTTGCCCTGGCTTTTGCTGCCACATTTACCAGCGGTTCGCTGTTAGCATTTCTCGTTTTCGGCCCGATGATTGACCTCAAAGGCATTGGTTTAATGATGTCAATTTTTAAAGGTCGAGCCGTAGTTTACTTAATTGTATTGGCAGCTCAGTTAACCTTTTTAATGACCCTCGCTGTAAACTTGCATTTAGGTTAATAAATGAGCTGGGACAGACAACTAATACCATTGTAGATTGGCGATTTTCAATTACCTTGCTCTCCGATACGGAAGTAAGGGATATACGGATAGGTGTTTTTGTCTTTTCCTTCTTCTCTCTTCCTTCCCAATCACTCTTAAAAAATGAATCTTAAAAAAATTAGCCCCTGGCTGGACGCCCTAGCTATCTTAGCGTGGGGAATACTGCTTCTTAAATATTGGATCACCGGCAAGTTAAGCATTCTCATTCACCCCAATTACTTTGGCTTGACTCTAGCAGGAGGAATCGGCTTAGTGGTTATTGGCGGTTTAAAAACGTGGGAACTCGTAAAACCCGATCGCACCACAAAGCAATCGCGGACATCACCAGCAAATAACTCTCTGAGAATCACAGAAGTTGAACACGTTACTTTGTTTCCCCCCAGTATCGGCAGCACCTTAATGTTGAGCGTCGCATTAATTGGTTTATTAACAACGCCACGCACATTTACCAGCCAGACAGCATTAGAACGAGGCCTCACCGAATCCCTGCCCATCACCAGACTGCAACCCCAAGAATTTCGCAATACTACAAAACCCGAACAGCGATCGCTCGTTGAATGGGTGCGGCTGTTAAATTTCAACCCCGAACCGGATACATACAAAGGTCAAAAAGTCAAAGTTCAAGGATTTGTAATTCATCCCCCTAACCTAGCAGAACAATATATGTGGATCGGGCGTTTTATCATTACCTGCTGCGCGGCAGACGCCTATCCGATTGGCTTGCCAGTAAAATTACTGATCGGTCAAAGCCGCACCACCTTTGCCCCAGACAGTTGGCTAGAAATAGAAGGAGAAACGATCGTAGAAGAACTGCAAGGCAAGCGCAAATTAATCATTCAAGCATCCTCCCTCAAACCAATTCCTGAACCCAAAAACCCTTATGATTATTAAATGGCGAGTAAGTATGAGATTAAATTTTACATTTATGGCGACATGGACACTGAAGACGCGTTCTCCGTATACAAATAAAGATACTGTCCAGTCAGCAATAAAAGTGGCATCATCGTTCTGTAGGAGTTGCAAATAACAAATTCAGCAACTACACTCGTAATTAGGAAACAAATTCTGAGTATATGTCATCAAAAAAATTAGCAATCAAAGGTGCTGCCTGGACGATCGCCAGCTATGGAAGCAGTCAAATTATCCGATTTGGTAGCAACCTAATCCTGACGCGCCTGCTTTTGCCTGAATTATTTGGTCTAATGGGTCTAGCCTACGTTTTCATCGTAGGCATTAACTTATTCACAGACATAGGTCTGGGCCCAAGTATCATTCAAAACAAGCGCGGGGACGATCCTCAATTTCTCAACACCGCTTGGACAATGCAAGTTATTCGCAGCTTGTTTGTTTGGTTGTGTTTAATTCTAATAACCTGGCCAGTTGCTAAATTCTATGAAGAACCCCGTCTGATGTGGTTGATTCCAGCCATAAGTATAAATACCCTAATAGGAGGGTTTAAATCGACTTCCGTATCCACCCTAGAACGCAAGATGAGCGTTAAGGAAGTAGTGCTTTTTGAGTTGGGTACACAGATAATTTCTACTACCGTGATGATTGTGTGGGCTTTCTTCGATCGCAGCATCTGGGCGATCATTGTAGCCGGCTGGACTGGAGCTGTAGTGGAGTTAGTATGGAGCCATTTTTTGATTCCCGGCAAGTCAAACCGCTTTGCTTGGGATAAAGAAGCAGTAAAAGAAATATTTTCTTATGGCAAATGGATATTTTTGTCTACGATTTTATTTTTTCTGTGTTCTCAAGCCGATCGACTCATCCTCGGGAAAATATTTACTTTCACACTGTTGGGCATTTACGGCATCGCTTTTACTCTCGGCGATATGCCGCGCCAAGTAATTATCGCCCTTAGTGGCCGGGTGATTTTTCCCTCGATTTCTATGCTGGCAGAGTTGCCGCGGCAGGAGTTGCGCGCGAAGATACTTAACAACCGCAAGCTAATTCTAATACCGTTAGCCGTAGGTTTAGCAATTTTTGTGAGCTTCGGAGATAAGTTAATTTTAACACTGTACAGGAAAGAGTATGAGGCGGCATCTTGGATGATGCCTATCTTGGCTTTAGGTATCTGGCACACCACCCTCTCCAGTATGATGGGTGGTTGTCTTTTAGCCGTAGGAAAGTCTCAGTACCCAGCTATGGGCCATCTGCTGACTTTTGTGAATCTCTGTATAACTATACCGCTGGGATACCACTTAAAAGGTAATTTAGGTGCCGTGATTGCTATAGCTCTCGGCGACCTTCCTAGCTATGCAGTAACTAACTACGGTTTGTGGAAAGAAGGACTAACTTGTTTTTGGCAGGATATTCAATTAACAGGGCTGTTTCTAGGGGTGCTGGCCACTCTACTGTGGTGTAGAGTGGCTTTAGATTTTGGTCTGCCCATCGATAAAATATCACCGATGGATTTAGTTCCAATCAATTCACTATTTCAGTAAACAAAAAGGAGATTGTCTATATGTCAGCAGAAAATAATACAAGAAGAAAAGTAATGCACTTTATCTTTTTACAAATGGCTCTGTTACAAGAAATATCGCGAGTAGCCACGAGGTATACTAAACTGATGTTTTTTTATCAAAGAAATCGCATTATAAATTTATTCAGAGAAAACGAACAGCCCGAAAAAGAACGCCCCAAAGTCTTTGCCGCTGTCGCACACGTTACATCAGTTGAAGAATCTAACAATCCAGAAAAAGCCGCAGCCAAAATAGAGAGACTCAGGCACACAATAGATGGATTGTTGACGAGTTTTGCTCATTGCGATCTCACAATTACTATCCAAACTCTACCGAACAGGCACGTTACAGCCTACTTACCTGAATATCAAATTAAGTGCATTCAGATTCAAGAAGGCCCTGAATGCGACCCCATGTTTGTAGAGTTTAGACTTCAGGAAGAATTTGTCGAAAGAGTAGAAAAATTTGACTGGTTTTTATTCATAGAAGATGACATTGTTTTGTACGATGCTTTCATTCTAGAAAAATTAGAAAATTTTAACCGAGAAAGCGGGTATGAGAATGCTATTCTTTACCCAAACCGTTTTGAAATGTATCAAGGAACCAAGAGATACATTGATTTGACCCTAGAGCCGCCAGTATTGTGGAATCAGCTATCTAGTGTAGAGATAGAAAGTGTAAAATTTGCTGAATCTAGCCATACTCATTCAGCATTTTACTGCTTGTCAAAAAGCCAAATGAAACACTGGATAAAATCAGGCCGCATATTCAAAAATCAAGTAGTGAATGTCGGGCCTTTAGAGAGTGCAGCAACTTTTTGTCTTTTGGAATGTTTCTCCATATATAAGCCTCACCCGTCAAACTTAAACTATTTTGAGGTCAGGCATTACGATAGCAAATATTCTAAGCTATATCCTGAACCAGAATCGCCGTATACACTATCAGGAGTTAATAATAGTTCCCACACGCCAATCGTCAAGGATTCGTGAAAGGGATCTAAGTAGTCGTCACGATCATTAGTAGGATGGGTAGATCGCCAGCGTTACCCCTCAACCTATTAAAGAATTAGCGATTTGAAATTAGAGATTAAATTAAAAATCTAAAATTTCAAACAGTGTTGAACGCAACTGGCACAATGGTAGGGTGCTCTACTTTTCTCAAAGCCTCTCTCGATCGAGCAATTTTTAGCTCTGAAGCCTCCTAAAAAGTAAAATCTATATATTTCACATCTCCACTCGGTTGATACTGTTGGAAGTGCCGCATACTCCACGGATTTAAGCTTGTGAGTTTAATTCAGTCTAGGAGACACCCACACTTTCAGAAACTGAGTTTTTTACCAAGATACTTCGCTGCATTAGTTTTCGGTGGTAAAAAAAAATCAGAGGGTCGGGAGTACGCCCAAGGCAGTAAAATTTAAAAGGAAAAATTTGGCAGTTAATTTTCAGCAGAAAGTAGGAGAGAAAGATTTGTGAGTATTTTTAACAAAAAAATTAATCCTTCACCCTTCGCTAATCTGCCATTCAAACACCCGATCGACCGCACGGCCATCTTCCTCATGCTAGTGCTGAGCGTCTTAATCGGGCTGCTGCTGCTGAGCGGCGATCGCACAGCACCCAGAGTGCGAGAATTTACCTGGGAAAACAAACAAATCGGCGCCGAAGATACCGGATTTATCCTCACATTCTTTCGGCCGATGAACCAGCCCACCGTCGAGGAAAACTTAAAGCTAGAACCCCCCCTCCCCGGTAAATTTAGTTGGGCGGGAAGACGCATGGCTTACACCCTCAAAGATCCAGCACCCTACGGCGTTACCTACACAGTCAAACTCGCCGGAGCAACGGATAAGTATTTCGGAGAAAACAACCAAAATAAAGGAACGCCAATGCAACCGTTTAGCAGTTCGTTTCGCAGCCGCGATCGAGCTTTTGCTTACATCGGTGTCCAAGGCGAAACAGAAAGCAGATTAATGCTAGTCAATCTCAGCAGCAGCGACTCAAAACCGATAGCGCTGACTCCCAAAGATTTAGTTGTCACCGATTTTAAACCGTATCCCGACAGCGATCGCATTTTATTCTCAGCCACCGATCGATCGATCGCGCGTACTCGTGGCACCCTCAATCAAGAACTATTCACCGTCACCACCGGCCTCAACCCCCAATCGGGTTCAGGAACTCAACAAAAATACCCAGCCGGTAGAATCGACAAAATCTTAGACTCCAAAGATTACCAAAACCTCAAATTCGACCTCTCAGCCGACGGAAAAATCATAGTTGTCCAGCGCGTCAACCGCCGCAATCCCGGCGATTTCAGTCCTTGGATTTTGGAAGAAAAACAGGCGCCCAGACCATTGGAAAACGAACAAGGCGGAGATTTTATGATTCGCCCCGACAGCAAATCGATGGTAATATCTCAAAAACAAGGATTAGCGATCGTCCCCCTCAAACCGGAAGCAGACCCCGTAGAATTTTTGCCAAAATACGAACAAGTATTGGGGATGGCCCGCGACAACTCGGCCGCCGCCTATGTTAAATACAACAGCGACTTTACTCGATCGCTTTTTATCTTAGATAACCAAGGTGTAGAACAAGAAATATTGCGTATTCCCGGCAGCATTATGGCCGTTTATTTCGACCCCCGCAAAAACCAAGACAATCAAGTTCAGCGTCTCTACTGTTTGTTAGCCCAACGCCTCAAAACAGAAAGCTATAAAGAACAGCCTTTCATCGCCACCATCGACCTCAAAAAAGAGGGTAATCGTTTGGTAGGAACCATCAAACCGCTGCTAATTTTGCCCAACCAATTAGATACCCAAATCAGTTTATCTCCCGACGGGCTGGCATTAATTTTCGACCAATCAGTCACAGCAGCAACTCCCTCAGCAGCAGACAGTCCCCGCAACGATAGTGGACAGTCGATCGCCACCAGCCGCCTCTGGCTGCTACCCTTAGTAGATATAACCACAGACGGTTCTCGCGCAAAAGTACAGCCAGAAGAACTTCCCTTTGCCGGCTATCACCCCCGCTGGCTACCATAAATCAATAGGAGATTTGAGAGCGCACTGCTGACTAATGACTGGTGACAAATCTAAAATCTAAAATCTAAAATCTAAAATCCTTATGACTCCCGAAGAAATTAGCAATACCCTTAAAGACTTATTTGGTGACAGTGTTGAGATGCCTGTTGCCACTTCTTGGCAAGTAGAAACCCCCAATTTTCGGCTGTTAGTCCTCCTTTCAGAAGACGGGAGTTGGCTGCGGATTTTGCTGCCGATCGCCGATGCCCAGGAAGCTCAACCATTTTTTGATAAACTCCTAGAAGCTAACTTTGACACCACCCTGGAAACTCGCTACGCCTTACATCAAAACGTTTTGTGGGGAGTATTTCAGCACAGCCGGGCCACACTCGCCACCGCCGATTTCTCAGCCGCCGTCACCAGACTGCTGGCTTTGCAAGAGAGAGGTTTGTCTGACTTTTTCGGCGGTTTGATAGAAAGCCGCATCCGTCAAATCATCAAAGCTGCGAAGATGCAGGGACAGTCTGTGGACACTACCCTTCAGACTTTAGACCGTTTCTATGCAGAGGGATTGATGGGTGAAATGGAACTAGGGCGAGAGTCTCGCGAAAACACTCTCGCCGCTTGGCGGTATCAGCTAGAACGCCTCTGGCCGGAGGTGGAACCCTAAGACGATTGCAGATTGCAGATTGCAGATTGCAAAAAACTGACTACCATCGAGGTGGGAAGTTGCCTAAAGTTGCATTTCTTTTGAGTGGTATAGCAACCGCCAATACGGTTAGAACGTTCTTAATTGCACAAACCCTTGGGGAACATTGCTTCTTCCTTCTCTCGCGATGATAACTAAAGCATTCCATCCGTTACATTCGGTTACATCCTCAGAAAGCGAATCCGTGGCCGAACTTCCTTTGGTCTGGGCCCTAGTCTTGACAATTGGAGCCTGCAAGCCCCTTAGACGATGGCTAATCCGGGCCGTCGAACCCTCGAAGGATGCCCGTATATTCACTGATAACCCGCTCGCGCTTCTCCAATTCCCTTCTATCAGTGTAAAAATGGTATAACTTATCACAATAATTCGTTATAAATATTAAAATTTTTCCGAAAACAGGCGATCGCAGGTATATCATGGTAAAAAGTTTACAGCAGAGATCAGTAAGTTCCACAAAAGCTTCGATCGTTTAATATTGACTTAGAAACAAAATCTTTAGCAGACAATGCTACTGCGATCGGGTTTTCCCATCGGGTGCTGTTGTAATTTTACAAATTAGCAACTACCCGCTACCCATTACCAGTTACGAATTAATAGCAACTTAAGTTGTCCATTAATACAATATTTAACAGGGGTTTCATCTATGTTTGCTGTGCGTGAGACTAGCTCGGAGTTATCAGTGTTGCATATACCTGAATTTTGTACTTGGAACATCTCCTTAGAATCAACTCTCCTAGACCTGCCACTCTTCAACTGCCAAATTGAATTAACTCAACAGGCAAAAGAAGTAGCCCAGGCTTTTGAAGAAAATTCCATGCTTCCCGGCGTCATTTTGACCAATGGGGGTAGTTTTGTCGGCATCATATCCAGGCGTCTATTTTTTGAAAAAGTTAACCGCCGCTACGGAGTAGAAATGTTTTTCAAGCGACCAATAGAGGTGCTGTACAAGTTTGCCAAGCCAGAGGAACTCGTACTTCCCGCCAGTAAATTAATAGTAGAAGCCGCCCACGAATGTCTTTACAGATCAGCAGAATTAATTTACGAACCCGTAGTAGTGGAAATAGCCCCCCAGACCTACAAGCTGTTAGACGTACACCAATTAATGGTCGCTCAATCAAGAATTCACGAATTAACAAATAAGTTACTCCACAAACAAACCCAAGCCAAACTCATCCAAACAGAAAAAATGGCTAGTTTGGGGAGGATTGTAGCAGAAGTAGCCCACGAAATCAGAAATCCGCTGAACTGTATTTGGGGAAATTTAACTTTTCTGCTGTCCTATTTTGAACACTTGCTTCAGCTCATGTCGGTTTATGAAGAAGAATATTCGGCACCCTGTCCCCGAATTGAGGCCCTTAAAAAAGAAATTGAATTTGATTTTTTACAAGAAGATTTGCCGATCACCTTAGAAGGGATGGAGTTGGGAGCCTCGCAATTGCTAAAAATAGTTAACGGGCTGCACCACTTCTCTCACATGGACGAGACAAAACCAGCCGAGACAGACATTCACGAATGCGTGGAGATGACGCTGTTAATTTTGAAAAACCGCTTTAAAAATAGCATAGAAGTGGTTAAAAATTACGGCGAATTGCCGCTAGTTAGTGGCTACTCCGGTCAGTTGAGTCAGGTGTTTTTGAATTTGTTAGTTAATGCTCTAGACGCCCTGACAGAGTACGCAGCAGATCGAGAAATACAGACCGAGTGCCGGGACAACTGGCAGCCCCAAATCGAAATTACCACTAAAGTTATAGAAACCGAACACGGCAAGCGGGCCGCAATTTGCATTGCCGATAACGGGCCCGGCATTGCCCCAGAAAATCACCAGCAGATATTTGACACCTTTTTTACCACTAAAGCAGCAGGCAAAGGCAGCGGTATGGGGCTGGCTATCTGCCATCAAATCGTCACAGAAAAGCACGGCGGCCAACTGAGAATGCGATCGCAACCAGGTAAGAATACTGAATTTGAAATTCTCCTGCCTATAGTTGGCACAACATGATTAACTCAAGAATATTCTCGGTTGTTCGCTCCTGCGGTGAAGTGATAGGCTAGCTTAGTAGTAGGTTCTCAATTCACTTTCCCAGCGTTTCGGCAACTAAAAGTTCCAGTGGCAAATAAATTCAGTTCCAAACTCCTTGGCCCTTCACTCTCCGAAGGCAGCCATCAAGACCTTTCCCTAGAGTCTACCCTCTGGGATTTGCCCCTGTATGACTTTCAGGTTAAATCGAGCTGCTTGGCCGTGGCAGTTGCCGAAATGTTTGAACAGCATCCCCTAGTGCCGGGAGTCGTGTTAATGGAAGCAGGAGAGTTTGCTGGCATGATATCCCGCAGGCAACTGCTGGAATATTTGCTCAAACCCCAAGGCCCTGAACTCTTTTTGCACCTGCCGCTGAAAGTTCTCTACAGTTACGCTCGCGTCGAAATATTATTAGTCGCAGAGAGTACAACCATTTTGGCAGCAGCTCCACAAGCTCTGCGTCGATCGCCCGAATTGCAGGCAGAACCGATCGTCGTTCAAATAGACTCCCAATCTTACCGACTCTTAGACCCTAACGCACTAAACATCGCCTACTGGCAAATTCGCGGCATAGAAACTCAAGTTCGCTACGAAAGAGCCCAAACTCAAATGATTCAAAGCGAAAAAATGGCTAGTTTAGGGCGTTTAGTCAACGGAGTAGCCCACGAAATTTTAGATCCGGTAGGCTTTATTTGGGGGAATTTAACCTACGTAAGCGACTACAGCAAAAACTTGATGGAGTTGCTCTCAGTTTACGACGCATACTGTACTGACCCCCCGCCGGAAATAGCAAGGCTCAAGGAAGAGATCGACTATGACTTTTTGCAAAACGATTTCCTCCGAACTGTTGCCAGCATCAAATCAGGAGCAGAACGTTTGAGCAAGTTGGCAACCAGTTTGCAAAACTTCTGCCACATCGACGATATTTATCCCAAACCGACCGACTTGCACGCCAACATAGACAGCATACTTTTGCTGCTCAAAAGTCGTTTGACTAGGGAAATCCAAGTAGTGAAAAACTACGGCTACCTGCCGCCAGTGCCCTGCTATGCAGGACAGCTAAACCAAGTATTTATGAATATCTTGACCAATGCTATTCATACATTAATTAATGAAGCAGTCGGTCAAGAATTGGCGAAAGAGTTCAAAGGTGGAGGACTCAGAGACGGCGATCGCCAGCCTAAAATTGAAATCACAACTCAAGTCTGCTGTCCCGAACCTGCGCCGGATTTAGACAAACTTCATGTTCGCTGGGTTTCGATTTGCATAGCAGATAACGGGCCAGGAATGTCACCTAGCAAGTACAAAAAAATCATAGAATCATTCTCTACGGAAAAACGCGCCCTCAAAGAAACCAGTTTAGCAGTTAGCTATCAAATAGTGACGGGCAAACACGGCGGTGCATTCAGAATGCGATCGGAGTTGGGAATTGGCACCGAGTTTGAAATTTTGTTGCCCTTATGATCCCGCAGTCCGAGCGCCCAGATGCCGGGATTCAGGTGCGATCGAGCAGATATTTATATTGGGCGTAAAGCACAGACAACCATCTGTCTATTTCAATAGCTTGCTGCTATAGCTAAATACTATTTGTAAGTCTATACTAATATCAGCTAAGACTAGCTGTGACTGTTGCTGGTCTATGACCTAGGAAAAACAGCACTTGCCGATCGAATAGCGTTGCTGTAGCCAATGATTAAGGTGAAGTAATGAATCAATCTATTTTTAACAATCTTACCTTCTGCACTTTCAGTACCAGTCAGATTATGGTGCGCGAAGTGCTTGAAGACTGGCTATCTTTTCTGGGGGGGCGGCCAAAACAAGTAATTTTCGCTGTGTCGCCTGCTGATAAACCGCCCCCGATTTATCAGGAACTTTTGGCTGAAGGGCTGATTGACGAGCTCGTGTATGTAGACTGGCGCGGGAGATCGGTGGGCGAGACAGAGCCAGAGGGTGTACGCGTGGCGATCGAGGCGGCTAAAACAGATTGGATTTTACTCGCTAAACTCGATACTCTGCCCTATCGCAAGGGTCACGAGAATTGGCTGGATGAGGTAATGCAAACAGTTCAAAAATATAACTGCTTTGGGTTTACAGGTTCTTTTCCTTCGCCAGATATGCAGTCGCTAGAGCCTGGTTACTCAAAAACTCAGAAGTTCAGCAACAATTTTTCCATTTTTCGAGGGACTGAATGGATAGAGGTAATTGATTACTATGTGGGTAAAAAATTCGACGGCCCTGTAGCAAAAAATGCTCTGTACACTAAAGAAAGTCTTCGATTTGCTAATGAGGCCGCGATCGAGAGTTTTTTGGAAAAGAATCAGCGATATATGTTAGTTCGTTGGGAAACGCCGGAATGGACTGTTTTTCATGTTAATATATGGGGAGAGCAACTGCGACAGATTCGCGATCGCTACCTCGCCAGAAAGGACATTAGTGCATTCCTAAATACTGGTAGACCCCAACAGATTGGCTTTCACCCTTGGGAGCTGTATTACGGCTATCCCAAACCGCCACTGCTCGAGCGTTTCAAAATCTTTGTGGGACGATGGCGCCGGATAATCTTCAGAAACGAGTAAAGGGAAGGCGACTCGTTTAATTAGCAATCGCCAAATTCCACAGCCACAAAATCACTGGAATATTGATACCACCTGGGGTGTTTTTTGGCGAGCGCAAAGTAAGTTAGCAATTTTTTCTACAGTCTTCTCCTAGTTGATATTTTTTTATCTACCTTCAGTAATTACGTAAAAGTAACGTATTTTTATCGCCAAGCGTTGGTCGTGCAGCAATCTCAAAATCTTGCTACATCCTGATAATGCGTAATTCCTGTACCTTTCTAAAATCGGAGTTCAGTTGACAGTTGACAGTTGACAGTTGACACTTGACAGCGACCTCTACCTGGAAGGAAGAGGATGGGAGTAATGAGTAGTCTTCTTTTAATTTCTCCCTACAAGGGAGAGGCTTTAAACATTTTTTTTGTAAAACATTAATTATGCGGCTTAGATATCTAACTGAGTACCGCACATTTTACAAAATCTAGCATTAGCATCGTGTACAGACCAACCGCAACCTGTACAAACAGCTTCTCCGTGATTAGCACTTTTAACTAATTGTTTAATCAAATCCCCCAATTGCCAAGGAATCAGAGCAATTCCTGTCAAAATCATCAAAATAGTCAGAAAACGGCCGGATTCCGAAATCGGAGTAACATCGCCAAATCCCACCGTGGTCATTGTGACAACCGAGAAATAAACAGCATCCAAAAAAGTTGCAAAACTTTCGGGATTTGCCGGATGTTCGACTTGATAAATCAAACCAGAATAAACAAAAATTATTGCCAGCAAAGTAAACAAAATCCGAGCAAAAATCACCCCATCTTCGCTGCTGATGCGGAAAATAGAAATTTTTAATTCTAGAAAGCGGATGAGCCGGAGAATTCTGAACCAGCGAAAAATTCGGATAAAACTAACGTTGACAAATCCCAGTAAAAATGGTAATATTGCCAGCAAATCAATAATTGAAAAAAAACTAAAAATAAATTTAACTCGATTTTCGGCACACCACAACCGCAATAAATACTCAACTGCAAAAACGATTAAAAGAACAGTATCGAGAGTTTGGAAATTAATTCTAACCGTTTCCGAAATCGGGTAAGTTTCGGCGATGAAGCTGGCGGAAGATAGGAGAATGAGTCCGGTAAGAGTTAAATTGACGGTTCTGCCAATTGGGGTTTCGATGTCTTCGAGATAAAATCCAATTTGCGATCGGGTTAACATAGATGAGATAATTAATACCATTTATGAGGTAAGGGAATTATCGCATATGAGTATCGAATTAACTAAGGGTGAAAGGTTCAATCTTTCTAAAGAAACTCCTAATTTCAGTAAAATTGCGATCGCCCTGGGGTGGCAAGTCAGTCAGAAAGCACAAAACTGCGACATTGACGCATCTGTTTTTATGTTAGCGGCGGACGATCGCATTCCCGATGAAAAGTATTTTGTATTTTACAACAATCTGACATCACCGGACGGTGCGGTGCGACATTCGGGAGACAGCAGGAATGGACAAATTGAGGGAGATGATGAGACGGTTTATCTGGATTTGAGTAAAATCAATTCGGCGATTCAAGAAATTGTGTTTGTGGTGACTATTCACGACGGACAGGAAAAAAATCAAAGTTTTAGTCAAGTTGAAAATGCTTTTATCCGGCTTTACAATTCAGAGACTCTTAGCGAATTGGTTCGGTACAATTTAAATCAGATATTTTCGCAAGAAACGGCTTTAGAATTTGGACGGTTGTATAAGAAGAATGGCGAATGGAGGTTTCAGGCGGTTGGACAGGGATATAATGCGGGGTTGCAAAGTTTTGTAGATAAGTATTATGTTGAAAATGCGGTTGAGAAAAGCTCGAATGCTGGTGAGAAGGTTGATGATGCTGAGGTTGTGAGGCGGTTTAGCGATCGGGTTGACAAGCTATTGCGCGAAGAGGCAGTTAAAGAGATGCCCCCAGTGTCTAGCAAAGTGGCCGGAGAGTCTGCGGCTAATCCTGTGAATGCTAAGCTTGACGATCGAGAACTAGCTATCAGCACTGAAGAATTTTGCAAGCGATATAACGCGGGTGAAAGAGACTTTACTGGCTGCAACCTATTCGGATTAGATTTGAGTGGAAAAATTTTGGTAGATGATGTCATCTTGTATCAAGCAAATTTGACAGAAGCAAACTTCACTGGTGCTACTTTAAAAAAAATTAATCTATGTGGAGCTAACCTGCAAAGATCAAATTTAAGCTCAACAAATCTGCAACAAGCCGATCTGATTGAAGCTAAATTAATCAATGCAGACCTAACTAAGGCAAAATTGGAGTATGCAAAACTGATTCAAGCGAATTTCCGTCAAGCCATATTAAGCGATGCAAACTTCACAGGAGCAAACCTGACTGGGGCAAATCTCAGCGGAGCAAACTTAACAGGGGCCAATTTTACGGCTGCTAACCTCACTGCCGCCAATCTAAATAGTGCTAACCTAACTCAGACAATTCTAAATAGTGCTAATTTGGCAGGAGCAGATTTAACTCAAGCAAATCTAAACAACGCAAGCCTAAGTGGTACTAATTTGACAGGCGTTAAATTGACAGGTGTAAGTTTTGCGGGAGTAGACTTGATGAACGTTAACTTGAAGGTTGCTAACCTCACAGGTGTAAGTTTTGTTGGAGCTAACTTGAAGAGAGCTAACCTCACAGGTCTTGACCTGAGAGGTGTTAATTTTATGGGGATAAGTTTGGTTGGAGTAAACCTCGATCTCGTCAACTTGAGCGGGCAAAACTTAAGCGGGTTCAATCTCTGCGGAACTAGCTTGATCCGTGTCAATTTGAGTGAAGCAAATCTAACTTCAGCAGACTTGCGGGGGGCAAACTTGACGATGGCAAACCTAGAGAAAGCTAACCTGAAGGAGGCTAAACTGGCTGGAGCAAACTTAACAGGAGCAAAGATGGAAAAGGCAAAGCTAACTGGCGCAATTATGCCAGACGGCAAAACTCACAAATAGATTAATCTTTGTAGTAACGAATTGAGTCCTTAGAAATGGCAGGAGTAGGGCGTGTTTTCTTGACCCGGAGATCCCCCCTAGCCCCCCTTAAAAAAGGGGGAACCGGAAGCACTCAAAGTCCCCCTTCTTAAGGGGGCTTTAGGGGGATCAAGACTTTGATATAAGTGACATTTATTATGGGTTTCAGTCTTAAATTGATACCAATGGTGGGGTGTGCATCACCCTAGAAATAGATTATGATTAGTATTAAAGATCAAATATATAGATTTTCCATGAATGAATCGGACAAAGAAATTATAGAATCTACCCTCAGATGGATGACGGAGTTTGTCGAATTACCGCATCCAGTTTTCAGCGATTTACCCATTTGTCCCTTCACTAAAAAAGCACGCTTGGCCAATCAAATTTTATTCAAAATCGAGCGGTTTTCAGCGCTGACTGAGTTCGATCGCGATTCTGACATCATGAAATCGATTCATGAATTTTACAATTCGGAATTTGAAATTATGGTAGTAATTAATCCCGAAAAAACTGCAATTACAGCGCCCGAAACTAAAGAATTGATAGACAAACTGAATCGTCAGATTTCCGACTTGGGCTTGCTGGCTTTTCACGCTCATCCCCAAGAAGATTTTAATATTGACGGACTTCATACTAGGAGGATGCCGTATCCGGGCTTCACCGTTCAAGTAAATTCTAAGCTGAAGCCAGCTTCCGATGCTTTAGAGAAAACTGAATATTACAAAAATTGGACGGCCCAACAACTAAAATATTTCGGGATTCCGAGAAATTGACGATCGCCCGCCCTCCCCGCGCATCTCTGAGCCATTACAATAAACTCAGCAAAAAATCTTTACACATAAGAACTCATGCAGCTCAAGTCAACAACCCGCCATATTCGCATATACACCGCCATCCTCGAAGATAACGAACTCGTACCCAGCAATGACCTTTTGACCCTCGACATTGACCCAGATAACGAACTTAACTGGAACGACGAGTCAATCAAACAGGTGTATGCCAAATTCGACCAACTCGTAGACGCATACGAGGGCGAAGACTTGACCGAGTACAACCTCCGCCGTATCGGTTCGGAGTTGGAACACTTGGTACGATCGCTCTTACAAAAAGGCCAAATCAGCTACAATCTCAACAGCCGCGCTGTCAACTACAGCATGGGATTGCCTCAAGTTGATGCCAAAATTCACCTGTAAGGGCGATCCTCTTCGAGGGCTTCGCTAACGGGCGATCGGTATTTATGTCAACTTAAGATTGAAACCCATAATAAAGGTCGCTTGTAGCTGAGTTTCGATCCCTCCTACTCCTCTTAATCAGGGGAGTACGGCGGGAAAAGAGGGTTCTGTTTCGTCTCTCGCTTTCGGGATTGAGGGGAATTTAGACTTGGATACCGAGGAAAGGTGGAGATGGGGAGAATTGAAAAAAGCTGCTTTTATTCTTCTTCCTGCTTGTTTGTGACTCCTGACTCCTGACTCCCGGCTTCTTCCTTCTTCCCACTGCCCTCGGACTTCTCCCGCGCATCCCCAGCATCAACCGGAGAAATTGGAACGCGATCGCGTTCCAAAAACTGTTTAACTGCTAATTGGCGGTTGGTCATAAACTGACCCCAAGCGCCGGGAAACAGCCCATCCAAGGTTTCCACCAGCGCCCAAACCTCAAGATTCATCACTTTGTAATAAAAACTGTGAGAATGTTGAATGCTGGTGAGTATTTCGTCTATTTCAACTGCAGGCAGTAGCTTCGGATCGGGCAAATTCTTGGAAAAGGCGCTGGGTTCATGTGGGGGCATGGTTAAATACTCAACAGCTTGCAGAGGCCGGTCAGTCGATTTTAGATTTGAGATTTGAGATTTTAGATTGACTCCACAGATGAATCTGGGGGCTGGAACTAATATCTAATTTTTTTTGCTCTCCACGACTCGTGTCGCGGGCTGGCATCCGTCAGTCGATTTTAGATTTTAGATTTTAGATTTTAGATTTTAGATTGATTCCACAGATGAATCTGGGAGCTGGAACTAATATCTAATTTTTTTTGCTCTCCACGACTCGTGTCGCGGGCTCTCACCGGTCGGTAGATGTGAGATGTGAGATTGTAGATTTTATACTTTGGATGGATTCCACAGATGAATCTGGGGCTTTTATCCGTCTTTGGGTCAGGTTAAATTTAACTTTACTTGCGAAACTCGGGTACGAGGCAATTAACACCCTGGGCGAGAAAACCGAGAATTGATATTTATTTATACCTGTCGGGTCAGGTGATTTCTACCTAGCTGCATCATACCATTATAGTTATTCTAAAATTTCAATTCCCTTGAGTGCTGCGATTTCTTCGGAAATGGCCACCATCAGGAATATGCTGAAAACAGCGTGATTTCAAGCCTAGGACTTGGGCCTCGCCCGATCGTCTAACTCTGAAAGCTCCTAGCAAGATTCATCCGGCCGTCAACGAAATGGTAAACTATTCGTGTCAGTACAAGACATTAAAACCTACCCCTAGACTGGGGGAAAGTCACGCCTAAAATATTGTCAGGAGTTGGACTAAACAGCCAAAAAATTTACTAAAGTTAGTCATACTTAACTTGACTGGTTAACCTTTGTGGGTGGTAGAATTAGAGCGATGCCAAAAACCAAGGCTTAATTATCTGGGAGAGTAAACCGAGCGTGCAAGTCAAAACTGACCAGCCTGTCACAAGGTCGAACGGGAGTCCGCGTTTCGTTAAATAGGTTGAAAATATTGGATGACTCACGGCTAAAATCTTCAACTAAAATTAATTCGATTAGGGTGGGCTACACCCGAATTAACGCCTGTGGACAAGAAGGAGCCGACTCCCTTGGGTGAAGCAGGAAGCAGACCCTTCAGGAGCAATCCCGATTGAATGGTGGGACTTAAATAAGTTTAGCCAAGTTTTGTGTAGCAGATATCACTACGCACACAACAGTGGAAACGTGGTGATTCCGGGAACCTGAAAAATCAGGATATTAGGACTGCGAAGTCTTAAGAATCTGCGTCTGTTGAGAAAGCGGGAGTGTCAAATAATCGCCACGTATCAACCCGTCGAGGTTCAATCGCTAAAATAGTTCAGATCAGCACGCTTGCCCAAAGGCGTCAGGAACCCTTATGCAAAACTCTGTGGCAAAACACTACTTATGGGCTTTAGGTGAAGGGATCAAAGGGTGTAAGCCAGGCGATCTGATCGCTGGTCGCTACTTGGTCAAGCGCGATCGACTTCTTGTCGATACTCAACCCGAACACTTGCCGGAACTGCCCGATGAGATTCCGAGTGTTGTCACTCCTTATCTGAGACTGTTTGCCTATCAGTTGCACGTACCTCAAGTATACGGCCTGGTATCGTCCAAGATGAGCAAGCTCTCGGGAGATATCTGGCTACTGGAAAACGGGCCGATTTTGAAGGTGACGGAATCTTTGATGCCGGAATTGGCGGACTCCTGGAAAGGATCAGCAGCGATGCGCCAGCTCAATTGGCTGTGGCAAATTGCCCAGTTGTGGCAGCCGTGTATCGCTCAAGGCGTGGCTTCGACCCTGCTGACTCCCGAACTGCTGCGGGTGGAAGGGCAATTGGTGCGGTTTCTGGAATTGCAGCCCGATCGCAAACCGCCTCATTTGTCGCAGTTGGGCAAATTGTGGCAGCAGTGGCTCGAAGATGCTCACCCGGCTATTGCCAATTTTTTGAGGCAACTTTGCCAGCAAATGGTTGCCGGTCAAGTGCGCCACGGCGAACAATTGATGGGCCAGTTGGATAAAGCTTTGGCAAAGTGCGGCCGATATTACGATCGTCACGTTGAAATTGCCACGGGCACAGATGTAGGTAGATCCCGGGCTCACAACGAAGATGCTTGCTATCCGCCCAGCGGTACGCTGTTCGCCGGAAGCCCAGGTGCGGAAGCTTGCGCGATCGTCTGCGACGGTATCGGTGGACAAGACGGCGGCGAAGTCGCTTCGGAAGAAGCAATTGGTGTGCTGCGCGACAAGTTGCAGCAAATGCCCTTGCATCAGGCTAATTGGGACCCGTTGAGCCTGACTTCCAAGCTGGAACGGGCAGCTTGTGCTGCTAACGACAAGATAGCCAGTCGCAACGACAGCGAACACCGCCAAGGCCGCCAGCGGATGGGAACTACGCTAGTTATGGGTTTAGCCCACATTCACGAGCTCTACGTCGCCCACGTCGGAGACAGTCGGGCTTACTGGATTACCCGCACCGGCTGCTATCAAGTTACTCTCGATGATAATGTGGCTTGCCGCGAGGTGCGTTTGGGCTACTCTCTCTACCGCGATGCTTTGGAACAAGTGGCCGCCGGAGCTCTGATTCAAGCTTTGGGGATTACTTCGTCCAACACTTTGCACCCGACTGTGCAGCGTTTTCCAGTGGATGAAGACTGCGTTTTGCTGCTGTGTTCCGACGGTTTGAGTGATAAAGACCGGGTTGAGGAATGTTGGGAAGCGGAGATTTTGCCAATTCTCGACGGTAGCATTAATTTGGGTAAGGCGCGCGATCGACTGATTGAGATTGCTAATACTAGAAACGGTCACGATAACGTCACTGTTGCTTTAATTCACTGTCAAGCACATTTGAGGGAAGACGGCAATACTTTGACAGAACTGTCTGTCGCACCTTTAGATACGCCGATAGAACTAATTTCCGACAGCGAGGATATGCCAACGGATTTGAATGGGCCCACAAGCCTTGGCGATGGGAATTCTGAAGGAAAAACGCAGTTTTTACAGCGGGAAAAAAGCAAAAGCCCATTTTCGCTGCTGCTGAAAATTTTATTTTTATTAGGCTTGGGGGGTGTATTTGCTTATTTTTTCATTCCTCCGGTGGGTCGCGCGATCGATACTGCCGGGGAGTCGATTTTCGGGAAACGCGGTTTAATTAATGCTGGAAGAACGCCGGAGAAAACTGTTGAATCTGTACCTTCTCCGGTTCAATCTTTAGAAACAGGCTCGTTTATAGAGATTAAAAGTTCTGGGGCTGGGGAAGTGGAAAAAGAGGGCGATCGCTTGGATTTGCGAGGCGCAATCGGTGAGTTGACTGTCAAAGGAACAGTCCCAGCCGGCAGCGTTTTGCAGGTGACAAACAAACAGCTTACGCCTCAAGGCAATTGGCTGGAATTGAAAGTTTGTTCGATTCCTGAAATAGTGCGATCGAACTCTCCAAAACCTGAGTCAAATAAAGATTTTTCTACAGTTTCAAAACCCGCACCGAATCCATCTCCCGCTGTGGCAACTCCCTCGCCTTCCCCGACAGTTAAGCCAACAGTTGAATTAGAAAGCGCCAAGCTGCAACCGGGGGAAATCGGATGGATTCAAGAACAAGCTGCTGTTTCTAAAGTAGTCTCTAACCTAGCCTTAAACCCAACTCAAAAGGGGAAATGCGTTGATTCTGACTCAAATCCCAATGCTAATTAAACTGTTAATGCTTGAGTATTTTGAGCAACTTTGCTGAAACTTAGTAGAAAGAAAAATGCAAATTTCTAAACAAAACTAAGATTAACGGATACCATCGCTGGTCAAGTAGCTGACATAATTTTAGATTTGAGATTGGAAATTTAATAATTTCCAATCTCAAATCTAACAAGGTTTCAAAATTTCTAACCTAATTTGTTAGATACTTCTGCCAGTTTAGTCACCATTTGGGATACGGCTTTGTCAACTGCCGCGCTCAAAAGTGAGTCTTCATTGCTGCTGCCAGAATTGCTGCTGATCCCTCTGACAGAAATATTAGAATCGCTTTGATCTGCCTCTCCTACTGCTTTGGCAGTGGCAAGAATATCTCCCGAAGCTGTACCGATTAACCGCACATCTATTTGAACGGTAGCTTTGGTTTTTTGTGAACCGGCGCCGATTCCCATGAAACTGCCGCCGCCGGATTGTTTGTCGATATTAAACTTGGTAATGGTGCCGATGAGCACGGCGTCAACTCCTAATTGTTTGCCAATTTCGGCTGCTGTACCGGCATCCATCGCGCCGCTGCGATTTTGCTGTTTGAGCACTTGTTCGAGTTTGCTGCGATCGACTACTGTATAAGTGCCGTTGTTGACGAGTTCGTTGATTAACAGTTCGCTGATGCCTTTGGCTGCGCCGACTCCCCTGTAGGAAGTGTAATAGCTGTTGGTGGGGCCGTAGTCGAAGTCCATGACTACGAGGCGCTTTTTGGCAGTTGCTTGGGCGAGTTGGGTTGCGGGTTGGGTGCTGGCTGGTGTGGCGATCGCATTGACTGAAACGCCTGCTAGCATTAGGGTAGCGAGGGAAATGCTGGTTAAGCGAGATATGGTGGTTGTTTTCATAAAGCTTTTCTCACAGTTGTTTTGTGCCGACTCTAGGATACTTTACGGAACAGCCCGATGTCAGGGTTGGGGGTGAGGAGATTGGAATTGGCGGGTTTTAGTGTGTTTTGACTTTCAAAAGCCTTAATTTTTGTTAATTAACCGCAGAGTACGCTCTTGACCCAGAGAAAGAGATGAGGAGTTCGATCGAGCTTTCAAGCCCTAGATAGGGAAATATGGGTTTTCCGGCAAAGAAATGTAGCAACATACTGATATACTGATATGTTTCAATCCCTGATAGGGTTTTATGGGTTTTCCGGCGCTGCCGAGCCAAACCCTAACTTCCCTCCTGAAGTTTCAATCCCTGATAGGGTTTTATGGGTTTTCCGGCTCGCGGGTGCGGTACTGAATCTAATTGAAGCTTCATCTAAGTTTCAATCCCTGATAGGGTTTTATGGGTTTTCCGGCGCAGCAGCGGTTATCGCGATCGCTAAAGCTGACAAGCTTGTTTCAATCCCTGATAGGGTTTTATGGGTTTTCCGGCTTTTACACGTTTGCGGGCGATTTTCGTAAATTGGTGTTTCAATCCCTGATAGGGTTTTATGGGTTTTCCGGCCAATTGATTTTGCAGCGTCGCCACCGCTTGGAATTGTTTCAATCCCTGATAGGGTTTTATGGGTTTTCCGGCTAGATCCGCCGTCGATACCAGCAGGAGGCTATTGGGAGTTTCAATCCCTGATAGGGTTTTATGGGTTTTCCGGCCTGAATTGGGCTTGTTTGCGTCGTACCTTGTGCGTTTCAATCCCTGATAGGGTTTTATGGGTTTTCCGGCGCAGTGTAGTGGAGGTGTTTTTCTGGCCGCCCCAGCGTTTCAATCCCTGATAGGGTTTTATGGGTTTTCCGGCTTTTTGGGTAATATTGCTACAGTTTTCTTTTTGGTTTCAATCCCTGATAGGGTTTTATGGGTTTTCCGGCTAGGATTTCTGAGCAATTCTTGAGCTTGAAAATACGGGTTTCAATCCCTGATAGGGTTTTATGGGTTTTCCGGCATTGCTGACTGGATGAGGCAATTGATGAAATTTCAAATTGTTTCAATCCCTGATAGGGTTTTATGGGTTTTCCGGCAAAGGGGAAGCCGATGCGCTTAAAAAGCTAGCGTTTCAATCCCTGATAGGGTTTTATGGGTTTTCCGGCTAGCTACTTTACTCATATTCTGTCTGGCAAGAGCTGTTTCAATCCCTGATAGGGTTTTATGGGTTTTCCGGCTCATATCCCTTAACAAACGTTGTGCGGCTTGCGCGGAAGTTTCAATCCCTGATAGGGTTTTATGGGTTTTCCGGCTGGTGGAAGCCTCACTGCAATGTCTACCTCTTAGTTTCAATCCCTGATAGGGTTTTATGGGTTTTCCGGCAGTTACTAACCACAGACTCAGTAGTATCGAGTTCGTTTCAATCCCTGATAGGGTTTTATGGGTTTTCCGGCTCAAGGGAGAATACTGGCGCTTTCTCAAAGCTCAAGTTTCAATCCCTGATAGGGTTTTATGGGTTTTCCGGCGACTGCACGAACTAAAAGCAGCAGGAAAGGTAGCAGTTTCAATCCCTGATAGGGTTTTATGGGTTTTCCGGCGGTTCACAACAGGCGTTAATTTAAAATACTTTGTTTCAATCCCTGATAGGGTTTTATGGGTTTTCCGGCCATATTGCCTTAAACCGTTTATATAGCTCTTTTGGGTTTCAATCCCTGATAGGGTTTTATGGGTTTTCCGGCTAAAAGACCAAATCAACTAGAAACAGCTTTATATTGTTTGTTTCAATCCCTGATAGGGTTTTATGGGTTTTCCGGCCGATCGACCCAACCTTTAAAGTAAGGACGCTTACCCCGGTTTCAATCCCTGATAGGGTTTTATGGGTTTTCCGGCTTAATCAGAACCAATCCGAGGCAAAACGAATGATGTTTCAATCCCTGATAGGGTTTTATGGGTTTTCCGGCTGTGTGTGTATTTTGGGTTCTGTTAAAGAAAAATCGTTTCAATCCCTGATAGGGTTTTATGGGTTTTCCGGCTTTTAGTCCCGCCGAACCAGCATCGGAAGTTTCCGTTTCAATCCCTGATAGGGTTTTATGGGTTTTCCGGCAGAGCAGCCATTGTTAATCCTCAAAGGTTAAAGAGTTTCAATCCCTGATAGGGTTTTATGGGTTTTCCGGCATGGTGGCTGAGCGTCCTATGTTTCATCCTGATGTTTCAATCCCTGATAGGGTTTTATGGGTTTTCCGGCCCTGTCCCACGCAGCGGCCCTGCTGTCGGCCACCGGTTTCAATCCCTGATAGGGTTTTATGGGTTTTCCGGCTCTTACAGTTGGCGGGGCGTGCCGCCTGTTTTGATCGTTTCAATCCCTGATAGGGTTTTATGGGTTTTCCGGCACCGTTCGCGCTGAACTACAAAGACGAAACTTGGTTTCAATCCCTGATAGGGTTTTATGGGTTTTCCGGCCAGCCCTGCCAACGAACTCGTAGTTAGTTCTCTGTTTCAATCCCTGATAGGGTTTTATGGGTTTTCCGGCGCGATCGACAAAAGCGTCGCAATACTCCAAAACCGTTTCAATCCCTGATAGGGTTTTATGGGTTTTCCGGCCGATAGGCGAGAGCAAAAATATGGCAAAAAAACGTTTCAATCCCTGATAGGGTTTTATGGGTTTTCCGGCTTCGCGCAAGATCACTTTGGAACAGTACGTACACGTTTCAATCCCTGATAGGGTTTTATGGGTTTTCCGGCCCGAGGCAATCTTGCAGCCCTGCCAGCAAAAAGGTTTCAATCCCTGATAGGGTTTTATGGGTTTTCCGGCGGGTTCGAGATTTAGATTTACTCTGTCATCCGAACGTGTTTCAATCCCTGATAGGGTTTTATGGGTTTTCCGGCGTCACGAATTTCTTCGAGAGATTTGAGAATATCTTCGTTTCAATCCCTGATAGGGTTTTATGGGTTTTCCGGCGCGACTCCTATTTCTTTCACTCAAGCTCTTTGGAAAAGTTTCAATCCCTGATAGGGTTTTATGGGTTTTCCGGCTCACCTCCGAGCTTTGAAGATTTCAGGAAATCAGTGTTTCAATCCCTGATAGGGTTTTATGGGTTTTCCGGCCCTAGCAACTGAAGGAGGTGCACCTTCTTCAGCCGAGTTTCAATCCCTGATAGGGTTTTATGGGTTTTCCGGCTTGAATTGTTCGGGTTTGGCTCCTGAAATTTTAGCGTTTCAATCCCTGATAGGGTTTTATGGGTTTTCCGGCTCGGCCGATTATAGGGAAAAACCTTTCATGGATGTTTCAATCCCTGATAGGGTTTTATGGGTTTTCCGGCTAATTATTAACCCGACAAGTAAACCGTTAGGGATTGTTTCAATCCCTGATAGGGTTTTATGGGTTTTCCGGCACGCCAAAGCCTCCTCAAATTTACACACCAGTGCGTTTCAATCCCTGATAGGGTTTTATGGGTTTTCCGGCCAGGCGCAGTAGCAATCAAAAATCCAAGTAAAGTTTCAATCCCTGATAGGGTTTTATGGGTTTTCCGGCACAAACTGCAAATTTTTCTTCTGTACATAAGTGGTTTCAATCCCTGATAGGGTTTTATGGGTTTTCCGGCGCCGAGAGATTGCGCCGCTACATCAAATTCCCAGTTTCAATCCCTGATAGGGTTTTATGGGTTTTCCGGCCCTGTGCGATGGGTGAATCGGTGTTGCCACCGCGGTTTCAATCCCTGATAGGGTTTTATGGGTTTTCCGGCACGCTCACCCTTTCCCCCCTATGTTCAGCCTGAAACTGCTTCGTTTCAATCCCTGATAGGGTTTTATGGGTTTTCCGGCGATGAAGCAACAAACCCTAAGTTTGCTGTAGTGGCGCGTTTCAATCCCTGATAGGGTTTTATGGGTTTTCCGGCTCGTTCGTATAGACCTCTACAAAAAGGGAGAAAAGTTTCAATCCCTGATAGGGTTTTATGGGTTTTCCGGCCTGTTGCTACCCGCAATTATTATGTAAAGAAGTTGGCTGTTTCAATCCCTGATAGGGTTTTATGGGTTTTCCGGCATTTATCCCTTCGACGACTTCCTCTGCCTGCCAAAGAGTTTCAATCCCTGATAGGGTTTTATGGGTTTTCCGGCCTGTCGAAATAGGTAAAGTAAAGTGCGACGTGCGAGTTTCAATCCCTGATAGGGTTTTATGGGTTTTCCGGCCACCCTATTTACCCGCACTTTCATTCACTCCGGGTTGTTTCAATCCCTGATAGGGTTTTATGGGTTTTCCGGCTTACCACCTCAGCTTGCTGTGGCTGGCAAGAAACGAAGTTTCAATCCCTGATAGGGTTTTATGGGTTTTCCGGCAATGTCTGTAAGTGAAAATGTGCATTTTTTAAAGTTTCAATCCCTGATAGGGTTTTATGGGTTTTCCGGCCAGCCACGCCAAGCCCTACTTTACCAAACGAGGATTTTTTAAAGTTTCAATCCCTGATAGGGTTTTATGGGTTTTCCGGCTCTCGTCCCATCCCCCTATTTTTTCAATCAAGAGTTTCAATCCCTGATAGGGTTTTATGGGTTTTCCGGCCTGCCTTCAGTTTGATCGAAGCTACCAATAATTCAACCAAGTTTCAATCCCTGATAGGGTTTTATGGGTTTTCCGGCCCTTGCCGGAATACGAAGTGATATGAAGGATGAACACGTTTCAATCCCTGATAGGGTTTTATGGGTTTTCCGGCCTGAGGTTCAAAAAGCGATCGCTCACAATCACGTTTCAATCCCTGATAGGGTTTTATGGGTTTTCCGGCTTTAGTAACCCATCTAAAAGATATAGACGACTTGTTTCAATCCCTGATAGGGTTTTATGGGTTTTCCGGCGCAGTGCGGTATAAGGCCCTTCGGCTTTACCCGATCGAGTTTCAATCCCTGATAGGGTTTTATGGGTTTTCCGGCGCGGTTACAGTCGTAGCCGACCACGTAGTTAACCTTGCATTCCACCGCGTTTCAATCCCTGATAGGGTTTTATGGGTTTTCCGGCAATACCCATTCCAGCGTCGAATGATGTTGAAGTCCGTTTCAATCCCTGATAGGGTTTTATGGGTTTTCCGGCTCGGTAGCGCCTTGGCAACTTCCAAATGAGGAAGTTTCAATCCCTGATAGGGTTTTATGGGTTTTCCGGCTCCGCCCGCCCGCCGGTACTCGATCGACAATTTCAGTTTCAATCCCTGATAGGGTTTTATGGGTTTTCCGGCCTGATTTTGCGCTTGCTCTAACCAATGCAATTTCAGGTGTTTCAATCCCTGATAGGGTTTTATGGGTTTTCCGGCGCCAGAGTAGCGCAGTGTTTTTCAATAAAAGCAACAGGTTTCAATCCCTGATAGGGTTTTATGGGTTTTCCGGCCCATCTGAAATGCTCATTGTAGAAATTTTCCTCAGTTTCAATCCCTGATAGGGTTTTATGGGTTTTCCGGCCTTCACTAGCGCAAGCGATCGCAGTTTTTGGCTATCAGTTTCAATCCCTGATAGGGTTTTATGGGTTTTCCGGCCCCTTTCCTAATGGATCTGCTCTCTTAGTCGCAATTTTTGTTTCAATCCCTGATAGGGTTTTATGGGTTTTCCGGCGCCACTTTTTCGCGCAACCGTACTAAAAAAAGGAAAAAATGTTTCAATCCCTGATAGGGTTTTATGGGTTTTCCGGCGAGCAAATGGCGATCGCCAATTTGCCGACAACAATCCGTTTCAATCCCTGATAGGGTTTTATGGGTTTTCCGGCGCAATTGCCGCAGCAAGCGCGGATGTAGATATTGAGTCGATGTTGCCAGTTTCAATCCCTGATAGGGTTTTATGGGTTTTCCGGCTAATCAGATTTAACCCCGACTTGATAGCCAAGCTTGTTTCAATCCCTGATAGGGTTTTATGGGTTTTCCGGCCAAAGCGGAGTCGGAAGCTCCGCTTTGAGCGTTAGTTTCAATCCCTGATAGGGTTTTATGGGTTTTCCGGCATTCCTTACCGCTTCAAGGGCCCACCTTAGCCCAATCACTGTTTCAATCCCTGATAGGGTTTTATGGGTTTTCCGGCTTTATTAGTCCGATTTATGTCGCTTTTTCTTTGTCAGCGTTTCAATCCCTGATAGGGTTTTATGGGTTTTCCGGCTCTTGCGCTTCTCTGTAAGCAAGAGCAGCACCAAAGTTTCAATCCCTGATAGGGTTTTATGGGTTTTCCGGCCGCTGGCATTTGAAACCGTTGCTGTATTTAGTTTTCAAGGTTCGTTTGCGTCTGCACCAACTAAAAATACCATTTCAGCCTCGGCCTGTCAATACCCAACTTTGACCTGTCGCTTGAAACTCTTATTAGATAAAGGTTTCAGCAATTGCGTCTGCCTTTAGTTCCCGCTTGAGGCATCAAACCCTTACAGCAGTTAGATTACAGCCGAAAAATTCAACCCCTCGATTTTTACACCTACCAACAGACGCACTTTTAAACAAAAAAGATAGTTTGATCTACGCCTCAGCTTCCATAAAACCCATCAACCAATTAGCCATCGTCGCCCTGCGAGTCTGTCTGGGCCCGAATTCCCCAATTTTATAGCCCTTAAACCCCAATTTTTCCTTCAGCAACTGCTTGTTTTCTGGAGGAGTCGATCGAGTCAATTTCACGGTTGCCGGCCTAGAATCAATAAAATCCGGCGGTTCCGGGTACTCTTCGCGCCACTCGGTAGCAACATCAGCACTGTTCCACTTACCAGTCTCCGCATCCCAGCGGTAGCCCAGATACTGCCAAACTAATCGGTTGACAGCAGCATCGTCGATTTCTTCGTTGAGAATAGCCCAAATAGTTTCGTTATTCAGCGGTGGTAATTCAGACATGAGCGCGATCGAATCGGAAATAAAAAAAGTTTAACTCACATTAGATAACATTATCAGGAACGGGCATCTTGCCCGTTCCACAAAAAATCATAGGAATGTGTTTGTGGGGTGGACACGCGAGCCCGCCCAAAATGCCACCCCAAAAAAATTAATTATTCAAAATTCCGTCTTTCTCGGCCATAGACAGCATTAAGTCAATCACGCGACTAGAATAACCCCACTCGTTGTCGTACCAAGAAACAACTTTGAAAAACTTAGAATTCAGTTCAATTCCCGCACCTGCATCGAAAATGCTCGATCGCGCATCGCCCTGAAAATCTGTCGAAACTACCGCATCCTCAGTATATCCCAGAATGCCTTTGAGTTCGCCCTCCGAAGCTTTTTTCATTGCTTCACAAATTTCTTTATAGCTAGTTTCCTTCGCCGTTTTGAAAGTAAGGTCAACTACAGACACGTCGGGAGTTGGCACCCGCAAAGCCATTCCAGTCAATTTTCCTTTCAATTCTGGCAACACCAAAGTAACAGCTTTTGCTGCACCGGTGGAAGATGGAATAATATTTTGAGCCGCACCGCGTCCTCCCCGCCAATCTTTTTGGCTGGGCCCGTCTACAGTTGGTTGAGTAGCTGTCATCGCGTGAACTGTAGTCATTAAACCTTCTTCCAAACCGAAGTTATCGTTGATAACTTTGGCAATTGGTGCTAAACAATTCGTCGTACAGCTAGCATTAGAAACAACCGTATCTTTTGTCGGGTCAAATTTGTGGTGGTTGACGCCGACTAGAAAAGTTGGAACTTTTTCCGGGTCTTTTGTCGGTGCTGAAAGTATTACTCGTTTTGCTCCCGCCGTCAAGTGTTTAGATGCGCCTTCAAAATCTGTAAACAATCCGGTAGATTCTACAACATAGTCTGCACTCGTTTTATCCCAAGGCAATTCTGCCGGATTTCTAATCGCTGTGCAGGGTATAAAATTTCCGTCAACGACAATCCCGTCTGGTTTGCTTTCAACTTCGCCGTCGTAAATGCCGTGGGTAGAGTCGTATTTGAAAAGATAAGCCAGGTTGTCGGGCGAAACTAAGTCGTTAATGCCGACAAATTCGATGTTGGGGTTTTTGATGCCGGCACGCATGACTAGCCGTCCGATGCGACCAAATCCGTTGATGCCGACTTTTAATGCAGCCATGTTTAAACTCCTATTGAAAATATCCTTAGTCGATCGGGCGTTAGCGAAGCCCGCCCCTACGGGGGCTACGCCAACGAAGAGGATCGCCTGTTGTGGCTTAGAATTTACCACGCTAACGGATTTTTGCAACTGATTCTTTTCTATCTCTTAAGAATTCTGAATTCTGCCCTGGCTGGGAAGAGCAATTAATCCTGAAATGACCGCTGACTAATGGCTAATGGCTAATTTTTGTCAACTTGTAAAAGTGCTATAATAGACAGAAAATATTTTCCAAATCGCCTTTTTTAAATCAGGCTAAAGTAATAAGAAAAAACTTAGGGAAAATCTAAAACGGATGAGCATTCTCACCGATGGTGGCTATCGGAACCCTAAGCCTAGGATTAAAGTGCCAGATACGCGCAAGGACACGGCATTGCCGTGTCCCTAAACATATGGCGTAGAATCTATGTGTAGCTCTACTTTTCCGAATTGGTATAATCACCAATGACTAATGACTAATGACTAATGACTACCCCACGCATCTAGTAATTAGCAATTCCACCGCATCGGAAATAAAACACGACCCACCAAATTTATTGAGCACTGGTCTAATGTTTTCTGCAACTGCTGAAACTTGAGCTGGTGAACAAAAAGCAAGCACATAAATGTTATCCAGCGCCGTCATTGATGAATCACGGGAAACGTGATCCCTAGTGCTTTTTCCAGCGACATCACGGATCACCGAATAACCGGGTACGCCCGCTTTGTCTAAACCGTCTAAAATCTTGCCGAGTTCGACTGAGTGGGCTATGATTTCTACTCTTTTGACTGACTCCATCATCTCACCTCCAAAACATATTTATTCCGTATAGATACAGGGGAATGCCTACAATGATATTAAATGGAAATGTCACTGCTAAGGCAGTTGAAATGTAAAGACTTGGATTCGCTTCGGGAACAGTTAGGCGCATGGCTGCTGGTACTGCTATATAAGAAGCACTCGCGCACAACACGGCAAACAGCAAAGTGTCTCCCTGCGGCATTCCGATTAATTTGGCTATTAGCAAAGCAATTACTGCGTTGAGTATCGGAATTAAGATTGCAAAGCCGATTAGAAAAATTCCTGCTTCTTGCAAATCTTTAATTCTGCTAGCGGCAACCAGCCCCATGTCTAGCAAGAAAAAAGTCAAAACACCGTAAAACAAGTCTTGAGTAAACGGACTCATAACTTCCCAACCATGTTCTCCTGTCAGTACGCCCATAATTAGGCTGCCAATCAGCAGAAAAACTGAACTGTTTAGGAATGCTTCTTGCAACACTTCTGGCCAAACTATTTCGCGTTTTCCTTCTTCCCCGCCAAATACACTGACTAGAATGAGACCAACTATAATTGCTGGGGATTCCATTAATGCTAGCGCGGCTACCATGTAACCGTCAAAGTCGATCCCCTGTGCTGTGAGGAAGGAGGTTGCGGTAATAAATGTGACGGCGCTGATGGAACCGTAGGTGGCTGCGATCGCTGCGGCATTGTAAGAGTCGAGCTTGATTCTCAGTAAGAAAAAAGTATAAATTGGTACTAGCATTGACATCAGCATCGCTGCTAAAATTGTCAGGGCGATTTGCTGGTCAATTCCGCTTTTGGAGAGTTCGACGCCGCCTTTAAATCCGATCGCAAACAGCAGATACAGCGAAAACAGTTTGGGGATGGGCGCTGGAATTTCTAAATCAGATTTGAGAAAAATTGCCAGCATTCCCATGAAAAAAGCTAATATTGGGGGATTTAAGATATTTGACGATACTAAACTCAAATCCACGATCGGTCACTCCCATTTCTTGCGTTTTTAATATTACTTCCCCAGTAATTGTGGCACGAGAATGGATCAATAGACCGATCGAACTTTTGACACCGAAGCTTGATTAGGCTAAATACCCCCAAATACAGCAAAGCCGCACAGTACGCACCGTACAACGAGTAAGGTGTGCACTGTGTACCTACAGGCTAAGTATTTTGGTTTAACTAAGCAACTGCCAAATAAGACTCTAGGGCTTCGGAACCACCGATCAACTTGCCGTCGATAAATACTTGTGGCACAGTTGTAGCGCCAGTTACAGCCCGGAGCGATCGGGTTGTGATATCCCGACCCAAGACGATTTCTTCATAATCAAAGCCCTTTTGACTCAGCATTGCCTTAGCCTTAGCGCAGAAGGGACAGCCCATTTTTGTAAACAGCGAAACTACCTTCGGCTTCGCTGCTGCGGAGTTAATGTAGTTGAGCATCGTCTCGGCATCGGACACTTTGAAAGGGTCGCCCGGTTCCTCTGGCTCAATAAACATTTTTTCAACCACGCCATCTTTTACCAGCATCGAATAACGCCAAGACCGCTTCCCAAAGCCTAAATCTGTTTTGTCTACCAGCATTCCCATGCCTTGAGTAAACTCGCCGTTACCGTCGGGAATTAATGTCACATTGTCTGATTCTTGGTCTTTTGCCCACTCGTTCATCACAAAGGTGTCGTTGACGGAAATGCAAACGATTTCATCTACGCCGTTTTCTTTGAAAACTTTGGCCAATTCGTTGTAACCAGGGAGGTGCGTTGACGAACAAGTGGGAGTAAAAGCCCCAGGCAGCGAGAAGACGACTACGGTTTTGCCTGCAAATATATCATCGGTGGTGACATCCACCCACTCGTTGTCTTTGCGAGTGCGAAAGGTGACTTTGGGTACTCTTTGACCTTCTTGGTTCGTCAGCATGATTTTAAATTTTTGGGTACTTGGGTTCAATTCCTTTGCTTATTATAGCGTACTCATAACGAGTATGACTTGTCAAGGGGAGGCGGGTCTTTTGTAGTCAGTTGACGGTTGTCAGTTGACGGTTGTCAGTTGACGGTTGACTGTGGTGAGCTTTCCAGTCAACAGTCAACAGTCAACAGTCAACAGCTAACAATGCCCAATGCCCAATGCCCAATGCCCAATGCCTAATTACCAATCAAGTTTTCGACCTAAATACTCCTCTAGCTGCTGATTGTAAGGTCGGAAATAATCGCTCAACCTATCGCGAACCGATTCATTTACCCGCTGATAAGAACCGGGATTAGCATTTTGGTACTCAGACAATTGATATTCCGGCAAATCTAAGAATTCTAAAACTTGCTTGACTGTTATCGCCGCACCTGCATAAAAATCTTCACTTTTCAAAATTAACAACTGTTCTCTAGGAAAGAAAGCCAGCCAGTTTTTAATAAATTCTATGTACCTACCGCGAGCTAAATAATTCCCCGGTTCCTCGCCGATGATGTATGCGGGATTTTGATTCAACCGTTCAATTTCATCGCTAATTACCCGATCGAGCGATCGCGCTTCCCAGTTTAAGTCAGTCAAGCGGTAAAATTGAGAAATCGCCCGATCGACCGGATTTCGCAACAGTACAATCAGTTTAGCCTCTGGAAACAGGCTGTAGAGCCGTTCCGGTGCTTCGCGAGAGTCAAAATAGCTTGGGCTTGCTTCACCAGTTACAAATTGCTCTCCCCGAGGCATTGGCGGAAAATGAGCCAAATACCAATCAATCCCTCTGTCAAAGTGCCACGAGAAAAAATCCATCTCCTTTTTAATCGGAGTCAAAATTTGCGGGTGTTGGGCTAAATAAGTATAAAGAGAAGTTGTGCCGCACCGCTGAGAACCAATAATTATAAAGTTAGGAAATTCGACGGGTTTTAAGTTCCAATTTTGTAGAACTGGCATCTTGCCTGTATCTGCTTGTAAAACAGGCATCTTGCCTGTTCTATAACTTATAATAGATGCAAAACTTTGTTTAAAACTGACAGTTCGATAAAAATCAATCGCCTCGGCAATTTTACCTTGCCTCGTCAAAGCTTCTCCCAAATTCAGATAAGGCCAAAAAGCCTCCGGTTTAGCTGCAACAACTTCGCGGTACAAGTTCTCAACTTCATCCAGCTTGTTTTGCCTAACAAAAACTTCCCACAAATTGTAATAAAACCACCAAGGAATATCGGGATTTATTTCTATTGCTTGGAAAAATGCCGCCGCCGCTTCCTCACAATATTTTTGGTTGCTCAGAACAGCACCTAAATTGTAGTAAGACCAGCAATCATCTGGTTTTTGGGCGACAGTTGCGCGAGATGAGGCTAATGCGCGATCCTCTTCGAGGGCAACGCTTACGCACTTTTCTTGCTGCTGCAACAAATCCTCTAATTTCGCTGAGTTGCATTCATGACGCGGCATATTTGTCAATAGCCAATTGTAAATAATTATTGCGCTTTTTGGGCGATCGTACTTGGCTAAATTCTTTCCTAACTGCAAATAAAAATCCCAATTTTCCGGTGTAATTTGCAATTGAGATTGTTCTAACACTAAGTTTAAATCAGACTCAGTTTGTCTGAGAGCGTATCCCAACTTCTCGTAAATTCCCGGCAAATCTCCATCAATTTGAATAGCTTTTAAATACGTAGCGATAGATTCATCCCACTGTTTTAGTTGAGTTAAAGCGTCGCCTAAATTGCAAAAAGACCAAGCAAAATCCCAGTTGAGTGCAATCTCGCAGCGGTAAGCAGCAGCAGCCTCTTCCCATTGCTGAAGTTTCAGCAAAGCATCGCCCAAATTGTGATAAGACCAGGAAAAATCGGGATTTAACTCAACAGCTTCTTTGTAAGCAGCTACAGCTTCCTCCCATTTTTCAGTTTTCAGCAAAACATCGCCCAAATTGTGATAAGACCAAGAAAAATTTGGATTTAATTCAATAGCTTTTTTGTACGCAGCAACAGCCTCATCAAACCGACCGCTTTCTTGCAGGGAATTACCCAAATCGTGGTAGTCATTATCCATGCAAAACTCCTGCAATTGTCAGTAATTTTTCGAGCGAGTTCAAATCCAACCGCATATTCTTATGTAAAGGTTTTGTCGGAGTCTCATCATCAACCAAATCACCAATTAAATAGTAATGTTCCAAACTGCACAAATTGCTAATCATCCAATAACAATGCGGAACGTAAAGAGGAGAAAAAATTTCAATTACTTTAGTTCCCGGACTGCAAAAAACTAGATTTGTCAGCCCCCCTCCATGAGGTGCGACAACTATTTTAGCAGCACCCAAACACGCTGCTTGTTCCGCAATCGACATCGTTTCCAACTTGACACTGCGAAACCCAAATTTTTCTAAGTATTTAATTACCTCTTCATCGTTAACGATTCGCCGATAGGATGCTTGTTGACGACTGATATAAATTCGCTCTGAATAGTCTGTGTTTAGTGGCTGTTCTTCCTTTAAAAATGTCTTTTTGAGATATTCACACTTCCATTTAGAAACCGCACCAGATCCGTCATAAGATATTGACGGAACTATTAATTTATCGGCGGTAATATGTAAATTGCAGCGACTTTCTAAAAGTTTATCTTGAGGAATTCCTAAACTATTTAAAGTTTCTGCTTGATAGGAAGAATCGCTGGCATTGACAACAAACTTATCTATAGTTTCTATCAATCCGCTCCGCTGCAAAAGGTCAAATCGCGTAATCACATCAAACATCCAATGAAAATAAGCAGCTCCACCCCAGCGAGCCGATAAAAAAGCCACATTTCCATCGACGTGTTCAGCGGGAGGCAATTTGTCGGAAGTGATTACCAATTCCGCACAACCCATTGAAATATCAGCAACAAGTTTATTGTCTGAAGTAATCACGGCGCTAGTCACAACATCTGCCCAAGCTCTTCCGTTTGGCAATACGGCAACAAAAGCTTTTCTGGAATGACTTTGATGTTCCCAGAATCTGTGGCTGCTATCGATTGTTTTGGAATCAGATAAATTGATTTGACTCGCAGGATGGATGTCAATGCAGGTGAGGTTAGCATTGGATTCTGCTGCAACGGTCAAATCTTCTGTAAACCCACAGTATTTTTTGAGAATACTTAAGGGTAAATTTTGATTACTGCATTTTGCCCGATCGCTCTCATCGCCTTCTCCTTGTTGTTCGAGAGCATAACCTATATTATCGTAAGCATCAAACAAATCCGGTTTAATTTGCAGGGCTTGAACTAAATTAGTGATTGCAGGTTCCCACTGCTGTTTGGCAATGAAACTCAAACCCAATCCTTCGTAACACCAACAGGATTTTGGGTCTAGATTGATGCCTTTTTCATAAATGGCGATCGCCCTTTCTAATTCCCCTTGATTCCGCAGTGCATCACCCCACTTTTTGTACAGCCAACTATGTTCAGGTTCTAGCTCAATAGCACGATCAAAAGCCCCGGCTGCTTCGGACCAATTTTCTTGTAATTCCAGAAGTTCCCCCAAACTATTGTACAGCCAACAATCATTGGGGTTTAATTCAATAGCTTTGCGGTAAGCCTCCGTCGCTTCTTCCCAATTTTCCAGTGCAACCAAAGCCCTACCTAATCTTTCGTAGGACCAACAGAAATCGGGATTAAGTTCAACTAACTTGCGGTAAGCAACAGCAGCTTCCTCGCACTCAGAAAGCTCCATCAGCACATCGCCTAAATTGTTGTAAGTCCAACAAAAATCTGGATTTAACTCAATAGCTTTGCGGTAAGCAGCAGCGGCTTCCTGGTGTTGCTCAATCGCCTGCAAAGTTTCCCCCAAAAAGTGGTAAGCCCAACTAAAATTAGGGTTTAGTGCGATCGCCTGTTGGTAAGCTGCCCTAGCTTCGTCAAATAGTTCTTTCTTTTGCAGATTTTTACCTAACTTGTGGTAAGTTAAGTAGTTGCCCGACTTAATTTTAATAGCTGTTTGATAGCGGGAGTTCGCCTCATCCAAATAACCGGAATTCGCCGCAATATCCCCCAACTTTTCCCAACCCAGAGACAACAGAGTTTGCTCTTCGCCCAAACTTTGATTGCCAATTTTTTTGACGATGAGTTGATAGCCTTTGTGTACTACTTCTAACTGACTTCCAAACATCTCCAAAAAAACATCTATGCCAATTTTTGTATCTTGCTCCGGGCTGTCGGGAAACGTAAACTCGTAATCATCAAAAATCATCAATCCCCCAACTTTCACCAACCTCCAAGATAAAATCGCATCTTGCAGAGCACTGGTAGGTTTGTGACAGCCGTCTATGTAAGCAACATCGTAATATTCTGAAGCCAAATTAATTAACAACTCTTGAGAGTAACCTTCTAATTCAATTACCCGATCTGCCGCTCCAGTTTTAACAATATTGCCCTTAAAATGTTGTTGAAAATACAAATCAATACAAGTAATCTTTGCCGTCGGATTAGTTAAAATATTATCCAGCAGCCAGCAAGCCGACATTCCCTGAAAACTGCCGATTTCTACGACTTGAAAATCCGCAATTCCGATAAATTCTTGCAAATGCCGTTTCCAAATAGGAATATTGTGGGTAAACCAATCTTGGGTAAATTGATAATTTTTTGACGCACACTCAGCCCAACCCCTCAATTCGCTCGCTTTTTGGTGGCAAATAATTGCTTCTTCTAATTCCCCTAATTGCGGTAAAATATTTCCTAAATCGTTGTAAGGCTTAGAATTTGTCGGCTCGATTTCTATTTGGTGGCGGTAAGCGGCAATTTGTGCGTATAACTCCTGTTGTTTGGCGCGAACATCATGGAGTTGGGCGACAACTTCTGCAGCATTGGGTTCAATTTGCAGGGCCATGCTATAAAATACGATCGCACCTTCCAACTGCTTCTGTTTTGCTAAACTATTGCCTAAATTTATATAAAACTCCGCTCCATCTAACTCAATTCCCAGCAATTTGTGGTAAATTTTCCCGCTTGCGAGTACCTCGATACCTTGACAATAAGTTGCGATTGTGCTGTCTAAACCCGATTCGCTCCGCTTCCGCAAAACATATCCCAATCTCTGATTAATTCCCGTCAAACTAGGCTCAATCTGAACCGCGTGCAGGTAAGCGCTAACAGCTTCATCCCAGAATTTTTCGCAGGTGCAGGCAATTCCCAAATTGACATAAAACCAAGGAATATTTGGATTTATTTCAATAGCTTTGCGGTAGCAACTAATAGCTTCGGGCCACAGTTGTTTTTGAGCCAAAGCGTCCCCTAAGCAATTGTATGCCCAGTAGGAATTATCATTAATTTCCAGAGTCTGGCGGTAACATTTAATGGCTGCATCAAACTCCTGTTTTTGCGCAAAAACATTACCTAAACCCACGTAAGCACGAGCGTATTTGGGATTTAGTTCGAGGCTTTTGTTGTAACAGGCGATCGCCCGATCTAATTCTCCTCGCTCCGCCCAAGTTTTACCCAAACTGTGGTAAGATTCAAAAGAATCTGGATTGATGGCAATCGCTTGTCGGTAATTGGCGATCGCCTCATCCCACCGCTTCTGACCAACCAGCATTTCCCCCAAATTGTGATAAGCTGTTGCCAGTTGCGGGTTTAACCCAATTGCCCGCGAATAACACTCCATAGCGCGATCGAACTTTCCCAATTCAACCAAACTATTTCCCAGAGTGACTTGTTCCTCAGCAGTTGCCCAATTCGGCTCGATATTAAAAGCTTGATACCAACAGTCTGCCGCCTCTTCTCGCTTCTCCAACTGCGTCCAAATTTTCGCCAACTGCCGATAAACCGCAGCAAAATTCGGGGCTAGCGAAATTGCTTTTTCACAATTGGCGATCGCCTTTTCCCATTGTTTCCCCTGAGAATACAAAATGCCGAGATTAGCGTAAACTTCCGGCAAATTTGGATTGCGATCGATCGCCCTTTCATACCACTGCTTAGCTTGCTCGATTTCACCTCGAAGCTGCATCACCTTTCCCAGCGTCTGGCAAGCTGCCGCCAAATTCGGTTCAATTTTCAACGCTGACTCGCAAGCAGCAACTGCCTCATTCAACTTTCCTTCGGCTAAATAAACTTCTGCTTGCCGACTCAAATCAACCGCTGCCTTTTCCATCTTCTCAATCGAGGGCATAATTAAACTTGCTCCAGACACCAACTAACCCAAACCCACCACCTCAACCATCTTTTTCAGCGAACTCAAGTTCACTAAAATATCCTCAGTCAGGGAATTCTGATACATCAACTGTCTAATAGGATAGCATTCAAAAGCCTCGCCCGTTAAAAAGTAATGTTCCAACTGCAAATATTGACTGATTCCCCAGTAATAATGGCTGATATAGTGAGGCGACACCAACTCAATTACTTTAGTTCCCGCGCGACAAAAAATTGTATTTGTCAAGCCGCTGCCGTGGGCAGCAACTATCACCTCAGCGTGGTAAAAATGAGCAATTTGCTCTGCCAAAGACATCGACTCCGGCAAAATAGAAACAAAGCCAAAGTTCTCCAAAACCTCAACCACATCTTCTTCGTTCAAAACTCGTCGGTATCTTGCTTGGCTGCGGCTTATATAAATGCGTTTCGGATAGCTCGAACTAGGTATAATTCCCTTGAGAAACTCGCGCCTCAAAAAATCCATCGCCCACCCAGAAGGCCAGCCCAAATATCCCGCAAAAGACGGCACAATTAACTCTGTTGCTTGAATGTGAGGCAAGCGATCGCTCTCCAAGACTTTTTCTTCGGGAATGCCCAAAATTCTCAGACTCTCCCGCTGAAATTGGTGCTGGCAACTATTCACCAAAAACCAATCAATTTCCGCCAAATCCCTACCGCTGTGCCGCAGCAATTCTATCCTCGGCAAAACATCAACCATCCAGTGAAAATAGACATTTCCCGACAAACCAGAAAGCACCGCCACGCTGCCGTCAATTTGCTTGAGAGAGGGGAAGGATTCTAACTGAAAAACACTGTGTTTTCTAACATCATGCTTTTCGCATCCAGGTAAAAACCCCGGATAATCTCTCGACACATCAGCCAACAAATAATTGTCAGGAGTAATTACAGCTATCGCCTTGCAAATCAGCCAATAATTTTCTTGTGGCACAATCCAAACTCGGCCGTTGGGAATTGCAGCCACAAAAGTTTTGGGCGACTGCACAGGTATCGGTTGCGAGTTGGACAAACGGCACACTCCCCAACCCAAATGCACCGGATCGAACCACTTAGAAAGTCGCTGCAAACACAGCCCGCAAGTTAACCCGGCACAATCGGAATTTGCCAACTTGGAATTGGATCTAACAAATTGGGAATTGGGAATATTTTCTGTACTTGCTTCTGGTGCAGATTTCCAAAATATTTCCACATAATTGTCAGCATCTAACTTAGCATTAACCAACCAATCCCAACTCGATAAATAAATACCCTGAGGAGGTTTTATAGAAGTGCTATCTGGCAATATAAAGCTCTTTTTTTTCCACTCTAGCTGATTTCCATAACCGTGCAATTGCAGCTCTAAAACTTTTTGATAATAATCGATCGCCCGTTCCCAGCGCCCCTGTTTTTCCAGCAGTTTTGCCAACTCAAAATAAACCTGCGGTAAAGCAGGTTGAATCGTCAAAGCCATGCGGTAAACTGCAATTGCTGCACAGAACCGCTTTTGCTGGGCTAAGGAATTTCCCACTCGCCAGTAAAGCTCTGCATTTTTCGGCTGAATTTGCAAAGCTTTTTGATAATAAACGGCGGCCGATTCGTGTCCGCCGTACTCTGTTAAAGCATTTCCCAAATGCAAGTAAATTTCGGCTAAATTATCGCAAATTTCAGCAATTGGTAATTCGCAAGCTGCACTTGACAAATATCTAGCCACACCATCTTTTTTATTTACTTTTAAATCTGTTAAATCCGTGACATCCGTGACATCCGTGACATCCGTTACATCCGGTACAAAATCCGTTGCCGAACTTCCAGTTAGTGCTGTGAGAAATCGATCGCACGCAGCGATCGCCCTTGACAATTCATCATCTTCTACAGCAGCACCTCTGCGCCTTTCTCCCAAACGGCAGTAAGCCTCAACAAAATTAGGCTTCAGAGCTATTGCTCGCTCAAAATAAGGCATGGCTTCAGCAATTTTGCCCAAAACCATCAAAGAAAACCCGGCGTCTGTATAGCCCGAAATATAGTCGGAATTGATCTCGATCGCGCGATCGAAACAAGCAACCGCCGCCGAATGTTCCCCCTGTAATTGCCACGCTTTCCCCAAATTGTAGTGAGCCAAAACCATGTCCGGCTCCAACTCAATAGCTGTGAGGTAAGATGCGATCGCCCGATCCGGACTTTTGTCCAGCAAGGCTTGGCCCAAATTATTGTGCAGCGTTGCCCAATCCGGCTTAATCTCCATCGCCCGCTGGTAAAGCTCGATCGCCTCAGCAGCCCGATCGTCCTTGAGCAAAATCACACCCAGATTGCTGTAAGCTTTCACGTAATCCGGCGCCACGGCGATCGCCTGTCGGTAGGTATCCATTGCCGCTTCGAGCTGACTATTTTCATCTAAAACCACAGCCAGATTGTATAAAGCATCGAGATAATCCGGTTTTTGGGCGATCGCATTTCGGTAACAGTCGATCGCCCCCAACAAATTACCCTGCCTGTGAAAAATATTTCCCAAGTTATAATGAAGTTCCGCCCAATCTGGTTTCAAATCCAGAGCTTGTCGGTAGTGAAAAACCGCTTCATCCAGCCACGCATAGTCGCTGTAAAGTTGACCCAAATAAGCATGAGCCAGAAAAAACTGCGGCGAAATCTCCAAAGCTTGCACAAAAGCGTCTCTTGCCGCCGTCGGATCGCCTTGAGCTTCGAGAATTTCGCCTAAAGTAGTGTAAGCCGAGGGCGAAAATGGTTGAAGTTCGATCGCCTTTTTGCAAAACTCGATCGCCTCAGTTAACTTCCCCCGGTTCAAATAAATTTGGGCTTGCCGGATATATTCTTCAGTGCTCATTGCTAGCGGTGCAGTTGCGGTTTCTTTACCGCTTCAGTAAAACCTAGAATTTCTAATTTAAAAACTTTGTATTTATATTTTGCCCGATCGGGCGATCGATTAATTTTATCAATAACTGTCGATCTATTTTTTTTAACTGCCCCTGCTTCAGTTCCTGCATTAAATATTTCAACCTCACCCCGCTTGTAGCCGAGTGAGGTTGAAATCCTTTAAAACTAAGGGCTTTGTGAGAACAGCCCCGAATCTTATCCGGTGCCGCCCCACAACAGCCAGTTGTTTTAGAACAACTCGAAGTTGTTCGTGGTAATTGTCAGGCCAGGCTGCAACTGAGCAACAGTTAGCACTCCGCTGGTGCCGTTGAAGTACAACGCACCGCTTGTGGGATCGTAGATCAACTTGTTCGTTGTGGCTCCTGGGTTGTTAGCGTTGAAACCAGAAACGACGACAAACTCGCTCGCCTCTAAGCCGTTGCTGGCCAAAGCAGAGAACACACCACCGCCTGTCGCCTGCAAGCGGATCTTATCTTCACCTGGGGTAAAGTCAGTGATCGTATCTACGCCGTAATCGCCACCGCTGGAGAAGAAGTAGAACGTATCGCTGCCAGCACCGCCCGTCAGGACATCGCTGCCTCTGTCGCCAGAGATAAAGTCAGCGCCAGCGCCACCATCGACAGTATCGTTGTCTTTACCGCCGTACAGGCTGTCGTTGCCGTCGCCGCCGCTGACAATATCGTTGCCTTGGCCGCCAAAGACTGTATCGCTGCCCGATCCGCCGAGTACAGTGTCGTTGCCTCTGTCGCCAGAAAGCAAGTCATTGCCATCACCGCCATCAACGAGGTCATCCCCTTTACCGGCAAAGATCCGGTCATCGCCAGTCCCACCAGCGACCACATCAGCGCCGCTGCCTGAAAAGATATTATCGTTGCCGCCGCCGCCACCGATACTGTCATTTCCGCCTCCGGAAATAATCAGGTCGTCGCCACCGCCACCAGCGATGGCATCAGCGCCCGCAAAAGTCAGGATGATATCGCTGCCTTCGCTGGCGTTCAACCTGTTGGCGCCGGCGATGCCGATAACGGTTGAGCCACCGCCACCACCACCTGGTAGTGAACTTGCTGGCTGTGTTGGATTAGTTACCTGTGTCATTTACACTCCTCCTAAAAGATCAATCATTTTTCTACAATACACTTTTCCCTCCAAAGGGATTCAATAAATGAAACCGGACATCGGTTGAGACCCTAATTGACCCGGCTGCTATAAGCTGTCATGTAATTTAAATTGTCAGCAGCGAGCCTCGGAGCGCGAGTTGAATCCTGTATTCGTTGAGCAGCAAATCTCGGTTGTTTCCTGCTTTTGACTCTCGACTCCACCACTGCCTCCTCTAACACGAAAATATTCCACTTAAACGTTTGCGAGTTTACCATAATGACCGTCGGTGTGGCTAGTCATTATTAAAACAATACCCGGAAGATACACAGAGACCATTTTTAATCGGAGTATGCTCTCAAGATTGAGAAGTTGCACCGGGTCTTTGGCACTGTCGATCGCCCGGAAGTTCGATCGCCCGCAATGGGGCTGGAACTGAGCTGCGATTTCTTTTAAGTACACTGTACCTGACCAGACTTTTGATTTTCGCCAATAGTTCCCCAGAAATCAAAATTTTTTAGCTGGCTTTGAAAGCAAGCCCGTGCACGCTGGAGGTCGGATTCAATCAAAAGTGCATCCCAACACAGTCCCGGAAGGACTTTTGAGCCTCATCACCTTGATGTTTCCACCGGAATCCCTCACGCTCCATACAGGATTTTGGCTAAAAAACCCAGTTTTTCAACCCCAATCCGTCATTTCCACCGCGTTCTACATCCATCCGGACAATCAGACAATGCAGCGCCCGTCTTTTGGTGAAGTTGGGATGAACGGTGGGCCGGTAGATTTGTGACTGTACTGTAACTAGATTTTAGATTTTAGATCTAAGATTTACTCCAGAGATGAATCTGGGAACTGGAACTAAGATATAAAATTTTGGGCGGCAGGCGAATCCAGCCCCTGTTATGGGTTGGCGCAATTGTAGTTATGAATAATTTATTTGTTGATAATGCTGAAGCCATCAATTTTTTGAGGGCATCTATCGGAGCCAAGGTAAAATTCTTACCTGCCTACTCGCCGGATTTATCTCCGATAGAGTTGTAGTGGACCAAAATCAAAGCGATTTTCCCTTCTGAAGCATATCCACTTTCAAATGTTCTTGATGAAGCGAGTACTAAAGCTATTAAGGCTTTTACTGATGAAAATGCTTGCTCATCCTTTCATCACTCTGGTCTCTGTTGAGAACAAACTAAATAGTGATTTTTGTGGTAAATTCGATGGCTGATACCTGTGAGTTCAAATATTAAGTTTTTCGCCAATACTTGCTTACTAATTGTTGTTAAATTCGAGCTGATCATTAACGATTAGCAAATTATCCGAAATTTGGTTCGGCATTAATTCCGAGAAAATCTCTACTATTTATTCCAAGCGGTGTGCTTCTAGTTGCGCTGGTGATGCGTTGGAATTACTCTGGCTGTCGTACCTGTAAATTTGAGCGTCACTCTCGAAAATATAATTGATGGAAGTAGCTGCATAGTAGCTCAGCGCTAGCAGCGACAAGAGATTAAGAACTCTATAAATTGGTTTCTCAGATACTTGGTTCATTTTGACTCCTACTTTTTATGCAAATAGCGAATTTGGATACAGTGACGGCAGTTTTTTTTAGAAGTTCCCAAACATCTCGCACCTCTAAAAATTTCGCTGGCTCCCGTTATACACTCCTGATGCTCGATCGCCAAAAATAAGTCGTACTTGAGATTTGAAACTGTTTTTGTTGCCTATTTCATATTGCAGTCTCTGCCTTGAATTGTCTATCTAACTGCGGTAAGAGTTAGGCTAATTGGACGCAAACGAACTCTACAATTTCCCGTTTAAAGCTGCTACGATTTGATGAAAGGGAGCTGGAAAAGGTTAAAGGGCAAAGAGCCTAGCTGTTTTTCAACGCCTAGCCACGATTTTCCCACATTCGATTAATGGTACCTAGCCGCCGGTAGTATAAAAATTCTTAAGTTGGTCAGCGGCAGGCGAAAATATATCTGAAGTTATATTTTTGCAAGCAACAGGCCATGTTACATTACATATTAATTTTGAGCTTGGTTGAGGTGGCAGATAATTTTTGAGTTAAAAAATGTTGTGGTCGTTGTCCGATAATTTGAGTCTGACAATTTTGCCTGAGCCGCACCCTTAAATCACGATGTGACAGAAGAAAAGTAGGCATCAGTAGATTGGAGACTTCGGCGTGAGACCTGCAGCTAGCGCTGAGTCAATCTCGCTCAGTTGAACAATTTGAGATTTGAGATGTCTTCCACAGATGAATCTGAGAGCTTGAACAAACGCCTAAAGTTTTGGGCAGCAGCAAACTCCTGTCGGAAAATTGTATCCGTTTTTGGGCGGGTTCAAAAAGCAGAAGGCAGAATGTGATAGCGGTAAAAAAATACTGTTTTAGGATTCAGAATTTTTATTGGATTCTACCTTCTCGCTGAATTTTTTTTATAAGTAAACACGGTAAATTATTCGCTGCCAGGAGCGATGCACGCTGAATAATTTAGGACGAGATAAGCGACTGGGTTGCAGCCAGTTACTTCCACAATTTATTATAATTCTTGCTCACATTGAGCTGTTTTTACAACAGACTTTTTGCTGGTAATTTGCAAAAGGGATAGGGGCAGAACAACAGGCCAAAACAAAGGCCCCATTATTAAGGCTATCCAAGATATCACGTCTTTTTTAGATGTCGCAGTATCATTCAAAAAACTTTTGAACCAAACAAGAAAAACGATTAAGGCAATCGAAAAGTAGCTAATCATTATCATTTTTTTACCTGCCTGCCTATAGATGGGATAGAAGTATTTATAATTATTGTATCTCAGGCCGTGGCTCGTCGATCGCAACTTTATGCTCTGAGCTGCAAGCTGCAAGTGTCTAAAACCCAAAGTTTCACAGCTATCCAAGTCCAGAGCCGGCGATGTTGAGGGGACTTACTTCCGCGGCGCGGCGGTCTTGGGAACTCAAAACCTTGTGTTCAGGGCTTTTCGAGGTTTTGTCAAACCTTGAGGCTACCACCCAAATTATAGCTTATGCGATCGAGGTCTGTGGTTTTATGTGATTTAAATCACCTATACTGGCAGACTTCGGTCACAAATCGAGCCAAGAACGATCACACAGCTTAGCCGACTCCAATCACCCTACTTTTTTCTCAAATCCTCGATATTATAATAGTCGAGTTCAACGAGATTTCATGCAAGCTCTGACTTTAAAATCTGATCGCGCGATCGCTGAACTGTTCTATCAAGTCACTAATTCAGGCAATCTGACTCGCACTCAAAGCCACGGACTGCGCGAACTCTGCCAAAGCGCTCTCAGCGAAGACGCCAGAGATGCAGTCCACCGCCTGCTGCACGCCATCCGCCGCGGATGGGTCAGGATTTCCGATTAGTCCCCTCACACAAAAAGTTGAGATGAGTATTTTTACTTTCTCTCCTGTCAAGCTTTGCCAACAATAAGATTTTCGTGAGTAGGTCGCTCCATTAACCCTCTCAAAAAAAAATTGTACTGCGATCGAAAAGCTTGACCCGGTTTCTTGAAGAAGCCGGGATTTTTGATTTGAAGCAGCCAGTCGATTTTAGATTTTAGATTTTAGATTTTAGATTTTAGATTGACTTCACAGATGAATCTGGGAGCTAGAACTAAAGGTTAAAATTTTGGGCGGCTGGGGACTTCTATCGAAAACTTGTATCTGTCTTTGGGCGGGTCATTAAGTATATACACGGAAGAAATACCATACCAAGAAACTAGGTAAATGTAGGTAAAAGCCGGCTTCTAAACACGCTAAAAGTTTTACGTTGAATTAAGCCGAGCGATTTCTCTAGCCGTGATTAGTAATCTATATAATAGATAAATATTAATTTATTTGTCACCGTTTCTTAACCAAAAGTAGAGACGTGGGGGTTGCCAGAAGCGAGGAATCGGGACGGGGTTTGTGTTTCAAGTAGAAGGGCGATCGAGGAAATATCCGATCCCCAAGTCGCGCTGACACAAATCACTCATCAAGAGCCAATCGATCACATTTACTTCGGTAGTTGAATCACATAAATTTTGGAAAAATCAGTCAATACTGTCAAAAGTGAGTTCAAAAACAAAACACATGATGAAAACCCAAACGCTGTTACCTCAATTTACTATTGCAGAGCTAGTCTTCCAGGTATATCACTCCGGTCTGCTGACTCCCACTCACCGACAACAGCTCAAGACAGCGCTGTTAAATGACTGTCTTACCGAAGAAGATCAAACAGCCATCAACCGCTTGCTCCACGCCGTTCGCCGGGGCTGGCTGAAGGTTGTAGATTAAATTCTCGCCAACTTTTTTTGCCACTTTCTTTAAATGAACTGTCACTCAATTTTGGATTTTAGACTTCCGCAAGCGCTCAGTCGAACCGTGGAGTCCCGCTTACTCGAACAATTTGAGATTTTAGACTTACTCCACAGATGAATCTGGGAGCTTGAACAAGACTCTAAAATTTTTGCCTCTCCACAACACGAGTCCGGGGCTTCTCTCGATTTCTGGGCGCCTGAGATTAACGCAGAATTAAATCCCCTTAAAAAAATCAGGCATTAGCCTAAAGGTAGGGTGCGCCACAAGCACCCTGCGGTTTTAACTTCTATTTTGTCAGCTTATTTAGTCAGAGATTGTGCCGTCAGGCATCATGGCCTCTCTGAGATTCGCTTCATTCAAATTTGTCCCGCGCAAAGAAGCTTGATGCAAGTTTGCTCCCCGGAGATTTGCACCCTTAAGGGAAACTCCGCTCAAATCTGCTCGATGGAGATTTGCACAGCTCAAGTTAGCTCCGCTCAAATCGGCTCCCTTCAAATCAGCTTTTTCCAGATTTGCTTCCGTCAAATTTGCCCAGCTCAGATTTGCTTGAGTTAAGTTAGCACGGCTAAGGTCAGCTTGTGTTAAGTTCGCGTCGGTTAAATTTGCTTTACTGAGGTTGATTTCACAAAGTTTCACTTCTGTCAAGTTTGCACCTTGCAAGTTAGCGTTAACTGCATAAACTTGAATCAAAATTGCCCCCTGAAGGTTTGCATCTCTCATGTCTGCACCCCTGAGACTCGCCCCCGTTAAATCGGCCCCGCTGAACACGACACTCCGCAAGATGGCTCCGCTCAAGTTCGCTCCCACCGCCTCACATTCACCAAAATTAGCAGACATGAGGTTGGCTTGGGAGAGGTTGGCTTGACTGATATCTGCTTGATACAGATTAGCTCTGTAGAGGGTGAGACCGATCGAATTTGCACCTTTTAAATTAGCGTGACTCAGGTCAATATCGCGCAAATTTGTCCTTGACATATTGACCCCGGCCATGTCTACTTTGTGAAAAACCCGTTCTCCGGCTGCATACCGTCTGAGAAGTTCATCTGCATCCATGTCATTTTCCCCAAAATAATTAATAATACCTTTGATATTTCAATAATATTAGGATTGACATCCACCCAGGCGTAAACGCACGGGGATTCCCAAACCTCACGATTCAGGTTTCTGCTTCTGTCCCTTACGGGGTTTCGCACCAGCCTTAACAGATTTACTCTGTTCTGGTCTTACAGTCGCTCCACAGACTGCCACGGCAAGCCCTGCCGCCAAAATATTTTTTGCCGCATTAATATCTCGGTCATGGTGAGTGTCGCAATTAGGACAATCCCATTCCCGGATATTCAACGGCATCTTGTTAACGATGTGTCCGCAATTACCACACCGTTTTGAACTCGGAAACCATCGGTCAATCTTAATTAAAGTACGACCGTACCAATCGCACTTGTATTCTAGTTGTCTGACTAATTCCCCCAAACTTGCATCACTTATAGAAGCGGCAAGTTTCCAGTTTTTAACCATATTCTTCACAGCTAAGTCTTCTACGGCGATGGTTTGGTTTTCACGCACCAACCGCGTTGTTAACTTGTGAAGATTATCTTTCCTTGCATCAGTAATTTCTTGATGCACTTTCGCTACTTTGAGTCGTGCTTTGTGACGGTTGTTTGACCCTTTTTGTTTGCGAATTAAAGATTTTTGCGCTTTTCTAAGCTTGCGATACTTTGCCTTCAATCCTTTGGGATTGGCAATCTTTTCACCGTTGCTCAAAGCGAGCAAGCTTGTAACTCCCAGGTCGATACCGACTTGATTATCTGTTTTGGGTAATGCTTCAATTTCAACCTCTACCAGCAGAGAAACTGACCACCTACCTGATGGTGCAAGCTTTACTGTAATTGTTGATGGTCGGCAACCATCAGGTAATGTCCGGCTCCAGCGAATGGGTAACGCTTCTGTGCTTTTTGCTAGGTAGACTTGTCCATCTTTGAACTTAAATGCTGACTTGGTAAATTCTGCACTACCACCCTTGCGTTTCTTTTTGAAGTGAGGATATTGTGCCCGCCCATCAAAAAAGTTGGTATAAGCCGTTTGTAAATGTCTCAAGCATTGCTGCAGTGGCACGCAGCTTACTTTGTTCAGAAAATCTAGTTCTTCAGTTTTCTTCCATTCGGTTAACATTGAAGAAGTCTCAGCATAGCCTACCCGTTTGTGTTCTGCGTACCAAGCTTCCGTTCTTGTGGCTAAAGCACGGTTGTAGACCAAACGAACACAACCCAAAGTACGTCGCAACAAACTTTCTTGTTCCGGCGTTGGGTAGAATCGATAGCTGAAGGCTTTTAGTGTCATGCTGACCTTAAGTACGCTATTTCACATAATAGCACGTCTTGTGTGAAATGGTATATCTTAACAAAAATTCATGTAAAGCCGTCCTAAAAGGACGGGGTTTCAGACCCATTTTTTTGATGAGCGACATTTACGTTTCTTGGCCTGAGTACCATCGGAAAATTGAGGATTTGGCTGTAAAAATTGAGGAATCTCAGTGGAAATTCGATCGAATTGTCTGTCTGGCGAGGGGAGGGCTGCGGGTTGGAGATACTCTGTCGCGGATTTTCGACAAGCCATTGGCGATTTTAGCGGCCTCGTCCTATGGTGGGGCGGAGGGAAATGTCCGGGGTGCGATCGAGTTTGCCCGCGATTTGACAATGGTGGGCGATAATTTGGGCAGCCGCATTCTCCTGATTGACGATTTGGTGGATTCGGGAATTAGTTTGAACCAAGGTATCGCTTGGCTGAAGAGTCGCTACGGCGAGGATATTCAGGAAATTCGGACTGCGGTACTCTGGTACAAGGCTTGTTCTGTTGCAAAGCCGGATTATTATGTAGATTATTTGGCTGATAATCCTTGGATTCACCAACCTTTTGAAATGTACGAAAAGATGAGTGCCGCTGATTTGGCGGCGAAAGTTGGGAGTTAGTGTATAAAAGGCTAAAATCAGGTCAATTTTTTATAGGTTTTGGCGATATCTTGCACTTTTTGGCATAGTCCGCCAGGGGTTAAAAACCCCTGTCTCATAGCTAAAGTCCTCTGAAAGAGGACTGGATATTTATCAAGGTTGGGCAGTCGGTTTCAACCGACTTTAGCTATGAGACGGGGAATAAATTCCCCGGCGGGCTTGTGGGTAAGCACCAATCTGCTGATACCATTAGCGAACCGAAAGAATCCGATCGCCCAATTCCATACTATCTGCCAAAACTTCCTGCCGCGCCCACCTATCCGCCGCCAAAATATCGTCTAAAGCAGGGCTTTCACAGTTATCAGTTTGATGTTTGTCGCAGACCTTCTCAATCAACTTTGGAATATCCAAAAACTGAATCTTCTCCTGCAAAAATAGCGCTACAGCCTGTTCGTTTGCCGCATTCAGCACCGCCGGCATCGAACCGCCCGCACGTCCCGCCGCATAAGCCAACTGCATACAAGGATACTTTTCGTGGTCGGGTTCTCGGAAAGTTAAATCTCCAGCTTTTACCAAATCCAGCCGTTCCCAATCGGTATGAATTCGCTCCGGCCAAGACAAAGCGTAAAGCAGCGGCAATCGCATATCCGGCCATCCCAATTGCGCCAAAACCGAGGTATCTTGCAGCTCAATTAACGAGTGAATTATGCTCTGAGGATGGATGACAATATCAATGTTGTCATAATCCATTCCGAACAAGTAATGAGCCTCAATTACTTCTAATCCTTTATTCATCAAAGTAGCAGAATCGATCGTGATTTTCTGCCCCATCGACCAATTCGGATGTTTCAAAGCATCGGCTACTGTTACTCCTGCTAATTTGTCGATCGGCAAATCTCGAAAAGAACCCCCCGAAGCAGTGAGAATAATTCGCCGCAACCCGCCAACCATAACACCTTGCAGGCACTGAAAAATTGCCGAATGTTCCGAGTCTGCAGGTAATATTTTAACGCCGTACTTTTCGATTAAGGGGTTGACAACGGGGCCCCCTGCGATTAATGTTTCTTTATTGGCTAAGGCGATATCTTTGCCTGCTTTGATAGCTGCAATTGTTGGCAGCAAACCGGCACAGCCAACTATGCCGGTGACGACGGCTTGAGCGTCGCCGTATTGGGCAACTTCGACAACGCCTGACTCGCCAGCAAGTAAAATAGGTTGAGGGTCGAGATCGGCGATCGCCTCTTTCAATTCCTGTAATTGATCTTCGTCGCAAATTGCGACAATTTCCGGTCTAAACTGGCGAATTTGCTGGGCCAGCAACGTTACATTTCGTCCGGCGGTTAACCCGACAATCCGAAATTGATCGGGGTATTGAGCTACAATATCCAGAGTCTGAGTGCCGATGGAGCCTGTGGAGCCGAGAAGAGTTATTGCTTTCACAATTTTTTAATGTTTAATGGATTATTCTAATATTACGATTGCGGGGATAAAAATTAGTGGTTAACTATTGCGTGGAAAGCACATTCGATGGAATCATATTTTGAGTGACCGAAAGCATCCAGGATAGAAGCCCCCGGATTCATTCCTTCGCCGACTCAGGACCCAGAAATAAAAAACCTGTATCCGATGACACTTGCCCCCCGAATTTATCCGTGGGGTCGCCTCTAAAATCTAAAATCTAAAATCTAAAATCGATTGACCACTAGCGTGCCAGATTTCATGCAGAATAGGGAAAATTTTGCTGATGACCGTGAGGAAATCAGTGTCTCGATCGCCGAAAATGCCGAAAATATAGAAGAAGGTCGATCGCAGCTACCGTCGAGTTTGGTTTGGGCGATCGCCACTGCTGCGGCAATTTTCTTTTTGTGTAGCAGTTTACGGCACGCTTTATTCCAATCAACTGCTTTCGATTTGGGAATTTTTGACCAAGCAATTTACTTAATCAGCCAAAACCAAACGCCTTTTTCTTCTTTAATGGGGATTCATATTTTGGGCGATCACGCAGCGGTAATCTATTATCCGCTAGCTTGGCTGTACAAAATTTCCCCGGATGTGCATTGGCTGCTGTTGGTACAAGCAGTTGCATTATCCCTGGGGGCTTGGCCTACGTGGAGTTTAGCGCGTTTGGCAGGTTTAAATCAAGAACAATCCCGTGCGATCGCATTGATTTATTTGCTTTATCCGGTGGTATTTAACATCAATTTATTTGATTTTCATCCGGAAGTAATCGCTTTACCCGCACTTTTGGCAGCAACTTTGGCTGCGCGTTTAAATAAAATTGTGTGGTTTTGTACCGCTATTGTGTTAGTTCTCAGTTGCAAGGCGGTTTTGTCCCTAACCGTTGTTGCTATGGGTTTCTGGCTGTTTTTTTGCGAAAAAAAGCAACGGTACGGGGCGATCGCACTTTTGCTAGGTGCAGCTTGGTTTTTGATAGCTTCCCAGAAAATAATCCCCTTCTTTAGCGGCAGCGAAGTCGCTGGAGTCTGGCGCTACAGCTATTTAGGCAAATCCGTACTAGAAATCATCATCAATCTCATATTAAAACCACAGTTAGTATTAGGAAAAATTCTTTCATTCGATACATTCAAATATTTATTTCTCCTCACCTTACCGGTGATTTGGCTGCTATTGCCCTTCTCTGGCAAACTACGCCTACAATATTTAACAGCGCTAATTCCTGCCCTCCCTACCCTGCTCATCAATATCCTCTCTGACTTGTCATTTCAACGCAGCTTAGCCTATCAGTATTCAGTGCCTGTAATTCCCTTCTTATTTTTAGCAGTTATCGCGAAGGAAGAAACAAGGAGAAGGGAAGAAATAAAAGGCAACAAGGAAGAGGATAAAGTAAATAAGCAACATTTTTTAACATGGGTCAATCTGCCACAATTTAAAAACTTCCGAATTTCTCAACTTTGGCAGGGAATTCAATTGCCGAGAATCATGATAATTTGGTCATTACTAATTTTCCTATGTGTGGGCGAATATAAAGATTTTTATCTGTACATAAATCGACTGGATACCTGGCAAGCTACACGCGAAGCAGTCGCACAAGTTCAACCGCAAAGCAGTATTTTAACAGATAATAGACTTGCCCCTCACTTTACCCACCGCCCAATAGTAAAATTGCTGTCACAAATTTCGCCCCAAACAAATTTAGCTGAATTTCAATACATATTATTAAACCTGCGCCATCCCTGGCCTGATACTGAAAAAATTGGTGATACCTTAGCAAATAAACTTAAAACTTCTCCCGATTTTAAATTAACTTATCAAAAAAACGAAGTCCTGCTATTTAAACGAAGGGCTGATTAAACCAATAAAATGCTAACTTTCAAATCCCTAAAATATCATCCAGTATTTTTAATGATTGTCGTGACAACGATAGTCTTATTTGCCGCCAGCAGCGCGCGGCACGCTTTGTTTCAGTCAACTGCATTCGACTTAGCAATTTTTGACCAAGCAATTTATTTAATCTCCCAAAATCAAACGCCATTTTCCTCTTTAATGGCAATAAATATTTGGGGAGATCACGCCGCTTTTATTTTCTATCCACTAGCTTTACTTTACAAAATATATCCAGATGTTCACTGGCTTTTTTTAGTGCAAGCTGTTGCCCTAGCTTTAGGCGCTTGGCCGAGTTGGAGTTTGGCACGTCAAGCGGGATTAAACGAACGAAAAGCAATGGCAATTTCAGCCGTATATCTGCTTTATCCCGCAGTATTTAATGTCAATCTCTTCGACTTTCACCCAGAAGTAATTGCTTTGCCAGCAATGCTAGCGGCAATCTTAGCCGCGAGGCTGAATAAAACCTTGTGGTTTTGTGCTGCGATTGTATTAGTTTTGAGCTGCAAAGCCGTGCTATCTTTAACTGTGGCTGCGATGGGTTTGTGGTTGTTGTGTTTTGACAAGAAACGCAATTGTGGGCTGATAGCTCTATTTCTCGGCGCGGGTTGGTTCCTGGTAGTTACTCAGGCAGTTATACCGTATTTTAATCAGGGAAGAGAACACGCGGGAATCGGGCGATATCAATATTTGGGAAACTCGGTTTTGGAAATTGCTATTAATTTAATAGTGAAACCAAATCTAGTTTTAGGGCGTTTGTTTTCTTTAGAGACTTTTGAATATTTAGCGTTATTGCTATTACCAGTAATTTGGTGGCTGTCCCCGCTTCATCTGTCATCTTTAATTAGTGCTGTGCCGATGTTGGCGATGAATATTCTTTCCGATATCCCCGCTCAGCGGGATTTAATTCATCAATATTCTGTGCCGATATTGCCGTTTTTATTGGTTGCCGTAATTTCCAGTTTAGCATATAGCAATCAGCAAAAGGGAAAGACAATATTTGATAGATTGCCACTTCCTAACTATCCATTGCCTAGAGTCATTGTAATTTGGTCGTTGATTGCTTTCTTAGCTTTAGCGAAATACGGCTATTTTTGGACTATTTATTTAAATGGGATGGACACTTTGCCCGCTACCAGAGAAGCAATTTCTCTTGTTGAAACCAAAGGCAGTGTTTTAACAACTGCTCAGATTGCTCCGCACTTAGCGCACCGCCCTGTAGTAAGATTAACTCAGGCTAACGCGCCACCTGCAAATCTCGCAGAATTTGATTATGTATTGCTCAACCTCAGATATCCTGGCTGGATGAGCGATCGAGAATTTGTTGAAAACCTAGTAACTCAACTAAAAAACACCCCTCAATTTCAACTAAAATATCAGCGAGACGACATATACCTATTTACTAAGAGTCATTAGTCAGCAGTCATTAGTCAGTAGGCAGTAGCCATCAGTCAACAGTCAACAGTCAACAGTCAACAAATTCGCGCTAATCCTCCACTTTCAAAGCCCTTCTTGCCAACTTCGCGTAAGTTTTCACAGTTTCATAAGGCATTTCCAAATCAGCAGCAATATCCAGCAAAGATTCCCCCAATTCCCGGCGCGCCAAAATCGTTGCCCAAGTTTCAGCAATCTCAGCAGCACGACTTCCACCTTTACGCTTTCTGTTCGCCATAAACTTCTTGGTCAATTCATCTATTCGGGCTGCCAATACGCTTTGTATTGACACTTCAGGTAGCGCTTCTGTCAACCATTGTGCTCGCGTTTGTCCTAATCCAAAAGTTGTTTTGTGGCCTGTGCCGCAGTAAGGCGCTAACCGCCCTAAAGCATAAAATAATTTTACAAAATCAGGACGATTGTGAGCCGATCGCCCTAGCCCAAATTCCACAGCCCCAGTGAATCCCGTTACCATGCCTTTTTTGCCCGCCGCTACCTTTTGCGACTCCAATTTGTGGCGGCTAATAATTGCATTTTCATCAATCCAATTCAAAAATTCTGCTTGGTCAAAATTTACCCCCGAAAAGTTATTCCAGCGGCGCAAATAGCTGTGAAAAACATTTTCGGGAACTGGCAAAGGGAAGTGATGGCCTTTGCTACGAAAGCTTGTAGGAGTCACAAAACTAAGTTTGATGGTTGGCGAAAATGGGGGTTCTGCTGTTAATAATTGCTGGTAAGTTGTGGGCGCAAAAGCAATATCCCAAGAGCGAATTAGCAGCGGAGCATTTCGCAAATCTATCTCTTGGGGCAAATTTTGCAGCCACTGACTCAGCCACTGAACCACTGGCTTTGAAAGTCCTGTTACGTACCAGCGATAAATTCGATCGCCCAAAAGCTGAAATTCTTTGCCGCCAGGGAGCAAATCACCTTCCAATCCCGAAATAGTAAAGGCTTTTTCTGACTGTTCATCGTGCAAAAGTTGCGATAAATCCGGGTCAGTTTGCTGTACTTGACCTAAAAACCAAGCGTGCAAACCTATAGCATACTGCGCGTACAGATAGCTAGCAGCGCGGGGAGTCAATTCAAACACTAATCCGACTAACTCGGTGTCAGCCGGCCAAATCAGCCCAGACGGAGGAGATTTTTTGCTGTGGGTGCGGTTCGGGGAAGTTGCCATCAGATGCCACTAACAGGGACAGGGCTGTGCTATCTTATCCGATTTTAATCCCCTTTGGGGGATGATTGTTGAGGGCGATCGACTGCCCAAATCTTTTGGCAGCTCCAAAAACCTGGTCTGCAGCCAGTTTCCCGAACCCTCCGGGATAGAGAAAAACCACTAAAAAACCGACAACCTAAAACTCAATCTTTGTCAAGGTTTTCCTCATTGTAAGTAAACAGAAATATACAAGTGTTTAAAATCCTATTCTGCGCTACAATTGTCAAAAGCTCGTAGCATCCTCAACTCCGATCCTAAACTATGAACACAACAGAAACATCTAAACTCTCCAACGAAAAAACTTTGGAGGCGATGAAGAATTTCTCCGAAACCTACGCCAAGCGCACCGGAACTTACTTTTGTTCCGAGCCTTCTGTCACTGCTGTCGTGATAGAAGGACTAGCAAAACACAAGGATGAACTAGGCGCTCCCTTATGCCCTTGTCGCCATTACGAAGATAAAGAAGCCGAAGTAAAAGCCGCCTACTGGAACTGTCCGTGCATTCCCATGCGCGAGCGCAAAGAGTGTCACTGTATGTTATTTCTGACGCCAGATAACGATTTCGCTGGAACTACTCAGGAAATAGGAATGGATCAGATTAAAGCTGTCAGAGACACTATGTAATCGGTTAAGTAGGCGGTCGTGAAATGGCAGCAGTTTGGAAAACAGGTTGTTATTTTTCCTACTTTTAAGACTTAGTTATTTAAAAGAAATCGATCGCCGCCTACTCAAACACACATCCGCAATCGAAAATCCCCAACTTTCAATCGAATGACAGAGGAAATCCCGCTGGAGTTTTGCCAAGGTATCGAACAGTTTAACAGCCAAGAATTTTACGCTTGTCACGATACTTTAGAGGCTTTGTGGATGGAAGCCGACGAGCCGGAAAAAAGGTTTTATCAGGGAATATTGCAAATTGCGGTCGCGCTTTATCACTTAGGAAATCACAACTGGCGCGGTGCAGTAATCTTGCTGGGAGAAGGAATAAATCGGCTCAGTTATTATCAGCCGAGTTATGCCGGAATTGCCGTTGAAGACTTGCTCGGACAAAGTGCTAAACTTTTGAGTGCTTTGCAACAAGCTGGGCCGGAAAAAGTCGCTGAATTTGTACCGTTGTTAACAGGCATAGAAGTTGCAGGCTTGCAATTGCCACGCATTATCAAACTAAAACGCTGCTGACTTGAGCCGTTGTACGGCTTGAGTTATCTGTGAAGCTCGCAGTTTAAAAGCAATCTGTTGGCGATCGGGGCTAAGTTATCTTGAGGTTATGAGTGGGTTTACTTCAACACACTCATTATCGAAAGCTGTACTGCAATGAGTTAAATCCTATGTCTCCTATCGAATTGAAGGATAAAGAACTAATTGAAAATGCTCGCTCCATAATCAACAAGCGTTTCAAAGAAGACTTTCACCATGTTGGGGCAGCATTGCGAACAAAGTCGGGCAAAGTCTTTTCCTCTGTCCATTTGGAAGCGTATGTTGGGCGAGTTGCGGTTTGTGCTGAAGCGATTGCGATCGGAATGGCAGCGGCAGCAGGAGATACAGAACTTGAAACAATAGTTGCTGTAGATCGTAAAGGTCGATTTGTGCCACCGTGCGGTATGTGTCGTGAGTTGATTTCTGATTATGCTCCCGGTTGCAAAGTAATTATTGCGGAGGCGGAGATCATGACTATCAGCCAATTATTGCCTAGAAAATACCAGAGGATGGATTGAGGATGTTCTGGCAAAAACAGCGTCCGATCTCGATTAGGAGAGCGAGTCGTGATTGTGGTTGCAGGCTGCCCGAAACTTCCCGATCGCCGAAACCGTCAAAAAACTGACTTTCTCCAGCAAATCATCTTTCTCCAGTGAAGTAAAGTGCTGCTAAGATTGCTACGATAATTGATTGACCTTCTCCCGCGGGCAGATCAACAAGTGCCAAAGTCTTTCCGCTCGTTAAAATAAAATATCTGTCAGTGTCAAAGCTGGAAATGATACCCTTCAGGAATTTTACAAAATTTGAGGCTTGTAAGCTATGATGCCCTCCGCTAAACTACTCAATTCCCGAATATTCAAAGGATTATCGCTGCTGTTGCCCCTGACTCTGGCAGGCGCGATTGCCTCTCCCACCTACCCGCAAGCCGGGCCGCCCCGCACTCTCAGTGTGCGATCGGACATTCAAGAAGCCGACTCCAAAACCGGCATCGTGACAGCCCGCGGCAACGTCCAAATCAACTATCCAGCCCGCCAAATACAAGCAACCGCAGCTCAAGCTCAATACTTCAGCCGCGAGCGCCGGATCATTCTCAGCGGAGATGTTTACGTATTGCAGCAGGGCAACAGCCTGCGCGGCGAAACCATAACATACCTGATCGACGAAGGGCGGTTTATTGCCCTGCCAGACAACCCAGGACAGGTAGAATCTGTTTATCTGGTTGCCCCGGAACAAGATGCGGCAGCTCAAAATGCAGTGGGTTCCCCACGTCCAACTACAGCTCCCCGGTAACAGTGGCTCGCAGCAGCGAAATTTCGCCTCAGCCAAAACCTACTACTTGGGATAGATGCGAAATTTCGTCTTTATAATACTCACAAACTTGAAAAGGTAAAATTTAAATTAGAGACTCGATCGCACAAAGCCGCAGTCTGAAATTAGCTTGTAGAGCTTGCCGGGAGCGAAAATGAAAATTGTACTCGAAAATATTCACAAATCCTACGGAAAACGCAATGTAGTTAGTCGCGTCAACCTTTCGGTAGCGCAAGGAGAAATTGTAGGACTGCTAGGCCCCAACGGTGCCGGCAAAACCACCACATTTTACATAGCAACCGGATTAGAAAAACCAAATCAAGGCACCGTTTGGCTAAACGATTTAGACATCACTAAATTGGCGATGCACCAGCGAGCGCATTTGGGAATTGGCTATCTCGCTCAAGAAGCAAGCATTTTCCGAAACATGAGCGTGCGGGACAACATTTTGTTAGTCCTAGAACAAACTCAAGTGCCGCGCTGGGAATGGCGTGAGCGAGTCGATTTCCTATTGCAAGAATTTCGCTTAGAAAAAATAGCATCTAGTTTGGGAATTCAAATATCGGGGGGAGAAAGGCGGCGGACTGAACTAGCCAGAGCATTAGCGGCAGGGCGAGACGGGCCCATGTTCCTATTTTTAGACGAACCGTTTGCAGGCGTCGATCCGATCGCAGTAGACGAAATTCAAACCATTATTGCTAAATTGCGCGATCGTAAAATCGGCATCCTCATCACCGATCACAACGTCCGAGAAACCCTCGAAATTACCGATCGAGCCTACATCATGCGAGACGGCCAAATTTTAGCCTCCGGGGCTGAAGAAGAACTCTACAGCAATCCTTTAGTACGTCAGTATTACTTGGGTGACAACTTCGTGCGATAGTCTTTTGAAGGCATTCGGCAAACGGCCGAATTTTAGATTTTAGATTTTAGATTGAGGAGCAATCTGCGAGAACGCGCCACTATGAAAATAGCAATATCCAATTCTTTGAATCCCATCAACTGGCTGCCGAGAATTTCAGTAATGGACTGGTACATTACCAAAGAACTAATCGGGCCATTTCTCTTTGGCGTCGGACTCTTTACCTCCGTCGCCGTCACAGTTGGAGCTTTATTTGAATTAGTCCGCAGAGTAGCAGAATCCGGCCTCCCCTACGGCGCAGCCATAGAAATTTTTCTCCTGCAAATTCCCTACTTCGTAGTATTGGCTTTCCCGATGTCGATGCTGCTAGCAACCTTAATGGCCTACAGCCGAATGTCCAGTGACAGCGAACTCATAGCCCTCCGCAGTTGCGGAGTCAGCGTATACCGATTGATACTGCCTGCTGTGATCATGAGTTTAATTGTTGCAGGCTTCACCTTTGCTTTGCAAGAGTTAGTTGTACCCGCCGCCAGCTACAGAGCTACTGTGACTTTAGACAGAGCCCTGAAGCGAGAAAAACCGACATTTCAAGATAGAAATATTATCTACACAGAATTTCGCAAACCCGAAAAAGGCGGCGACGAAATCCTGGCGCGCTTTTTTTATGCAGAACAATTTGACGGCCAGCAAATGAAAGGTTTAACAATTATCGATCGCTCCACCCCAGGCCTCAATCAAATCGTTTCTTCAGAATCCGCTACTTGGAATCCCTCAGAAAATACCTGGGATTTTTTCAACGGAACCGCTTATATAGTAGCTCCTGATGGCTCTTACCGCAATATAGTTAGGTTTCAACACCAGCAATTGCAACTCCCCCGCACGCCCTTAGATTTAGCGGCTAGAGCGCGGGATTTCAAGGAAATGAACATTGCCCAAGCTTTAGAGCGTTTGGAGATCATTAAAAACAGTGGCGACGAACCACAAATTCGCAAATTAAAGGTGCGAATTCAAGAAAAATATGCTTTTCCTTTCGTGTGCATGGTATTTGGTTTAGTGGGAGCAGCTTTGGGAACTCAACCACGCCGCTCCGGTCGAGGAACGAGTTTTGGTATTAGCGTAGTTGTGATTTTTACTTACTACGTATTTTCTTTCATCACCAGTTCTATGGGCGTGAAAGCTGTTTTGACTCCGATTCTGTCGGCTTGGCTGCCTATCGTGTTTGGCTTGGGAATCGGGGGATTGTTGTTGGTGCGGGCCGCCGCTAGGTAAGTTTTACCACTAACATTGAGAATGGGTAATTCGGAACTTGTAGTGCCCTTCCACTGCCTTCGGCTCCCTTCCCTTCAACTACGCTGAGGAGAACCGAAGTCGAAGGCCAGGAACCGCGTAGCCTAAGTCTTGGGAATTGATAATATCGTTTTCGTGGCCGAACTTCTTTCATTTAAGGATTAGAAAAAGTATTGATTTCGCCACCGCCAATGTAGCGTCCCGGAGCCAGGGAGCCGGGTGTAGCAAAAGTTTGAGGTTGAATGGGCTGCACGCCCTGATTTGTGTTTTGGGGAACAACTCCAAAGTTAGGCTGACCCGGCAAATTAAGCTGACTGGGTGGAGGTGTTTGAAATTGAGAATTCGCTGCATTGGGAGAGAATTGAGGGCTAATTATCTTGCTTCCCCCAATCCCACTTGGAAAGGGAGATGGGCCGACATTTGGAAGTAGAGGTGTTGGCGAAGGTATGGCTACTGGAAGTGCCACAGGTTGAACTTCAGGTGCGAAGCCTGAGCCAGATAAATTAGTTTGGTAGGGATTTTTGGGCAAAGCCACCGTTGCAGCCCCTGCATTAATTTCGGGAAGCGGTACTCGGGAATTTAACCCAGCCAATGATTCAGGGACTGTAGCTGTCGGTTTTAAGAATTCTTGAGATTCCTTGCTCACAGTATTTGTCGGAGCCACAATAGGGGGAAGTGCTGTGGGAACATTCACAGGATTTGCTCCACTTTGAGCTGTAGCGGTCGTTGGGAGCAAATTTGTCGCATTTACTTCTGCCGGATCGGAAGCCGGTCGATCGAGCAATGTAGCCGAGTCTGCTGTTTTCTCAGCCTCCGCCAGCGTTGCCGAAGGGTTAGCAACGACGTATTTTTTCATAGCTGCTTGCAGCGGACTCAAAGGCAGAGAATTTTCGTTTTGTTTATCTGAATTAGCATCACTCGACGCCTGCGATAAAGTTGCTGTCGCTGTACCCCCAGACTCAGGCTTGATCGTTTTTATCCCGGAAGTCAGTCTCCCACTACCAGATAAACTCAACGCTGATGTGGCGTTTGAAGTTGGCAAGCTGGAATTTTGGGGGTTATTGTTTCCGGCCTCGACAGCAGGTGTTGCTAAATTTGGCAAGGGGAAAAATCCGCTGCTTCCTACTCGATTGGGGGCTGGAGATGGCTGAGGAGTTTCTAATTCCCGATCTCGAAGTTCCTCGAATAAACCTTTGCTTTTTACTACTGATGAATTTAACAAGTTCACTTCAGAAGCAGTAGAGCCATTAAACTGATTGACTAGCACTGGTGAGCTGTCGATTTCAGCCGCAATGGCGGTATCTTCAGCAGATAGTCCCGATAGCGAAGCTGGATTGTTTGTGGCTACTTCTTCTTCGCCATCTATGCTCAACTTTTCTGGATTTACAGAAACCTCCCAGATAAATAACCCTCCCGCACACAGCACGGCTAACGGAGCCCAAACCGCCGGTTGGGTCCAGTGGCGCAACCGGGCTATTAGATAGCGGACAGATGTAGGAAATCGCTTTAAAATTGACATAGTTTTGCTTCCATCCGATCGTGCGGATTTAAAACTATTTTTCCTAGTCTACCACATCAATCTTGATTATTTTTGCTATGCCGGGGTAAGTGCGATCGCGAGCATCTCGGTTTGGCTTTTACTTTCGGTGTGCGATCGTCCGGCTCGCTATATTTAAAGACTTTGCTGTGCGAGACGGATCGAACTCCCAAAAAACGCTTTTTACTTTCTGCAGAGATGCTCCGAGTAAGATCACACTTTTGATTGAAAGTTGCCAAAGCTCAATGCAACCAGTGAAAATCCATAAAGCAGTGGTAGAAATATGTCTTGCATTCCTTAAATCAAGGGGCATAAGATGATAAAATGTTATGGGCTGCCGTGTCCGCCCTGCCGAGTCTGTCAGCAGATCGACCTCAAACCAAAATGTCAAGGTAAAATTGGCAATTGCTGAGAATAACACCCAAGGAAAGTTGAGAGGAAATTAATGAAAAAAGTAGTTGAAGTATTAGCAAATCGGGAACAACTAATAGATCGATCGCTGGAAATTGTGCTGTCTAAAATCTCAGAAGCCATAACAGAACGCGGACTTTGTACGATCGCCGCAGCGGGCGGAAGCACACCAGAACCGCTCTACAGAGCGATAGCAGCCCAAGACCTGCCTTGGGACAAAATTCACGTTTTCTGGGGCGACGAACGTTACGTTCCCCCAGAACACCCAGACAGCAATCAAAAAATGGCGCGGCTCGCATGGCTCGATCGAGTAAATATCCCCGCCAGCAACATCCACCCCATGCCCACCGGCGCCGGCAACCCCGCAGCCGACGCTGCAGCGCACCAAACCGAATTGCAGCAGTTCTTCAAAGTATCCGAGGGCGAGTTTCCTGCCTTCGACATCATTTTATTGGGCATAGGAGACGACGCCCACACCGCCTCTCTATTTCCCGGCACAGCAGCCTTGGAAGTCCGGGATGCCCTAGTAACTGTCGGCAACAAAGACGGTCAGCCCCGCATTACCTTTACAGTCCCATTAATCAACCGGGCCCGGTGCGTCATCTTCATGGTCGCAGGAGCCAGCAAACAACCCGCCCTCGCTCAAATTTTTGCCCCCGCAGCCGACGAAATGACCTATCCAGCCAGACTCGTTCAACCAGAGGGCGAACTTTGGTGGCTGCTCGATGCGGCGGCTGGCGAAGCAGTAAAATAGCCGACAGAGCAGCAAGCGTGCCAACACAGTCAGCATTATCACTAACTCAATCAGGCTCATCACAGCTAACGTCACGGCGTCAGCTCAGTTGCTAGTATTAGCGAAGCAATATAAGAATTGTGGCGGTTAAAGTTAAAATTTGACCATATACACGACTATTTTTATGAGGCTGATTTGAAAATCTGGCCGATAGCAAGGAGAAATCGATGATTGTCTGTCCCAATTGCAATCACCAGAACCCCGACGGGGCCAGCCAGTGTGAGGCTTGCTACACGCCTTTACCTGTTACCGCAAGTTGCTCGAACTGCGGTGCAGCAGTTCAGACAGATGCAGCATTTTGCGGCCAGTGTGGCTTTAACTTGCGTCCGGGTTCCATAGTTCCAGAAGTTGAGGTGACAGTACCGTCCCCCTCGCCTGTAGGCCCCACAGTGGTATCGTCACCGGCCCCGGATTTAGTCCCACCCGATCCCCTGATGGCGGAACCTCTAGTTACCCTGAATAAGGGCCTTAACTTGGAAAAAACTCCCGCCAGCATTCCGACGATTCCAGATCCCCCGCCTTCGCCCTCGGTTCCTGTTACAACTGAATCGGTGGCAACACCAGTAACTATCTCTCCTCCGGTGCCTGGCCCACAGCCAGCAGGTGTAGCTAAAACTCAACTGCAACAGCAGTCGGCGCGCCTGCTACACGTTCAGACAAATACGCCGATGGAATTGCCTCACAGTCTGTCTGTGGTTCACATAGGCAAGCCAAATGACTTAGTACCGCCGGATATTGATGTTTCGGGATTTGCTAATTCTGAGATAGTTTCTCGGGTACACGCAAATCTCCGGGTGGAGGGAGATGCTTGCTACCTAGAAGATGTAGGCAGTTCCAACGGCACTTACGTCAACAATACTCCGCTACCCAAGGGAAACCGCCACCGGTTGCGACCGGGAGACCGCATCTCTCTGGGCAAAGGAGACCTGGTTACGTTTTTATTTCAAATCTCTTAGAGCGAGTTTGGATTGGGCGATAGAAAGTCTAAAATCTAAAATCGCATCTTGAGGCGCTCTACCAAAACTCAATGCTGCCAATGTGATTAAGCTGACCTTGCTACATCCACTCCAGTCTATACCCGTCCGCAGTTGGATCTTTGAAGACGAGCAGGTCGTCCGGATCGGGCGCTCGACCGAAAACCACGTCGTTCTTTTTAGCGCTGTGGTTTCTCGTCGCCACATCGAATTGCGGCGCAGCGGCATAACTTGGGAACTGATCAATTTAGGTACCAACGGCACTTACCTCGATGGTAAGCCCATCGCTAAGGTTCCCATTGTGGACGGTCTGATCGTTCACTTGGCTCGCTCAGGTCCGAAAATTCAAATTAACGTAGGCCCGAATCAGTCCTCAGTCCAGTTAGGACAAATTACCGTCAAGCCCAGGGAGGCTAAGGAAATTCACGCTCCCTCGGGCGGCGTGCAAATTAGCACGATTCCTGTTCCCGACCAAAAAGAAGTTGGCACTTCTAGGGATGAGGAGGAGTTAACGGAGGCAGATCATACTCGCCATTATTCGGAAGAAGAATATTAAATCGGCTTCTTTGGACGATCGACATTTTTCAAAGGCGGCACTCAGGAGTTTATTTATGAGTACATCACCACAGATTGTTAGGCGCAGCGAACTGCAGGGCCGCCGCACCATCGACCGCAGAACGGCGGAAGAGGTCGGCAGGGTAGATAGGGTTTGGCTCGATGCTCACTCCCAGCGGGCGATCGGCTTTACTTGCAAGTCGGGACTTTTGGGCAGCAAAAAAACTTGGTTCGCTTGGGCGCAAGTTGATACGGTGGGGGAAAATGTTTTTGTCACCATTAACCCGGAACTGCCGGAATTGCATCAGCCGGAACAAGCTGTTTGTCCGATCGGGCTTGAGGTGCTCACGGACGCTGGGAATAAGGCAGGTGCAGTGGTTGACTACCTATTTGATGTCCGCACGGGTTCAGTCACCCACTACCTATTTAAATCGAGCGGCTGGCGCGGTGTTTTAGACGACATTTACTTGTTACCTGTGGCAGCTATTTTGACCATCGGCAGCAAGCGGGCGATCGTCTCTGAAGCTGCTGTATCGGAGCCAGTGCAGTACGCGGAGGGACTGCACAAAAAAGTCGGTCTGGTAGCAGAGTTTTTACACGAAGATTTCGACAGAACTCTCAAAAATGTGGCAGGTGTGAAGCGGGGCGCTCAAAGTCTGGCGGAAAAATTCCAAGATAAAGCTCTCGAAGTCAGGGATGTAGCTCAAGAAAAAGTTGCAGAGTTGAAGCGGCAAAGGCAAGAATCTGTCCCGCCAGAGCCGAACCCGGAACCGCCTGAGTCAGATTTGAGCTGAAGTTTGGCCTTCCCGCTCGCTGGGGGACTAATTGCCGCTCACATTTTGGGGTCGCGCGCGCGAGGAAGGTCGATCGGTATTAGAGATTGATGCGTTGTCGCTCAAAATTCCACTGCTGCTCAAAGCATTGTATTTTAAAGGTATCGCATCAATAAGGAAAATGTTAGCAACTCAAAAAGACCTATGCTGTTTGATACAATCAACAAGTATTTTATCTAGAGACCCCAGGATTAATAATTGGTTAACTTCTTTCTTTATAAACAGCGAGTCGTTGAGCAGTGACTGTCGCCCGATCGAGAACTCGAATCAGCGGTGCAACCAGCATGGGTCTGAGTTAAATTCTCTGGTTCATCAGCGGGAAAAGGATTATTTAGCAGATCGAATTGATCGGCTCACCCATGAGGACAATCGCGCCCTCACAGAGCGCATTAATCAAACGGTTAAAACCGCTGTCCATCACTGGGAAGTTCACCCGATTAATAACATCGTGTTTGGTTGTTACCGAGGACTGCAAAAATTTGCGCCGGCGCCAAAAGCTAACCCTCAAAAGTTGCTTCAAATGCATCAAGCAGCCAAAAGTTCGACTTTTACGGCAGAGCGAGGGAATCAGGGCGCACTGATGACGCCTTTAAAAATCAAATTTTTTGCAGTTTTCTCCGAAAAAATCTCTCTGGAAGTATCCCCGTTTCTGTCTGGCGGTGGAGTGTCAAAACATCAGTGATTACCTTAACTCTTTTACATCCTATCCAGTCTGTCCCGGTTCAAAGTTGGTGTTTTGAATCAGAACCGGTGGTTCGGATCGGTCGATCGAACGACAATGATGTAATTATTTACAGCGCTGTAGTTTCCCGCCACCACGTAGAGCTGTGGAATCACGCCCATGGTTGGGAAATTATTAATTTTGGTGCTAATGGCACTTATGTAGATGATAGACCGATCGCTCAGGTGTCAGTGGCAGACGGGATGACCATTCGCTTGGGCAATTCTGGGCCAAAAATCAGGATTCGGGTGGGCGCCACGAATCAACCGGGCAAAATAATCAAGCCACCCCAGCACGAACTCCGCCAAAAGGACGAAGTTTCACAAGACAGGTCAACAGCTTGGCTTGGGGGCGTGGGAATCATCGAAGACGATGAACTGGGAGGGCTGACTCAAATCGATCTTGACTGACCGGCAGCTATCTGCAGGCTAGTTCAAACAAAGCTCAGATGCCCAGTTATTCCATTTTAGCGATCGTTTGATAGCAAACATAATTAAGCTTACCTAGAGTTGCTTGTTTGGTAAATTATGGACAAGTTTGGCAAACTATTTGGCGATTTAGTTTAACTCTACTAGGATTTCACCCTTCTAAAGATAAGATTGGGGGGATCTCGATCGATATTAGCTCACTTTCGCTGGTTGCCCAGCGGCGGTAATCGGAGAGCAACTGGTACATCAACCGCTGTTTGACGCTCAGCAGTACGCTCTTGAGCAAAGCATTTCCCGTTGCTTCTAAAATGGGTTTGGGCGTCAGCCAAAACGGCGGCGGTAATTCTACTTGCACTTCCAAATCCGCTTTTCCTTTCAAGTATGCTACCCCGCTGCTTTGGTGTACACAAAGCTTTCCTTTGAGATTGAGAGCAAAGCGATCGTTAATATAACCCACGCCACGAATTTCGCAGGCGACGGACTCCAAATTGATTGTGCCATCCGACTCAGCCCACACCCTCATGTCTACGGTGGGTTGAATGCTCAGCATCATAAATTGTAACGGTCGCATTTTTAGGCGGAAACAGTCCTCGCTTAGCTGTTGTGTGCGACTTTGATCGACAAGGGCGTTAACCAGTCGCCTCGGTTGGCGCAGATAATGTTGAATGGGGACCCGTTCCTCTGGTACGGCGATCTCAACGGATTGGGAAGAATTAAAGCGGATATACATGAGAAAATATCAAAATATAGGATTCCTAAGCATATCTTAATAAACTATCACCTTTTTTAAGGTGACATACGTGTGACATACGTAGCACACTAAGTCGCGCGCCCAGCAATGTCATCCGAGAAATCACTGATAAAACCTTTCGCGACATCGGTAATTTTTCATCATACTTCCTAGCTGATGAGAGTAAAGCAAACATTTGTAACCTAAAATTGCCTCTAAATGAAAATTTCTATCGCACATCTCGGTCCTGTTGGTACAAATGCAGAAACAGCGGCTCTAGCTTATGTCAATTGGTTGAGTCTGGAAACTAACTTGGAATGCACCCTGTGTCCTTATTCGACCATTTCCCAAGCGCTAGAGGCATCTGCCGTAGGGCAGGTTGACTATTCAGTTGTGCCCGTCGAAAATTCGATCGAAGGCAGCGTGACTGTCACCTTAGATACACTGTGGCGACTCGATCAACTCCGCATTCAACACGCCTTAGTTTTGCCAATTTCCCACGCCCTGGTATCTAATGCCAAAAATTTTAACGAGATTCAAAAAGTTTACTCTCATCCGCAAGCGCTAGCTCAGTGTCAGGTATGGTTGGGGCAGTTTATTCCCTCAGCTCAATTAATTCCGGCGAATTCTACCACGGAAGCATTGCAATATCTGGAAGATAGAAATGTAGCAGCGATATCTTCCCCAAGAGCTGCTGAACTTTACCATTTGCCAGTGTTAGCTCACCCCATTAATGATTATCCCGATAATTACACTCGCTTTTGGGTACTCAGCAGGAGTGGGGAAGAAATCGCCAACGTAGAACCAGGGGAGCGCTCATCCATTAAATCCATTACACAATCTGCTCCTAAGTTGATCCTCGATGCTTCACCGTCTAATTGCACCCATACCTCACTAGCTTTTAGCGTACCTGCCAATATGCCCGGAGCACTGGTAAAACCCTTACAAGTATTTGCCAGTCGGGGTATTAATTTAAGTCGAATTGAATCTAGACCGACTAAAAGATCGCTCGGAGAATATATTTTCTTTATGGACGTTGAGGCTAACGCCTGCGAAGCATTTGTTCGCTCGGCACTCGAAGAGTTAAAAAATCACACAGAAACTTTAAAAATTTTTGGTTGCTACAGCTTACTGTCAGTAGTATAATTTCTTTTTATGTACTATACTTTTTAAGTAAAACTTAGGAGGCTGGCGAGATGAATGCTGATGAACTTCTCAAGCGATACGCAGCCGGAGAAAGAAATTTTCATGAAACCAACTTGAAAGAGGCTTCTTTGCGAGAAGCTTTCCTAATTCATATTAATCTAGCCTGTGCAAATCTGAAGGAAATCAATTTTGCTTTGGCGAACTTAATGGGGGCAAACTTAATAGCTGCCAAGCTAAAGAATGCTTGCCTGGTGATGACCCGCCTAAATGGGGCCAACCTAAGCGGAGCTGATCTAACTTTCGCAAGATTAACAGGAGCTGACCTGATTGAAGCAAACTTGGAAAACGCCAACTTGAGCGACACCAAAATGATTGGTGTTAATTTGAGCGGAGCAAACTTGGAAAACGCCAACTTGATGGAAGCAAACCTCCTAGATGCTTGCTTGGACAATACCAACCTTGAAAAAGCCAACCTAAGCGACGCTAAAATGCGGGGAGCGAGTCTGAGAAGAGCCAACTTGAGAAACGCTTTTTTGTGTGAAAGTAACCTTGAGGGCGCTGATTTAAGGGGTGCTGACTTGAGCGGTGCTAATTTGAGCGGCGCATTTTTATGCGGTGCTAATCTTGAGGGAGCTAAGCTAGATGAGGCAATTTTAAGTGGGGCTATACATTTTTGCGTCAGACAAGTTTGATATCACGTAATATATAACCGGAGAATCCGACAACTAAGGACTAAAAAATATACTATTGACTTGGCTGAAAGTGAAGTCTATTTGCTGCTGTACTTTGGCAAAATGAAGCTGCATCTTGAGGATCTCTTTCTTGGAATTAGCTTGAGCAATCTTACTTTCCCAAGCCAGCAAGTTGCGGTTGAGATTTTCTACTCGCACAGTTTGGTAGTCTAAGTCAATTTTTAGTTCTGCAGCCTGATCGAATTGAACCTGCTGGCGAACCACGGCGAGGCGCACTGCATTTTCATCCTGTGTCTGAAGAGCTAGCAAAGCTCGCTGCTGCCACTGGTTGGCTTGAGATTCAGTTTGATTGTACAGCCACTGAATCCGCAGTTGGGCGGAAATCGCACTGCCAACAGCCTGACGCAGTTCTTTGAGAGGTTCCTGAATTTCTAAGATTAATAGTTCCCAAAGATTCATCAGTTCGCTGGTAAATTCTTCGCGTTCTACAGAGGCTACCAGTGCTTCTAACAGCAACAAATTTGGTTGCATCTGCTGCGTAATTGTCTCAAATATTAACTCTGCTTCGGACATTTGCCGATCGTAATTTTTTTCTGAGACTGCACCGGATGAGTGCTTTAATATTTTTTCAGTGCTGTCTACCTTGCTGTCTACCTTAGCTTCTGAATCAGAACTTGAAGCTACAAAGGCCTGTAATTTTTCGCGGGCGATCGAATTCAGCCTTTGCCGAAGCAAATCGCAGGCCGCCCGCTGCACCAGCCCTGTTTCGCTTTGACAAATCTTGATGACTATTTTTAAGCCGGCATCGCCGTAATTCAATGTCTCTCTCAAGGCGGCGATGCGATGTTCGCTGACAGAACTAGACAGCCGATGTTTCACTCCTGCTAGTCCGCCGAGCACTACACCGCCCACAGGAGGTGGCAGTTGACCGCCTTTAACTGCATCGTATGGTTTCGGTTGGTCGTGATTTTCTAACACAAGCATTTACTGCTATAAGGAACCTATCCGAACCTGTTTGAAGTTAAGAATTAAACAGATACCAGTTCCCAAAAAGAATGAAACTGTAAGCCATCTCCCAACTCTTAGTTCATAACTCATTGCCAATCGAAAATCGAAAACCGAAAATCGAAAATCGAATGATTTGTGTGTAATTCTTTCTTCAATGCAGGTCAAACCGATCGTGCTTTTTCCTAAGTAAATTGGCTACTTGAGCGTATCTTTAAGTACAGTCCTCGCTGCCAAGTGATTGCGAGTAGAAGTCAAAATTTCGGTTTCGCGTTCCAATCTCGCAGCAGTATCTTGCAATTCTAAAAGAGTTTGCTGTTCTGTCGCGGCGCCGTACAGGTAGCTGGCTACCCAGTAGGACAATTCTGTAGGCAAACTGGGAATGTCTTCCGGCAGGTCGATCGGCTGATCCATCAATTTGCTGGAGAGGCGAACTACATCTCTCAGCAGTTGTTCGACATCTTTTCCCAAAGGTCTGAGGTCTTGTTGCGGCGGTTCGTCTTCAATCCATTCTACTAGACCGACTAAATAGGGTTTTTCCCGAACGGCGTCGAGCACTCGGAACCGCTGCTGTCCGAGAGTCATAATTTTCATGCGATCGTCCGGCAGGCGTTGGCAGTGAATCACTTCGGCGCAACAGCCAACGGCAGAGACTTTGTTTTGGTTGGGGTCCCACATGAGCACACCGAAACGCCGATCGCCCTCCAGAATCGTATTCATCATGATTCGATAGCGAAACTCGAAGATTTGCAGTGGGAGGGGCCTACCTGGAAATAGAACCACTTCCGGCAACGGAAATAAGGGGAGTTCGCGAACTGCTACAGAGGAAGAGGATGCCATTGTCGCTCAAAAGTGACGGTACTTGCGCTTATTTTTCTTACTTTAACTGATTAAAGGCAATTCCGGGGCAGGAGCGATCGGGCTTTTTCGGTGGCAACGGAAGCGACGGCGAGCTATATCCGGTGCTGGCAGCTTGACAAAGGCGTTATTTCGTCAAAATGTTAAATATACCTTTTTGCTAAACTAAGTGAGTCCGAAGGCGATGATAGCGACTGCTAAAGGAGCGTTTTTGTAGTGATCGCGCCTTAATTAAAAATAATTATTTAAGTTCGTGCCGCAGCAGAAATTATTGCTGATTATTAACTAATAACTAATACCTAATAACTCATGACTAAGAAAATTTCCACAAAAAGAAGGAACAATTTATTTAATCTTTGTTCCTTCTTTCCGAGTTTTCGATAACTCAATCTACAGCTTGACTTCGATATCTACGCCGGCTGGCAAATCCAGTTTCATCAAAGCGTCAATTGTTTTGGCCGATGGCTGGTGAATGTCGATAATCCGGCGGTGCGTGCGGGTTTCAAAGTGTTCGCGAGAATCTTTGTCTACGTGGGGCGATCGCAGCAAGCAGTAAATCCGCCGTTTGGTGGGCAAGGGAATCGGGCCGATCGCTGTGGCTGCTGTCCGATTTGCTGTATCTACAATCTTTTCGCAGGATGCGTCTAGAATTCGGCGATCGAAAGCTTTGAGGCGAATGCGAATTTTTTGCTGTTGAATTGTTGCCATTTTTGTTTCTTGAATTTTCGAGGTTCAGTTTGTTGTTTATTGTCTGTTGTCTGTCGTCTGTCGTGTATTTGCAGTTTTTTTTTTGCTAACTGCTAACAGCAGACTTTCTGATTAATAACTAATCACTAAATAGCAGAAAAGCCTGATTAAATTTGGTGGCTTTTCTGCTATTTAAGCTGTTATCGGAGTCCTACTTGAGGATTTTGGAAACAACGCCAGCGCCCACGGTGCGGCCGCCTTCGCGGATAGCGAAGCGCATTCCTTGTTCGATCGCGATCGGGTGAATCAGTTCAACAGTCATTTTGATCCGGTCACCAGGCATCACCATTTCTGCTTCACTACCGTCATCAGCGGTGAATTGTGCGATCGTGCCGGTCACGTCAGTGGTACGGACGTAGAATTGAGGGCGATAGCCAGAGAAAAAGGGCGTGTGCCGGCCGCCTTCTTCTTTCTTGAGGATGTACACTTCAGATTCAAACTGAGTGTGAGGCATGATGCTTTTCGGCTTGGCAATCACCATTCCGCGTTCAATATCCGCCTTTAAAATCCCCCGCAGCAGTAGACCAACGTTGTCGCCGGCCAAACCTTCTTCCAGAGACTTGGTGAACATTTCCACACCAGTCACTGTAGTGCTGCGAGTGTCCTTAAGACCCACCAATTCGACTGTTTCGCCGACTTTGATAGTTCCACGTTCGATCCGGCCTGTGGCGACAGTACCCCGACCAGTAATCGAGAATACGTCTTCAACTGCCATCAAGAAAGGCTTGTCAACTTCGCGTTCTGGGGTGGGGATGTAAGCATCTACTTCTTCCATCAGCTTGTAAATTTTGTCAACCCACTCATTTTCGCCCTTGACAGTCTTGGGATTAGCAAGCATCGCTTCGAGAGCTTTCAATCCCGAACCTGTGACGATGGGGATGTCATCGCCCGGAAAATCGTAAGAGCTCAAAAGTTCGCGAACTTCCAGTTCTACCAATTCCAACAGTTCAGCATCATCCACCATGTCTTCTTTGTTCAAGAACACAACCAAGCTGGGAACGCCAACTTGCTTAGCTAGCAGGATGTGTTCGCGAGTTTGAGGCATGGGGCCGTCTGCTGCTGACACTACTAGAATGCCGCCGTCCATTTGAGCAGCACCGGTGATCATGTTTTTCACATAGTCAGCGTGTCCGGGGCAATCTACGTGGGCATAGTGCCGACCTGTGGTTTCGTATTCCACGTGAGCAGTATTAATCGTAATACCCCGTGCTTTTTCTTCTGGCGCAGCGTCGATGTCGGCGTAGTTCTTAGCCTTTGCTTGACCTAGTGCAGAGAGAGTCATCGTAATCGCGGCGGTCAAAGTTGTTTTGCCGTGGTCAACGTGACCGATCGTGCCGATGTTTACGTGGGGTTTATTCCGTTCAAATTTTGCGCGTGCCATTCTCGATTTGTTCCTTGTTTCTTTTAGCGATTTTAGATTTTAACATTTTAGATTTTAGACTTTGGATTTCATCCAAAATCCAAAATCTAAAATTCAAAATCGTTAGTTACCTTTGTTCTTAGCGATGATGGCTTCAGCCACATTTCGCGGCACTTCTTCGTAATGGCTGAATTCCATTGTGAAGATGCCTCGACCTTGGGTTTTCGAGCGGATGTCAGTGGCGTAGCCAAACATTTCTGCTAGTGGAACTTTTACAGAAACTTTGGCAATTCCCTGATCCGTCTCTTGGCCCTCGATCTGACCCCGACGCGAGTTGAGGTCACCGATGATGTTCCCGATGTAATCTTCGGGAACTTCCACCTCTACTTTCATCATAGGCTCTAGCAGCACAGGCGAAGCCTTCATCACGGCTTCTTTGATCGCCATTGAGCCGGCGATCTTAAATGCCATTTCCGAAGAGTCTACGTCGTGGAAAGACCCGTCTACCATAGTAGCTTTGAGGTCAATCACGGGATACCCTGCTACGATACCTGATTCGCAGGCTTCTTTCATCCCTTGTTCTGCAGGGCCGATGTACTCTTTGGGTACAGTGCCACCAACAATTTTGGAGACAAATTCAAAGCCGCTTCCTACTTCTGTTGGTTCGAGTTCGATCACGACGTGACCGTACTGACCTTTACCGCCGCTTTGGCGGATAAATTTACCTTCGGCGCGGACGGCTTTGCGAATGGTTTCGCGGTAGGCTACTTGCGGCTGACCCACGTTGGCTTCTACTTTGAATTCCCGCAGCATCCTGTCTACCAGGATTTCCAGGTGCAGTTCGCCCATGCCGGCGATGACTGTCTGATTGGTTTCTGGGTCAACGTTGACTCGGAAGGTGGGGTCTTCTTCCGAGAGTGACTGGAGGGCTTTGGAGAGCTTCTCCATGTCTTGTTTGGTTTTGGGTTCGACAGCCACCGAGATGACTGGCTCTGGAATAAACAGAGATTCCAGAATCACTGGCGCTCCTTCTTCGCAGAGGGTGTCGCCGGTGAAGGTGTCTTTCAAACCCAAGGCTGCTCCCAAGTCTCCGGCTCGGAGTTCCTCAACTTCTATCCGATCGTCCGCTTTGAGTACAATTAGGCGAGAAACCCGCTCTTTTTTGTCTTTGGTGGAGTTCAGGACGTAGGTGCCTTTTTTGAGGATACCGGAGTAGACGCGAACAAAGGTCAGGCGGCCGTAGGGGTCAGCCATGATTTTGAATGCCAGGGCTGACAGCGGGGCGTTGTCGTCGGCAAACCGCTCTGCTGTGTCGCCGTTGGGGAGGAGTCCTTGAATTGGGGGAACTTCCAAGGGCGACGGCAGGTAGTCGATCACTGCATCCAACAAAAGCTGAACGCCTTTGTTTTTGAACGCCGAACCGCACAACATGGGGACGATCGTACCTTCGACAGTGCCGTGACGCAGGGCCAAGCGAATTTCGTCTTCGGTTAACTCTTCGCCTTCGAGGTATTTCTCGGTGAGGGCGTCGCTTGTTTCTGCTACCGACTCGATCAGCTTGGTGCGGTATTCTGCTGCTAGCTCTTTTACTTCATCGGGGATTTCTACTTCCTCGATGTCGGTTCCCGTGTTGTTGTTGTAGATGTAGGCTTTCATCTCTACTAAATCTACAATTCCCCGGAAGTTTTCTTCGCTGCCGATCGGGATTTGGATGGGTACGGCGTTCGCTCTCATGCGATCGCGAATTTGGGCGTAGACTTTGTAAAAGTTTGCGCCCATCCGATCCATTTTGTTGACGAACACGATCCGCGGTACTTTGTACCGATCGGCTTGTCGCCAAACTGTCTCGGATTGCGGCTGCACTCCCCCTACCGAGCAGAACACTGCGATCACTCCGTCGAGCACTCGCATCGAGCGTTCGACTTCGATCGTGAAGTCTACGTGTCCGGGAGTGTCGATGATGTTGATTTTGTAATCTTTCCAACTGGTGGTGATAGCAGCGGCAGTAATCGTAATTCCCCGCTCCCGCTCTTGCTCCATCCAGTCAGTGACTGCTGTTCCCTCGTGCACTTCACCCATTTTGTGAACCATGCCTGAATAGAACAGAATTCTTTCAGTTGTTGTTGTTTTGCCCGCGTCGATGTGGGCTGCGATGCCGATGTTGCGAGTTTTTTCTAGCGGGACGGTACGTGCCACAGCTACCTCCTTAATCTTGTGTTGCTGTTATAATACTATTATACTACACAGTAACCCTATTTTGCACTCCCCAGGGACTTACAAAAGTCTCTGGAGCTTATTGTTACATTTTAATATTTTTTGCAAGATTTGTTTACAAAAATATTAAGGATGCGACATGGAGGATTTAGAGAGTGCGTGAATTTTGAGTGCGTGAGTTTTGATTTTGGGAGTTTTGAGTTTGCTTCACGAATCGCAATTGCGCCAAGAGAAGCAATCTCAACACTCAAAACTTACACTTTCCAATTTCTCACCCGATGCTTTTATACCGCACGATCGCGCTTTTCTCCATGCCCGATGTTGCAGTTAGTAGCGGTAGTGAGCAAAAGCCTTGTTAGCTTCAGCCATGCGGTGTGTTTCTTCGCGCTTGCGAATAGCACTGCCTGTTTCGTTAGCTGCATCCATCAGTTCGTTGGCTAGCTTGGCTGCCATCGAGCGGCCGGTGCGGGCGCGGGCAAATCTGATCAGCCAGCGGAGGGCGAGGGTGGTACCGCGATCGGAACGCACTTCCATCGGCACTTGGTAGGTGGCGCCACCTACCCGGCGGGCTTTGACTTCGACCAGGGGTGTCGCGTTTTTGACTGCTTTTTCAAACAAGTCTAACGGTTCAGCCCCTGTGCGCTCTTGGATGGTTTTGAGGGCGTCGTAGACGATGCTGGAGGCAACGGATTTTTTGCCGTGCTGCATGATCCGTCTCACCATCATGCTTACCAACCGGCTGTTGTAGGTTGGATCTGGTGGAACTGGACGTTTTTGAATAACTGTGCGGCGAGACATAGTTCTATTTGGGATTTTTGATTTTGAATGATTGAGTTTGGGGTTTTGGGATCAGATCTCGATCTATGACGATCGAGCATGCAATTGATCGGCGCCAGCAGATTTTTTTTGGCTTCCCAACCCCGCGATCTGGCGAGTTCCGTGTTATTTTTTCTCTTTAGGACGCTTGGCCCCGTATTTGGAACGACCCTGCTTGCGGTCTTTCACCCCAGCGGTGTCTAATGTACCGCGAATGATGTGGTATCTAACTCCGGGCAAATCTTTTACCCGACCGCCCCGGATCATTACTACCGAGTGTTCTTGCAAGTTGTGACCGATCCCTGGGATGTAGGCGGTGACTTCAAAACCAGAGGTCAGCCTTACCCGAGCCACCTTCCGCAGCGCCGAGTTGGGTTTTTTCGGGGTGGTTGTGTACACTCTGGTGCAAACTCCGCGCCGCTGGGGGCAACTCTTGAGAGCTGGCGATTTGGTTTTTTTCTGCGTTTGTTCCCGTGCTGAACGGATGAGTTGCTGAATAGTGGGCATGAGTTACGGCATTTCTAGCTTTTTGCTGAATATAGTGATTTGGCTGCATCCGCACTGAAAGTCCCTTCCCCTCTGGGGGGACGGGATGAATGAAAATAATTATGGGTAAGTGAGGATACCAGACTCTATATTGTACACGACACGAGTTTCTTTGGCAAGAAATTTGCGCGACCAGCGCTCAAACTTCCTTCCTTGCTGCAAGTTGGGAGGGGGGGAGCGCAACGGGCGAATGGTATGTGACATCCTATAATTTACGCGCAACTATGATGATGATTGTCACAGCCGTCAGCACAATTTATGACGATCGCAATATCGCGCTTTTTCGCTCAAATTACCATTCTTTAGGAGAGGTGCATTAACTCCAGCGTGCGATCGCATCACAGTCTATAGCCGATCGACATCACATAAAGTTATCTAAAATGACCCGACAATAAGAAATATACATTGAGTTGACGGCAGATGACAACCAAAGCTTATATTCCTGAATATAAAATTTCCGAACTTTACTTGAATATTTGGAATTCCGGTAAGATCGATCGGACTGTGTTCCAGCAAATTCAATACGCAATTAATTCTCACAGTTTAAAAAGTTCAGAGGAGCGAAAAATTGTCAGCAGGCTGCTGTATGCAGTACGGCGGGGATGGGTGTCCGTGATGGACTGAGTTACTTGCGAATTTTGACTCAGGGCGCGAGATTGCTTGGTGACTCACCAGGCGTAGCTGCGTCAATGAGTTTTGAGATTACCACCCACCTGCCACCCACAGAGCACAACGCACACGGGGTGAATGAGTTGCGAACTAAAATCTCCTCAAAATAAGAGGGTTCCCCATATAGATGCACCGCTCTTAACTTAAAAGGAAATATTAAGGTAAAAGGACAGGGTATGTTTAATTCTACAGAACTGCTGATCGAGGCTTTCATCGAACAACTTCAGAACGGCTACAGCCGCACTTACGGAGGCTACAAATCAGACTATGCTGACATTATTGGCTGGGTGGGGGCAATGGCGTTAGAAAATATCGCCAACAGCGACGCTCTTTATCACAATGTAGAACACGCCATTTGCATTAGCTTAGTCGGTCAAGAAATCTTGCGTGGAAAACACATTCGCAAGGGGGGAGTTTCCTGCGAAGATTGGCTGCACTTCATCATTTCTTTGCTGTGCCAAGACATCGGATATGTCAAAGGAGTTTGCCGGCAAGACCAAGAATCAGAAGGATTGTATGCTACCGGAAAAGATGGCATGAGAATTGCACTTGCTCCCGGTGCAACAGCGGCTAGCTTAGCTCCTTACCGAGTTGACAGAGCTAAATTGTTCATTGACGAGCGCTTCGGCAACCACAAGCTCATTAATGCTGAGATAATTAAGCAGAACATAGAACAGACTCGTTTCTCGGTGCTAGACGGTAACACTGATGAGGATGCAGTTAATTACTCTAGTTTAGTGCGCGGTGCTGACTTGATAGGTCAGCTCAGCAACCCCCAATATTTGCAGAAAATTGGTGCGCTGTTTTACGAGTTGGAAGAAAGCGGTGCTACTAAAGTTTTGGGCTATCGACATCCGGGCGATTTGCTGCAAAGCTACTCTAAGTTTTACTGGAGCGGCATTTATCCTCACATCAGTGAATCTCTCGGTTACTTGCAGTTGACGCAGGAAGGTAAACAGATTGTTGCTAGTTTGTACGCTAACATATTTCGGATGGAACACCAACGTGGCGATTCTGAGGTTGCTTGACGGAAGGCGAAGGGAAAGGCGACAATTTTTGAATGCGTGACATTGCTTTTCTAATAATTGCGTCGCTAACATTCCTTAAAATTCCTTCCCATGCTATTAAGAAGAAGGAGTTTTGAATCCGTGAGATTACTTTCCTAAGAATCACTTCGCTATCATTCGTTGCAACGCTATTGTCCTACCTGAGTTCAAGAGTGACCAATTACCAATGACCCATTACCACTTCCCCATTACCTAAGTGTATTTCATCCCAATCAACTAATTTCCTCATCAACTTCTGAATGATATCTGGGACACAACCAATTGCTCGGCACCAAAGAAGGCCATCCCTCCCGCAGCGCTTCCAAACAAACAGCTCGCACAGTTAATTGACAGTCAAGCAGTTCGACCCCAGCTTTTTCAACTTGCTTTTTGCCAATTCTTAAAATGGATTCATCGCTAAATTCAAAGGTTTTGTGACACTGAATGCAAACCAGATGGTGATGGTTGTGCAATTCGGGAAAATTCAGTTCGTAATGTTTGTGCCCTTCTGCTAATTCTAATTCACGCAAAATTCCAATTCTTGCTAATAAATGCAGGGTTCGGTAGACAGTAGACAAGCCTATTCGTTCTCCTTTATTCTGTAAGGTCCTGTATAACTCTTCCGCACTTAAATGATTGCCTTGTGGCAGATTTTGAAAGACACTCAAAATAGTTTCTCGCTGGGGAGTCAGGCGGCAACCTCTCTGGTTTAATTCGACTTTGAGTGAGTTAGCACTGTATAAATTCATGTCGCCAAAAATAAAAAACTTGAATGAGGCTTCTAGTGGATTATCTGTTATTTATTCGCGCTCTTTTTTAGATTCTCCTAAAGTGTATTTCCCGTGATACTCCATCTAATTCTCGACTTCTGCTTTAGTTAAGGGTAATCTGCTAGCCATCTATCCCCTTGGTAAAAGTGGTACTGAAAAAGTAGTTTTTGGTATTTATGGGTAATTTTTGTGAAGTTTCTAGCAATGTTGCTGATAAGCATTGGTAAAACAAATCTTAGGCTCAAACCCAGTGCAACCGCATCTTCAGTACAACCAACGCACGGGCCCACTGTAAATGTGAGGCGGTAGTCGTTAGTAAAACAATCCCAATAACAAGGAATTGGATACAAGCGCTTGATTTGATGCACTCGTTCTGGCAATGTTACGGACAGACTCCACAAAAACAATCAAAGTGGCGATACCTAAATATTAGAAAAAGACAGTCATACGGTTATTGTCTCAAGGTTGACCGAAATCTGAACGGCGTTTGTAGGTAAAAAATAGGAATTGCACCATCGATGCTTTGGGTACTAACCAGAAGGTAGCGACACCCAGCAAAACTAGGTGGATGCCAAAAAAGGTCGTCATTTTGTCTGCGTCTTCCCATGTTTATCCAAAGAAAGAAGTTCTTGCTTCGAGGGTGGCTTGCCCTTTGAGCAAGTGAAAGATGCCACCGAAGCCGAGAAAGGCTGAGCTGATTAGGTGAGTCGCCCTAACGGCGAAGTACCCATCGGTATCGGCAATTTTGCCTCCCGCACCCCCGCCCAAGCCGAGTCTGGCTAGGTTTGGCAACAGGAGTAAGCCTTGTTCGTCCATGGGCAATTCTGGGTTAAAGCGAGAAACCTCTAATAGGGTATGGGCTCCCGCCCAGAAGACGATGAGGCCGGCGTGGGCGACGTGGCTACCGAGCAAACGGCCGGAAAAGTTGATTAAGCGGGCGTTGCCGACCCACCAGGGAAATAATTTTCCTTCGGCTGGGAAGGATTTTTTTGCCATGCTGGTCACGGCCATTTACCTCTTGAGAAAGATGTCAGGGGAGTTTTAAGCGATCGCAGGTTATTGATATAGATAATCAACAATTTTAGTAGTTTCGTCAAGGGGTATTTGAGAAAAATTTTCAATGATTTAAGCTCAGGTATGTAAATCATTAGGAAAAACCCTCGCTATATCAGGATTATGACTGTTTTTGGCGCTTGAGCGGAGTTGGTCTTCTCGTTAGCCAAAATAGCAGCTAAAGGAATACCTCTAAATTTATTGATAAATAATATTATTAAAGAGTATTATGGCTAGAGTATTCTTTAAGTAGCTATCCAATCCTCTCGGAAAAGACAAGGTGGAAAAAGAAATCCGGTACTTTCCTATGGACAAGCTTCTCTAAAAGTACGGTTAGAGGGGGGTGCGGCATGGTTTTTTTCCGAATCAAGAGAGTTAATGCCTACTTGTTGACATATTCCTCTCAAACTCCAAAAAACCAAGCCTGAGAGCATTTGCTCTCAGGCTTTTCTAGCGGGATTTTTAACAGCTTGTTGCATTTGGCGCGCGAGCTCAAGCAGAGGATTTGGTTTCTTCAGCTACTTGCTCGTTGTTGGGCAACTCCAGGCAATAACCGGCCCCGTATACGGTTTTGATGTACCGAGGATGGCGGGGATCGGGTTCCATCTTGGTTCTCAGGTGTCTGATGTGTACACGAATAGTTTCGATGTCGTCGTCGGGGTCGTAACCCCACACTTCTTTGAGAATTTCGCTAGGAGAGACTGTCTGACCGTGGCGCTGAAGCAAGCAGTGCAGCAACTCAAACTCTAGGTGGGTCAGTTTGACTGTGTGCTCGTACCAAACAGCTTCAAACCTTTCGGGGACAAGGGTCAGCGGGCCGTAATTCAGGATTTCGGAGTGTTTGGCAGCTTGGGGGATGCGGTCTGTGCGCCTTAGTAGAGCTCGCACTCGGGCTAGCATCTCTTCTAGTTCAAAGGGTTTGGTCAGATAATCGTCGGCGCCGGAGTTGAAGCCTTCTACTTTGTCTTGAGTTTGACTTAAGGCGGTCAACATCAAGACGGGAATGTCGGCTGTGCGTTCGTCACGCCGCAAACGCTGACATACGGTGAATCCGTCTACTCTAGGCAGCATCAGGTCTAGCATGATCAGGTCGGGGAGCAGTTGTATGGCTAGTGCCTGACCTTTGATGCCGTCTTCGGCCTGGGTGACTTCGTAGCCAGCCATTTCTAGGTTGACGGCTACGAGTTCGGCGATCGCCGCGTCATCATCAATAACAAGTATCCGGGGCATCATTATTTATCTCACCGCTAACCGAATGGCAGATCCTACAGCCTTCTGGGGGTTCCAGGTAACTTTAACGAACAATTTTTTAATTTTAAGCTTCATGTAAGGATTATAAGGTTGATTAAGAACTTTCGGGGCTCTGTAAATATTCTTGTACTAATTATAAGCCCTAAGAGCACATATCAGAAAACTGTTGACCAAAAATCTTGCTGGGGACAGATTTTTGGTCGGCAAGAACCGCCTTAACTTATGCAGGGCCCTCCTGTGAAGCCCCAGGCGCACCCTAACGGTAGTCCGCGTTTTGCATAACCCTGTTAACCGTTAACTGTAAATTTTTTAACTTAGTTAATTTTGCTTATAAAATTTTTGTGTTTTTTGAGGGGGTAGGGCTTGCTTTTTTGGGGGATTGACGGTATTATTAAATGATAATAATATAAATTATTATAAAATAAATAAACAATATTGCGATCATTAAATGAGATCATATAAAAGTCAAATAATCAATCCAGCAACTTGACAATTTTTGGTCAATTTTTGGTCGGTGCGGCTAATTTTTTTATGGGCATCGAATCAGCAAAACAACCGATAAAAACCCGTTGCATAGCTACTGAGGGCGAGTTGGCGCTGGATCGGGCGGAGCATTTTTGTTGGGAACAGTCGCCTTAGAGCCTAATTTTTGGAAATAAAGAGTGCCGATGGTGGCTAAGAATATTGTGTAAGCCGCCGCTTGGACGAGATAAAGTCGATCTCTGTATCCAAATAGTGCTTTGAGAACGACTCCCGGAAATTCCCGATCGGGCAAAATTTCCGCTGCATTCCACACCATCGGGCCTAAAATACAAGAGTGGAGTGGTGCGAGGCGATCGTAATAAAAACAAATCGCTGCATACTTGCTATTCATCTGCGACAAAATCCCAGCGGCTTGGTCAAAATGCTTGAGTGCAGATACTGCCAAACCTGCCACGATTAACAGCAACAAAATCCCCATAAACTTGAAAAACAGGCGGATATCAATTTTGACACCCCACTTGAACAGTAGCGCGCCAATGATTGCCGCCCCAGTCAAACCGCCCAAAGCTCCCAAAGCGGGACTCAAACCTTGTTGAAACTGAGCGCTGACAAATATAACTGTTTCAAAACCTTCGCGCAGTACCGCAATAAAAATTAAGCCAAATACGCCCCAGCCGGCATTGCTATTTTCTGTCAAAGCTGCTGTAACTGCTCCTTCAACTTCTGCTTTGAGAAAGCGCGCTTGCTGAGTCATCCAAATTAGCATCCAGCTTAGCATTGCGATCGCCACAATGCCCAACACGCCCTCTAATAGCTGTTTAATTACTGGTGCGTAAGGCTGCTCTGATGTCGATAGTGCTGTGAGAAATCCATTGAATAGAACACCCACAAAACCGCTAGCAGCGATGCCGGCTGCGACACCTGCATAAACCCAAGAATTGAGGTGACTTTGCTCGGCTTTTTTGAGGCAAGCTAGTACAATTCCGACGACTAAGGCGGCTTCTACGCCTTCGCGCAGGGTAATTACAAAAGTGGGTATGGCTTCACTAAAATTCATTTTTTATAATCAGGGGGCATGGGCATGGGTTATTGGTCATTGGTGATTGCCAATAACCAATAATCAATAACCCATAACCCATAACCAATAACAACTAACTAATGATTAAATCAACTATAATCCCGCAGCATTTTTTTCAATTCTACTTGGTGCAATTCTTCTTGTCCAATCAGATTGCGGGCATATTCTTCCAAATAAACGCTGGAGTCAGTCACAACTTCAAGTAAAGATTTATACTTTTTAAGCGCTTTTTTCTCGTGATTTAAACTTTCTTCCAATAAGTCTTTCACCGAGTGTTTGTAGGTTTCTTCGATGGGAGCAATTTTCTGACTAGGGTGCCCCTCTAAACCGGTGAGAATTTCTCCTGCTTGTTGGGCGTGGAGTAGGGATTCCGTTGCTTGTGCTTTAAAAAACTGCACGATGGGAATCCGGTTTGGCCCTGTCACCATTAGTGAATAGTGGGTATAGCGCACGACACCTGCAAGTTCCCATTCCATGATGGTGCATAGCAGTTCCTGGGTTTTTTTCTCGTCAAGTTCTTTCATTTGTTGTTTTAGAAGTAGCAGGCCTTAGATGGCGGTGTTTATAATATCACATTTAAGTTAAAAATCAAAAGTAAGGTGCGGATGGCGCACCTTACCGGAGAGATGTTGTATGTGAGTTACGGGCTAACTTCTAAGGTTCCAGTAGGAGCAAACACTACAGTAAACTTAACGAATGCTGCTGCACTGTTACCGCTGCTAGTTTCGGAAGATGTCAGCAGATTTGGCAAAGGAGTTTCTTGGCTGTAATCCTTGGCTGGTTGATTGAGTGGCTCGAAATTGCCGTAGCTTGCGGGGCGGAACGCCATCGCCCCATCTTGACTTGTAGTGACTCGATACACTAGATTTTGATTGAACGTAGGGCTAGTTTGCCAAGTTCGATCGATGCGATCGTAGAGTTTTAGAGCTAACTGATCTATTTTTACGCTATCTGTAATTTCTGCTGTCTGATTTGTTCCATCCACCGCCTGAACTTTCGGCTGGGCTGCTGATACAGGTACAGCTTGGACAGTCTTATCTGTAGGGTTACTCGCAATAGCCATTTCTGTAGGCGTATTAGTGAAATGTAAAACGTCTGGAGACTTGTCAGGCAAATTTTTTGGCGGTCAACAGGTAAACTGAAATTATTTGCAGCCGGAAGCGCACTGCTACGGGCAATAGCTGGCTGAGCCACCCCCTTAGCAACAGCATTAGCGGGATTTTGCCGCTCGATTGTCAAAGACTTGAGGTGGAAACCGCAAAACTTTTCTTTTTGGCTAATGTGCCACATTGCGATGGGAAAAGTCATAAATAAAAGAGTCAAAGCTCCGACGCTAACCCAAACAATTTTGTTCATCTCCCTGGCGTTTACTAAAAAGCTAATGTACCCATTTGTGGCAAGGTTTTATCGGCAACCTGCCACAAGGGAAAAGTTAAATGTCCTGTATAAACCATTACCACTAATGCCCACATTGCACCCATGCCGTGAATGGTTCCCATCCACCGCTGCCAAGGGCTTGGATGCAGTAGGTTAACTAAAGGTAAAAACAGAAATAAACCAGCGGATAAAAAGCTAAGTCCGTAGACAGAAACTTGAGCGATATCTAACTGTTTGGGAAATTCAGATGGAACTAAATCGGTAGTTGAGTCTTGGGTTGAGTGCTGCACCACTGGCAAACATCCTGTAGGTTGTGCGGAAAATTACTTGAGAATAAGCGCATTAGTATTTTGAGTTTCTTGATAATGCAGCTCGTGCGGGCAAAGCCGATCGCACATTGGCGCGATCGACAACCGCAAAAATACTGCTAACTATATGAACTAGCAATAATTCGGACTTTTTAGTTTCTATAACACGCAATACTTTGGCTGGGACTAGCTATCTGCTAATTTCATTGTTGCGGTCGTCAAAAACTTAATGCTATTTATTCTCAAGAGTTGAGAATAAAACCAATGAAAGATTTTCAGTCTATTCTTTATATTTTTTTAAAATTCTTGTTTGAGCTTGACGGTGAATACAATTTTGGATTTGAATCTGTAAACAAATATTAATAATTCTTATCAAAAAGCTTCAAGGTGAGGGTGGCCGGTAAAATATCCGAATAATTCTTCAGGATTATTTAAGGTAAAATTTCTCATCCTCAAAATTCTGCCCCTGAGGCGCTAATCTATATCCCATAAGCGATCGCCCGCCGCAAATCCCCCGATCGCTCGATCGCATTAATGCCCCCAGAGGGGGTTTTAAATTTTTGTAAAAAATAGTTGACTAAAGACTTGGAAGTTCTCTCGTTTGGATACATCAATGCACATACCTGATGGTTTTCTTTCACCGCCAGTAGCCGTTGCCACCGGCATAGCAAGCGCAGCAGCAATTGCAGTTGCCCTAAATCGAACCCGCGCCAGTCTTGGACTCCGACAAGCCCCAATCATGGGCTTAACTACAGCTTTCGTGTTTGCAGCCCAGATGATCAACTTTCCCGTAGCCGGCGGCACCAGCGGCCACTTATTGGGAGGGGCGCTGGCATCCGTTGTTTTGGGGAGCCCTTGGGCGGCAACTTTAGCGATGAGCACAGTTTTTATAATTCAGAGCGTCTTGTTTGCCGACGGGGGCATCACCGCCCTGGGAGCCAATATTTTTAACATGGGGCTAGTTGGAATTTGGGCGGGCTGGTGGCTGTTGCAGCCGTTACAGCAACTATTGGGAGGTTCCCGAAATCGTTTGCCGCTAGCAGCAGGGATTGCCGCTGGCCTCAGCGTCGTTGCTGCTTCGATTTGCGTGGCGATCCAATTGGCAATTTCTGGTACAGTGGCGCTCAATATCGCATTGCCAGCAATGGTAGGCGTACATATTTTAATTGGGATTGGCGAAGGGGTAATTACAGGCGGCGTTTTAACTTATCTCGTCAAAGTGCGGCCGGATTTACTGCCGGGAGAACAGCCGCAATTGCAGAAATGGGTAGTGCCAGTAATCGGAGTTTTATTAATTTCCGGGGTGCTTTCGCTGTTTGCTTCAAGTTGGCCTGACGGGTTAGAAGCGGTAGCAGAAAAACACGGCTTTAAAGATAAAGAAGCTGTGGCGATCGAAAATCCCACTCCTTTAGCAGATTACACAGTTAAAGGATTAGAAGAACAGCCTATTGGTACTAGCATTGCTGGACTTTTAGGGTCTGCCTTCAGCTTCGGCGCGGCCTTTGGGATTGCTCAGTTGGTGGTAAAACCTAAAGATGTCTAAACTCTCGATACCTTTTCGATTGCGGCTGTCTTTGACAATTGTCATCGGCATAGGTTTTATGAAGACTGGCGCTTGGCTGTGGCTGGGAATCTATGGGGCGATCGCACTTTTTTGGTCATTTTGGCTGAGGGCGCCGGTGCGAACCCTAGCGCAACTATTGGGAGCAGAATTGCTTTTTCTCTCCTTATTAGTGCTGCCCCAAGGTTGGGAACGCGCCAGTTTTCTGTTGCTGCGTTCCCTAATTTGCCTGCTAATTATGAACAGTTTTCTGCTAACTTTGCCACCCCACAGTTTCGGAATCGCCCTCAAAGGATTACCCCTACCAGCAGGTTTGCAAGACATTGTACTTTTAACGGGACAATACTTAGAAATCTTGCTAGCCGAAGTCAACCGCATGAAAAGATCGGCGCAACTGCGAGGCTTATCTGGTACCGGAGGATGGCTGCGCTACGCCAGTGCTTCCATGATCGGGGCGCTTTATTTGCGAAGTCTCGATCGGGCCGAAAGAGTACACGCAGCCATGCTAATTCGCGGCTATCAAGGAAGTTTGCCCTCCGACTCAAAATCAACACCTAAAGAGCGAATTGGGCTGACCGTAGCAATTTTAATAGCAGCCGGATTAACAATAGCTTCTTATGGTAATTGGGAATGGGCAATTGGTAAGTAGCTGGACATCTATATTGCGTGTCCGAAGAGAGGAACGAAGCAATCCCAAAGCCTTACGATTGCTTCGTTCCTCGCAATGACATCATAGTGTTTATTGATATCCACCTACTTAATTGATTAATTCATGCCTCTACCTTTTGCCTTCTCCCTTCCCCTCTCAGCGCCCTCTGCGCTCTCTGCGGTTAAATACTCTGAATCCTAAAATAGAGGAAAATAAAAATTGACTAGACTCAAATCAGTCCCAACAATCGAAGTGCAAGACTTAGTATTTGGCTATCCCGATCAAAAGCCAGTATTGCGGGGAATTTCTTTTACGTTGCAACCGGGAGAAAGAGTTGCTTTACTCGGCCTGACAGGTGCTGGTAAAAGCACTTTGCTCGAAAACTTGATCGGCTTAAAAATGCCTCAATCCGGTGAGATTAGAGTGCAGGGAAAAAAGTTGGAAGAGGCAACGTTATCGCAGGCGCGCAGGCAGATTGGATTTTGCTTTCAAGACGCTAACGACCAGCTATTTATGCCCACTATTTTAGAGGATGTTATGTTCGGGCCACGCAATTACGGAGTGCCGCCGGGAGTAGCGCGCGATCGAGCTTTAGCCCTATTAGACGAATTTGGTTTAGTAGAATTTGCCAACCGTTCTGCCCACGAACTTTCGGGAGGTCAAAGAAGATTAGCAGCCTTGGCAGCAATTTTAGCATTAGAGCCGGCAATTTTAATCTTAGATGAGCCGACTAACGGACTAGATCCCTCGTGGCGGCGTCACTTGGCGTCTGTTTTGTCCCAATTGCCGATCGAGGTAATTTTGATCGCTTCTCACAACTTGAATTGGATCGGTAAAACGACTCAAAGGGCTTTAGTTTTAGCGGATGGTGAGATTAAAATTGACAGAAAAACCCAAGATTTGCTGGCAGACAAATCAACCCTCGAATATTATAATTTGCCGCCAGATTGGTAATTAGTCGTTACTTAGCTCGCGAAACGGTTTATTTAACGCTTTTTGACGAATGTAATCTCAGGATTTTATAGACAATACAGGCATTTCTTGAAAGTCAGATTGTTCTTAAGTCAACCGTATTGCAAGATACCATATTCTGTTAACATGAAATTTAGATGCGTTCGCCCTTGTCTCAGCTCAACCTACTCCCTGTCGAGACAGGCGCGAGATTTGCCAGCGGAGGACAAACAGTATCAGGAGCGAGCCGATGACAGCCACTGACGATATAATTCCGCAGCAGTTCTATCATGGCACACGGGCAGATCTGAAGCCGGGAGACCTAATCGTGCCCGGCTACAACTCTAACTACGGTAAGAGGAATAAGGCAGTCTACGTCTATCTGACTGCCACCTTGGATGCGGCTACTTGGGGGGCCGAGCTGGCCCTCGGCGAAGGACCCGGCAGAATCTACATGGTGGAACCCACTGGCCCGATTATGGATGACCCCAATCTGACGGACAAGAAATACCCGGGTAATCCCACGAAGTCATACCGATCCCGAGAGCCGCTGCGCGTCACGGGTGAGGTCATGGATTGGCAGGGACACTCCCCCGAAGCGCTCAAAGCAATGAAGGACAACATTGAGCGACTTAGGCAACTTGGTGTTGAGGCAATCGACGACTAAGTTACTCCCCGCATTATCGGGCAGTCGATGAGCGTGTGGATACGATTCGATGATGCGCCCTTCCTTTATAGCCTTCTTCCTTCTTCCTTCTGCTATGGCTGTAATTAAAGCTGGAATTTACGAACTGTCTCGTTGTACAGATGAATAGCTAAATCGCGCAGAATTTGTTCATTTTGAAACTCACTTCCTAACTTCTGATTTACCATTTGAACACACATTTTCATCAATTCTGATGAACTTTCCACGTGAAGTACGATCGCCGTTTGCTTTTCTTCAAAACTGGGCGCGATTTCTGTCAGCATTTTGACCGATTGACAATTCGCAAATTCCTCTAAATTGTCAGCTCTTTTTTCCTGCTTTTTCTTTTGTAGTTCCTCAGAAAAACCGGCCGCAATTATCCCTGCAGGTAACGCAAAAATTCCGATACCCAAAAATGCTAACATTGCTCCTAACAATTTCCCTAAAGCAGTGATTGGATAAATATCGCCGTAACCGACAGTAGTTAATGTTACAACTCCCCACCACATTGCATCGGGGATACTCCCAAAAGTCTCTGGATGCGCCTCGTTTTCAACAAAATACATGACGCTAGAGGCAAATATTAACAAAATGAAAACTGCAAATGCAGTGGCAATTAACTCCTCTTTTTTAGCGTACAATACTGAGCCTAGCGTTCGGAAGGACTCTGAATAACGGCTCATTTTTAGCAAGCGTAACAAGCGCAGAACACGAATTAAATTAACGAAGTTTAAACGAGGAAATAACAGCAATAAGCAAAAAGGTAAGATGGAAATTAAATCTATCAAACTTAGCGGTGTAAGAGCATATCTCAATCTTCCCCAAAGCGGATGGCTGTATCTGCGATCGACTGTAGACACCCAAAGCCTCAAAATATATTCTATTGTAAATACTAAAGAGGAAAAAAATTCTATGTTTGCTAAAAGCGATGTGTATTCTGGCGACAATGTGGGCGAAGTAGAAGCAATAAAAGCTGCAACATCTATCAGGATTAAACAAGTTATGAAAACATCATCTACTAAACTGTATAAATTGCTTGCTTCTGAGGTTTCTAAAATTTCATAAATTATAGTTTTGATTTTTTTACGCATCTGAGTTTGTCCTAAAAACTTAGCAATTAACGCTCGCGGTTGACTCCAGTATAAGCAATTAAATTCAAAAAATTAAGCCGGAGTGACTCTAAAGCTAAAACATGGGCTTCTTCAGAGACGCTCTTGTTAAGAAATTCAATATTGCTCAGGGAAAGTGGGTTGTTTGGGGCAACGGCGTTCTAGTAAAATTTAGAGTTAATCTGGAAAGAATTTCCAACTATTACTGGGTTTGCAGGCAAAAATCATGAAGGTAGCCGTATTCAGCACCAAATCCTACGATCGCACATTTCTGGAAGCAGCGAATGTCGGCGGCAAACACGATTTAGTTTTTTTTGAACCGCGTCTGAACCTGGAAACCAGCGTTTTGGCTGCTGGATTTCCGGCAGTCTGCGCGTTCGTGAACGACTCCTTGGACGCGAAAACGCTGCTGGGCATTGCCGAAAAAGGCGTCCGCTTGCTGGCCCTGAGATCGGCCGGATTCAATCACGTCGATTTAGCAGCAGCGAAGGATTTAGATCTAACTCTCCTCCGAGTTCCGGCTTATTCTCCCTACGCAGTGGCCGAACACGCAGTCGCTCTGATTTTGTCCCTCAACCGCAGAATCCATCGGGCCTACAACCGCGTCCGCGAAGGCAATTTCGCCCTAGACGGCCTCTTGGGTTTTGACCTCCACGGCAAAACGGTGGGAATCGTCGGAACAGGGAGAATTGGCGCACTTACTGCCAAAATTCTGCACGGATTCGGGTGTCGCCTGTTGGCATACGATGTTTACCAAAACCCAGATTGCCTCGCCCTAGGCATGGAATATGTCGCTCTCCCGGAACTGTTCGGCGCCTCTGATATTGTCAGCCTCCATTGTCCGCTGATACCGGAAACTTATCATTTAATCGGTGCAGAGGCGATCGAGCAAATGAAACCGGGAATGATGCTGATCAATACCAGCCGCGGTCAGTTGATTGACACTAAAGCTGTTACCAAAGCACTGAAGTCTGGTATAATTGGCTACCTCGGTTTAGATGTTTACGAACAAGAGACGGATCTGTTTTTTGAAGACTTGTCAAATCAGGTCATTCAAGACGACGTTTTTCAGCGTTTGCTAACTTTCCCCAACGTCCTGATTACCGGACACCAAGCTTTTTTCACCGAGGAAGCTTTGAAAAATATCGCCGAAACCACGATCGCCAATATCACCGACTTTGAACAAGGACGCCCTTGCCCGAATCAAATCGACCTCGATCAAGTGAAAAAATGAGTCAAAAGACCGATTTGGCAGCGGAGGCAATTGTTTAAAATCAAGTCATATCGTTATTTTTGCTTGCAATTTGTGAAACTCTGCCTTAGTCTCATCAATTAGTCCCTGCAGCGCGGATGCTGTGCTAATTGCCGGAGAATTATACTGGCAGCAATTGACAGCCTGCAATTTTACCTGACAACGGAGGAAGTATTCAATGACACAAGCTAACTTTTCGGACGAGACACAAACAATCACTGAAGTCGTGACAGTAGATCTGGTGGAGGACAAACCGGGGGTCATGACTACAGTGACAACCACGGAAACAACGGCCAGCCAGTTCCAAGATATTAAAGACCAAGTTATTACAATTTTGTCGGAACTTCCAGCCTATCTCTCTAATTTTTTTGCTGACTACCAAAAGCCCCTCATAACTGTTGGTTTAATTCTAGCAGGCGGTATTAGTATTAAGGTGATGCTGGGAGTTTTAGGTGCTCTTAATGATGTCCCTTTGGTAGCTCCAATTTTTGAGTTGATTGGCATGGGATATACGGGTTGGTTTGTTTATCGCTATCTGCTCAAGGCTTCCGATCGCCAAGAGTTGTTAACGGAAATTGATTCTTTAAAAGAACAAGTTGTAGGTAAGGATTCTTAAACGGATGTTGAAGGAAGAGGGAAGTTCGGCAACGGATTCGCTCCACGGATGTAACGGATGTCAGGAAAAAGGAAGAAAGAGGGTTTTTCCCGCTCTCTCATCTCCTTCCTAATCTCCCACTCTTCCCTCTCCTCCCTCTCCCTCTCTCCAACTCTCCCGCTCTCAATTTGGATGGCAAACTTGTTGTAAAGTGGCGGTAAAGTCGGGGTAGGAAATGGCAGCGGCTTCGGCCCGGTGAATGTTAGTAATACCTGTGGCGTTGAGCGCTGCGATCGCCAAACTCATCGCTATTCTGTGGTCGGTGTAGCTGTCAACATCGGCACCGATCAAAGGAGTTCCCCCGGTAATTTCTAAACCGTCGGGTAACTCGGAAATTTGGGCTCCCATGCGGTTGAGTTCGGCAGCAGTCACGGCCAGTCGATCGCTCTCTTTGACCCGCAACTCGGCCGCATCTCGAATTATTGTAGTACCCGACGCAAAGATCGCCGCTACTGCCAAAATCGGGATTTCGTCAATCAGTCGGGGAATTAAGTCGCCCGCAATGGTGCATCCCCGCAATTGACCGGAACTGCGAACCAAAATATCGGCTACCGGTTCCCCAGCGGCCTCTCGCTGATTTTGCAGTTCAATGTCCGCGCCCATCATTTCCAAAGCTTCCAAAATCCCTGTACGAGTAGGGTTGACGCCGACATTTTCGACTACGAGCTCCGAACCCGGGACAATGGCCCCAGCAACTAGCCAAAATGCCGCTGAACTAATATCCCCCGGTACAATCACATTCTGCCCTTGCAGTTGTGTCGGCCCAGTAACTGTCACGCTACAAGTTTCTGGATCGACGCTCAATTGAGCTCCAAACGCTCGCAGCATCCGCTCGCTGTGATCCCGCGACAGAGCGGGTTCTGTGACTGTAGTGTCTCCCTCCGCCATCAAACCGGCGAGCAAAATGCAAGATTTAACTTGAGCCGAGGCGATCGGAGAATGGTAGTGAATCGGTTTTAACTGCTGTCCGAGTATCCCTAAAGGAGCTAAAGAATTGCTCTTTCTACCCCAAATTTGCGCTCCCATTTGTTGCAGCGGTTTAATGACGCGCGACATGGGGCGCGATCGCAAAGAACTGTCACCCGTTACTGCAAAAAAACGCCCCGGATGAGACGCTAAAATTCCCAACATTAGCCGCATCGTTGTGCCGGAATTGCCAGCGTCCAAGACTTCTACAGGCTCCTCTAACTCGCCAATTCCGACGCCCGTGACTATCACCCGTTCCGCGTTGAGTTCAGAAACTTTGGCTCCCAGCAGCGAGAAACATTTAGCCGTGCTGCGGGGGTCTTCCCCTAGGAGTAGTCCTTCAATAGTAGTTTCACCTTGGGCGATCGCACCCAACATCAAAGCTCGGTGAGAAATCGACTTATCGCCCGGAACTCGAATCCTCCCTACCAGCGACAAGCCCGAGGTCGGTTTTTGAATGCTTAAAGTTTGGCTTTTGTCAAGAAGCGTAGTAGTTATAATGTCAGCTTGCATTGAGATAAACTAGGATTAGATGGCGTTAGCTATCCTACCTTTTTCCCAGTCCTAAGTCAGTCGTCGTTTGTACGGCCTGCGGGTTTTTTCCCAATGTGTCCGGTTAACTCCAAGGCTGATTAAACTCTCCGGGACAGTGCGCTGTCAGTTGTCAGCGACAAGAGAGAGCGGGCCGGGCGGCACGGATTTTACTTTAATTTCACATTAATTTCACAAATATTATCCGTGTATTTGCCTAGATTTCATTTCCTGCTATCAGTTATCGACCAGATGATTGAATTTTGACTGAACAATTTTAGATTTTCGATGGCGAGTTGTAGGTTTTTCATTTTTTTAAGCAAAAGCTCCGGAATTTGGAACCCAGCTAATCTAAAATCTAAAATATAAAGCCTAAAATCTCAAATCTCAAACCGCCCAATTCACCACAAATCCTAAACTTTTATTTATGCTGACCCATCACCGCAAGCCTGTAAGTTTATCGCTGGTATCCACAGATTTACCTTTGTGGTCATTCGTTGAAACCGCTGCTACGGTTTATCAAAAAGACCGCGATCGCTTTCACTTGTTGTTGCACGAACCAGCAATAATAGATCGCCAATTTGCCGACGGTTCCGACGAATCTGCCGAGCAAGTTACAATCTTGCCCCCAACTACAAAACCCCGGTTGCTCTGGCTAGAAGTTTCGCCCTATCGAGTCATTATGACCATGCAAGGAAACGGCAAATACAGCTACCGCCACTGCTGGGAACGAGGAATGTACGGCCTGAGCCGTTATTGGCTTCAGGGCGAATCGCTGGCAACTCCCGAACAGTTGCGACTCCGCAACTTCACTCGCAACTTGACGCTGACAGGAAAGCCGGAACCGGAACACTTGCAGTTAGAATACGAGTTGTGGTCGGAGAAGGTACAACTCGGTCGCTATATTTTGAATCTAGAAATTCATCACTAAATTGGGTAATTGCAAAGGGGTAATTGCAAAGGGGTAGAGAGTAGGTGAAGGCGACGCATTCCTCAAATTCATTCACCCCCCGTGGGTTTTGGGGGTTCGCGTGGCCATCTCACAACTCAAAACTCTTAGCCTTTAGCGATCGCTCTTACAATAATTAATCAGTTTGCTAGTCAAAGCGTCTTGATTGGCGGCTGCTTGATTTGCCTGTTGGCCGGCTCTAATAATATCTGCTTGAGCTGTTTGGATTTGCTCTCGACCTTCTATACTTGTAGAAGCGAGATTGCCAGCCTGAAGACTTTTGCTTATGTCGCCGAGTGCTTGACTAATTTCCTGGAAGGATTTAACCGAGGGCTGCTGAATTTCTTTGAGGGTTGGATCTGTTATTCGCAGAGCCTCAAGTTCATTCGCTATCAGGTTCAAATTTTTAGCTAAATGGTCGGTCGTTGCAGCATCGTTGCTGTCTTTATCAACATCAATGAGAGCGTTGCCTTTGTTGACAATTTCAGTAAATTTAGTACACTGGACAGCTCGGCTATCGCTGCAACTAATCGTCAGCGTACAGCAAGCAACAACTATCAGCAGGATGGCAATCTGTTTGCGAAAAAAGTACATGAACCCTCGGTTGCAAAAAAAAGTAGATTCTGGGATGGTGTAGTAGAGTGCGTCACTCGATTTTCGATTTTCGATTTTCGATTTTCGATTTACTTGCGACATTCAATCAAAGGAGCTGGAACTTTGGTCTAAAATTAGGGATTGTCCACAAGGCGAGTGTACGCGGCACAGTATCCGTTTTTGGGTGTGTCAGCGGGCCGATCGATATATCGACTGTCGAAAAACTTTCGCGGCATTCAGACACGCTCTACTAAGCTAAACTACGTACCTGTTTAGGAACTATGGTCAAAAACAGCAATAACCTAAAGAAGGGAAGCATTTGGGGATATCTTACCCTGCTTTTGCCTATTTCCTTAACGGCGGTTGCCAGTTTCGAGTCGGGAACGATGTTTTGGGCGATCGCCACCACAGCGGGCATTGCTTGGGCTTGGATGCTCTACCAGCAGCAACAAAAACACAAACTCGCTCATTTAGACTCGGTTTTCTATAAGTTAATCAAGGAAAATCAAGGGCGAGTTACGGCTTTGGATTTGGCGATGAATGCGAAACTCCCCGGAGAAAAGGTTCAAGAGTATCTCGACGAAAGAGCCTCTGAGTTTGCCGCAGATTTTGAGGTGACGGAACAAGGCGGAATTTTGTATTATTTTCAAATAGCTCCACCTGTCACTCAAAGCGAAACATTTAATGCGGGAATAGCTGTTCAAGAGCCTCCCACAAATCGGGAAAAAGCACAAGATAAAAAACCAAATTTATTCCCCATTACTCAAACCAAGACTCCTCAAAAACCCAAAATCTCTTTTACCCAGACGGAACTCTCCCGCAGGTTCAAAGTTCACGCAACTACGATCGGCAAGTGGAAACTTAAGCCGGAGTTTGCTCAGTGGAGCCGCGAAAAAGACCCGGAGGCTATCGCCTGGGAATATTCTACAGAAAACAAGCGATTTTATCCCAAAGATTGAGTTTCTCCGGTATTGACGAAAATATATCAATAAACCGGGTTTATACAACGCTCTGCGGTTGGTAGCGAAGAATTTGGGAAGAAACCGGGTTTCTGAGACTTGAGCGCGTCCAGGACTGATTTTACTGCCGTTGACCGAAAGCATCCAGGATACAAGCCCCCGGATTCATTCCGAAAGCAGACTCAGAACCCAGAAATAAAAAACCTGTATCCGATGAAACTTGCCCCCCGAATTTATCCGTGGGGTCAATGCTGCAATTCTCAAATCTCAAATCTCAAATCTCAAATCTCAAATCTCAAATCTCAAATCTCAAATCTCAAATCTCAAATCTCAAATCTCAAA
>NZ_JAUBUR010000017.1:0-47093 GCF_036705485.1 Microcoleus sp. AT9b-C3 | reverse complement strand
TCGATTGACCGATCGACCTCTTTAGGTTATTTTAAGTAAAACCGTGTGTTGCTGAGTTTGCCAAATAAAAATCAGTAAATTCGATCGTCCTATCTGTGACTTTTTTGTCCTATGTCCAAACCAACCTTGCGAGTAGTTGCCCGCCTCGCTGCCTTTCCTGACAAAGTAGCAGAACTTAAATCTCTGCTGCTGAGTATTATGGAACCCACTCGCCAAGAAAAAGGCTGCATCAAATACGAACTCCTGCAAAATCAAGCCGATCCCACAGATTTTACCTTCGTTGAAGAGTGGGAAAGTGCAGATTTGCTCGAACTACACCTCGGTTCAACTCACATTCAAGACGCCGTGCAGAAATTAGACGGTTTGGCCGTTGGGCCTCCAGATATCCGTCGCTATGAATTGCTAGCTTAATCCGGTTTGTAGAGCAATTTTATTAATGTTTATAAAATAGCTTCGCCCCCCTAGCCCCCCTTACTAAGGGGGGAACAAGAGTTCAGTTTAAATTGAAGGACAGCTAAAAAAAATATGACAGTAGCAACAATAAAACAGTTATTTATTTATCCAATTAAAGGGCTGACGCCGCAAGAAATGTCGGAGTTTGCTTTAACAGCAGGACACGGGATTAAGGGCGATCGAGCTTTTGCCTTAATGTTTGCAGATAATCTTGAAGCTGCACAGATGCCCGCCCAAAATGTCCCTTGGATGAGCAAGAAACATTTTGCAGTTCAAAATGATTGGCCTCTGTTAGCAGCTTTAGAATGTCATTATCAACCGGAAACGACGGTTTTAACAGTCCAGCGTCAAGGAGTTGAAGTGTTATCCGCAGAAACTAACACAGCAGCGGGGCGCGATCGCATCGGCACTTTTTTCACAGAATATCTGGCGGCAATTGAACCCACAAAAGAAGCGAGACACCCGCAGTTTGCACCTTTGCAGTTAGTCGGCGACACCAGCGGCGAAACTCGCTATCCCGATCGAGAACCCGTACACATTTCTTTACTCAGTCAAGCCACATTAGACCAATTAACAGAAATCGCTGTTCAAAACATTGACGTGGGCCGATTTCGCCCGAACATTGTGCTAGAAGGTATGGCAGCTTGGTCAGAATTTGAGTTGATCGGAAAACAGTTTCAATTAGGCACGGCGCGTATAGAAGTTACAGCACGAATCGGCCGCTGTGTCAATATAGAAGTGAATCCCGAAACAGGCGATCGGGATATTTCCCTACTCAGTTTACTCCAAAAAGAATTCGGTCACGCACAAACTGGAGTTTTAGCCAAAATTATCAATAGTGGCACAGTTAAAATCGGCGATGTTTTGACTTCTTATTAATAAAAACCAACATTAAGATTGTGAATTCTGCCTAACTTCCTCTACTGATAAACCGAGTGCTTCTGCCACTTGCTCTGCATTCAATCCCATTGCCAACAACCGAGGGATGGCATCCCGCCGCGCTTGGGCTTCTGCACTCAAAGCCTGCTCTGCTAAGGAAGCTCGTTCTGTACCAGTCAGCAGCAAATTACCCTCGCTATCCCACCACCGCAGCCACAGCATTGTCTGGTTTTGATAACTGCCTTCCCACAGTCCTAATTCTACGCCCATTGGCGCGATCGGATAATGACCGCGATCGTTCGGAAGCAACTGCTGGTAAAACCCATTGTTCAGGCTGTAAACCTCCAGCCTGCCACTATTGATCTCATAAATGCCATAAAACGGAATCCGCATGATCCGCTCATATACCCAAAACTTCCCAGGCCTTTGCGCCGCTCCAACTTCCGAGTACGATAGTGGGGTTGTGTCCCGCTCTTCTGAACCATCTCCTGATGCGAACTCCAAAGCAATCATCGGAGCCATGAATTCCCGCCACAGCACGTAAGAGCGACGAATCTGATTTCCTAGTGTTGGTGGCACATTCGGCACGTAGAACCAGTCTGGAGCTTCTGCTCCCTTTTCAAGCGGGTCAGTTTCTCGCCAGTAGATGCCGCAGTCTTGCCCTATAGCATATTGCCCATCGGGATGAAGCCCTTGCAATAGCGACCCGATAGAATCAGTCAAAATAATGCTCTGGGGATGCTCCTGAAAATTCTTGACGAAAGTGCCGTCTTCCTCTGGCAGTTGAGTGTGGTCGGGGAAAGGAGAGGGAAGGACAATCTTTTCGGTTGCCTGGGTCATGCTACCTCTCAAGTATTGCAGCTTACCTAAATATCTTAACTCATCCTGCTTCCGGCACCCTCACCTTATTACCAATCAAATTCAGAAAACTCGTGCCAAAATGTTGAATCTCCAAAAAGTTAGCATAAGCAGGAGTTGATTTGTAAACTCTAAAAGTCCGCATAATTCCTAAAGTCGCGGCACTTTCTAGCGGGCCGATAAAGCTAGTATCTCTGTCCAAAAAATGAGACTGCTTAGCCCAGTGTGCCATCTGTTCCGCATTCAAAAAATAGCAGCCGGAATGAGGATTTAACGCCCGCTCAAAAGCGACTGTTTGTTCCATGATTTTTCCCATTAACTGCCGCTGCTCCTCTACATTTTGAAACGAAGAAGTCGCTGAGTCGGCTAAATCACCATCAACATATGCTTTAAAAACAGCGCCTTTAGGCGCTATTTCGTAGCGATTAGGTTGCAGCAAATTCCCATTTCCTCCGTGATGCGTAAACCACTTTAATTTACTAAAAAACCACGGATCATGCAGAACTAAATCATCTTCCAAATAACAGAAATAATCGTATTTGTTAAGACACGCTCGCAAAACTGCTTGACACTCAAACCCCAACAGCAGCGGCTCGCATTTGGTAGGGTGGTGCATAAAACATCTGGGCTGCACTGGCAGTTGAGGCAACAGATGATAACCTTGAGTAGTGCAAACAACAATGTCAATTTCGTGCTGTTGAGATTGATTTGCTGGGATAGTTGCACATTCGCTAATGTCAATCATGGACTGAGATTGGCCGTACAAAGCTTGCAGCGATGTCACGCAAGCTGTTAAAGCATTTAGTCGCGGTTGCGGATCATTTCGCTGGGAAGCGTGTTTCCCGTCGCCACTGGGATTGTAAAAGTGAGCAATAGTGAAGAGAATTCGCATTGGTGTGGATTCAGTTGACAGTTGACAGTTGACAGCGACCTCTACCTGGAAGGAAGAGGATTGGAGTAATGAATAGTCTTCTTTTAATTTCTCCCTACAAGGGTTCCGGCTTTAAACCAATTCTTTCTGGTAAGAATTAAAATTTAAACAATACAACCATAAAACAGAACGATCGCACAATAGCCTATAAATCTTACCGCACTTAGTCACCAAATAACTCCGGCAGGCGATCGCGCAACTCAGTATTTAAACGTGGCAACTCGTCCCGCATCTGTAAGTACCAATCTCGCCGCTGCCGATAGTGACCGCACAGCAAGCGGTTGTCGCGCACCCATTCGTAAGCATTCGCGGCTATTTCCCGGCGCCGAGAAGTGTCAGAAATCAGCGAATTTAGTTTGGTTTCAAATTCTTTTTCATATCTATAAATCAATCCTGTTTCACCTTCGACAATCGAATGTTCGTACACAGTGGGACTTGCCAGCACCGCTACTCCCCGCGCTGCACATTCAATAAATTTTAAGTCGGATTTCGTTTCGTTAACCGGGTTGGAAACAAGCGGTAGCAAAGCTATATCGCAACTGTACATGATTTCTTGATACCTTTCGTAACTGCAAAATGGTTCAAATTCTTTTTGCTGTATTTTCAATGATTCAAAAAATTTTCTGTCGTGGATTACTTTAACTCGAATCCGGTGCTTGTGCGCGACTAAAACTCGATTGAGTGCTGCCATAATCGGCTGCCAATCTTTTTCGCGGTTGAGTGCACCAAAAAAGATTGTGACTCTATCTTCTGCGGGATAAACTCGCGGCGGAGGTAGATAAGCTAATTGATTGGGAAATACGGCAACATTTGGATTGTATTGGCGCAAAATTTTTGCTAGCGGTTCTGTAGAAGTTTGCACGCAGTGACAGCCGCGATAGCTGAGGTAATTATTGTCTGCGTATTCGCGGCGGCGGATGGGATTGTCGTCAATTTCAGCTACTATTAAATAGCCTTGTTGCAACAGTTCTTTGAGTTGGGGAATGTAGGCGGGATATTGCATAATTGTCCGCTGCCAAATGAAGACTTTTTCTTCTTCCGGTAGGGGGGGAATTAATCCTGCTGTTTTCACGGCGGATACGGTGCGGACACCGGGAATTGTGGCGCTAAATTTGTCCGGTTCCAAAACTCGCACACGATCGCACCCTGTAGGAGCCATAATGATAGTCTGAATCAGGAGTCTGCGTGCAGGTACGGTCGATTTGGTCGATCGCACGATATAATGTTCAGCACCAGTTTCCGTAGCAAAACTGCTCGATGTGAGCTCTAAAGCCTTTACCATTGGATGCAGTAATTCCTGAAAGTGGACAAAATTTTCGGTTTTGTGTCCCTTCCCTTGAAATTCGTAAACCTGCAATCCGGCTTGAGCAAATAGTGATTTAATACTTTCTAGGGTAAACCAGTGCTGCATCTTGCTGTCGGGATTCTCCCACTGTCCCCGCAGCAGATTGACAATTCGCCGCCAGTATTGAACATTAGGGATTCTGGCGAGAATTTGCCCCTCTGGATTCAGCAAACCACTGTACTGCTTGAGCACTTCCCAAGGGTTTTTGAGATAGGGTAGCAAGTCGCCGAAAATTAAGCAATCGACGGTTCCTGGAGCGATGTCGAGACTTTCGAGGGCAATTTCTTCAATATCGGCTACCGTCACCCAGTTTAGCCGATCGACGGCAATTTTAGCTTTTTCTCGATCGCATTCAATGCCAATATACTGACAATGGGGATTGATCAGTTTGTACTGTTCGCCCGTCGCACCCGTACCGCAGCCAATTTCAACAATGACTTTAGCATCCGGCGGTAGCAGCTTCAAGAAGTCGTGGTTGGCGCGATCGATCACTTTGTCTAAAATTCCTGATTAGTTTATCGTAAAATAAAACAGAGCAACCCATGCCGACAGACAACCAGCCGAAGGTTAGCATTGCGATGCCAGTATACAATGGCGATCGCTATCTTTGTCAAGCGCTAAAATCCCAGTTGCGAACTTTTTTTATTTTCTCTTCTCTTGGTCTGCGTTAAGAGCGTTTCCTTTAAATCTTATTCACAAATCCTCCAGGATTGCTATATGTTAGCAAATATTCGGCAAAATTATAATCTTTTCTCTCGCCTACCTTTTTGAGCACAATTGAGCTGATTAATTTTGCTTTTTGTCAAAAAAACTACACTACACTGTGCTAAATACATTAGAAACTATGAACCCTATTCGAGGAATGAACATCGCCGGCTACATCAACGGCGAATTTGGCATAGGAGAAGGTGTCAGAGCAAATATTAGGGCTGCAGAAGCCGCCGGGATTCCCTTCGCCATAAACAATTTTACCCGCAGTCCCCACCGCAAGAAAGACACCACATATCAAAATTTTAGCCAAGATAATCCCTATCCCGTAAACTTAATTCAAGTCAACGCAGATGAAGTTGCAACCTTTATCAAACATATAGGTTCCAGTTATTTTGACAAAAAATACAACATCGGCTTTTGGGCCTGGGAACTTCCCGCCTTTCCCCCGGAATGGCAGCCCGCATTTAATCACTTTCACGAAATATGGACTTACAGCAACTATTGCGCCGAAGCAATTGCCGCAGTAGCGCCAATTCCCGTTATCAAAATCATGCCTAGTATTGCTCTACCCCCACCTTCCCTGAACAGAGAAGCACTGAATTTACCGAAAAATAAATTTATTTTCTTGTTTGTCTTCGACTTTTCTAGCCGCATCGAGCGCAAAAATACTTTAACGACAATTCAAGCATTTAAGCAAGCTTTTGGTGAAGATAACAGCGTATTATTGGTCATCAAATCTTCTAATTCTCACAAATTTTCAGCAGCGCAAGCCTCCTTAAACTCAGCCATAGCAAATAATTCAAATATCAAACATCTAGACGGATATTTGTCCAAAAATAAACTTAACGGCTTGCTCTATAATTGCGACTGTTATGTATCGCTGCACCGCTGCGAAGGATTCGGCTTAACAATGGCTGAAGCCATGTTTTACGGCAAACCCGTAATTGCCACCGGCTATTCATCAAATACAGAATTTATGAATGTCGGAAATAGCTATTTAGTCAAGTATAAGTTAATCCCAATTGAGAAAGATTTCGGCCCTTACAAAAAAGGCAATATTTGGGCCCAAGCGGATGTCGAACACGCTGCTGATTTAATGCGGTACGTCTTTAACAATTACCGGGAAGCTCAGCAAGTTGGAGCGATAGCTGCTGATGATATTAAGACATTACTGAATCCGCTAACTGTCGGGGGAAAAATTCAAAACCGTCTCGAATATATTGCCGAAATTACAGATAATTTCAAAAGCTTGGAGCGTGGAATACGGAAAAAGTCCTCTCAGGGGGCGACAGTAAAAAATTCACAACCTTTAGTTAGTATTTGTATTCCGACATACAACGGAGCGGCATTTATTGGCGAAGCGATTCAAAGTGCTTTGGCCCAAACATACCCTAACATAGAACTGATTATATCCGACGACGGCTCCACAGACGCAACAGTTGCGATCGCCCAATCATTCCAATCGCAAACCTCACTCGATTTCCGCATCGTACTGCACCGCAACTACGGCTTATCACAAAACTGGAACTTTTGCATATCCCAAGCAAAAGGTCAATACATTAAATTTCTGTTTCAAGATGACTTGCTCGCGCCAGAATGTATTGATAAAATGGTCGCACTCGCCCAACAACACCCAGAAATAGGTATGGTTTTCTCCCCGCGTGGCATTACCATAGCTGACAATGAATCTAACCCTATTTTGCGCGGAGCTTCCCAATCAATTAAAGATTTGCATAAAAGTTGGTCGAATTTAAAATCTATTCAGCCCGGAAAAGAATTACTGGCAGATACTAACTGCTTGAGCAACCCCATAAACAAAATTGGCGAACCCAGTACCGTCTTAATTGCCGCCAGAGTTTTTGAAGAAATAGGATTATTTGATTCTGGATTATCTCAGTATGTAGACTTAGATATGTGGTGGCGAATCATGGGCAACTATCATATCGGATTTGTAGACGAAAAACTGTCGTCACTGCGGATTCATCCCGAACAACAAACTTGGAAAAACTTCGCGGCTGGGGAAAATCATAAAGATGTAGTCAGATTTTACAAAAAACTACTAAATAGTCCTGATTACAGTTTCCTGGATCAACAAATCCAACATAAAATCCGCCAAAAGTTGGCATTGAGAACCCAGCCGAGTTTATCGGAAGTGTCAGCAATGCTTGAGCAATACAATAAATTTCCCTCAAAACAGCCTCTTCTCGTGCTGCGCCAATACCGCCAACAGCTAGCTGAATATTGGCTGAATTTGCCAGCTAAAAAAATAGAAAGTGCTTACTTGAAAAACATGGGAAAAGCTCATAAATTGCTACTAGAGAGCAGGCTCAAAAATGAAAGTTTAACCGACTCAGAACAAAGTTTGATCCAGCAGTTATCCTCGAAACTTGCTGAAGGAGGGGAAATTGCCGAGAAGATTCAATATCTCCTCGCAGCGATGCTGTACCGCGACGCTTATCAGTTGCCGCTTGAGTATAACAATGCAGCGATTCCCCAGTGGTTTTTTGAGGACTTTTTGAAATTTATATTTCAGTCTCCCGGTTATTTTAAACAAAACTGGGAAGTAGAAAGGTACTCTGAATATTTCCAGCAGTTAATCAAGTACGTCGCTGCTAATATCGCCAGTTTTCCCGATTCCGAAGTTTGGCGTTATTTGGCGGCTTTTATTGCGAAAAATGTTAGTTTCAAAACTTTGTATTTGAGCGAGGTCAATCTGCTCAATATATTGAGTCGGCGAGCTGATATTCTGGAATTTAATTTAAAAAATATCGGCTCTCAAATAGAATGGAATTTTCCTCAGAGAGAACCGGAAAGAACTAAAATCCGAGTTGGATTTTTGCTTGATAAAATTAGTGAGGAATCTGAGACTCGTGCTGCAATTCCGAGTTTTGAATATTTAGACAGAAGCAAATTTGAAATTATTGTCTACTATTTCCAGGTACAAGACGAACGACTGGAGAAATACTGCGAAAGTTGCGCCGACAAACTGGTGCAACTGTCAGAAGATTTGCCCAATCAAGTCCGAGAAATGCGATCGCACGATTTAGATATTCTGCTAATCTGCACCAATACTACCAATACTTCTCAACCAAGCGCGCTGCTGTGCCTGCACCGACTAGCCCGGGTGCAAATAGCTACCGGTGCATCAACCCCCGCCACCACGGGCGCCCGAAATATCGATTATTTCATTGCCGGAGATTTGACATTGCCCGCAGGTGCAGCAGCAGAGTATCGCGAAAAATTAATTTCTTTAGAAGGATCGGGAGTTTGTTTAAGCTATAGTGTAGGATCGGCACCAGGCAGGGTTGAACCGACTCGCAGCAGTTGGGGAGCCACTGAGGAATCTGTGGTGTTCATGTCCGGCACTCAAGCTTTTACAATTATCCCAGAATTGAGAGAAACTTGGGCAAAAATTATTGCGGCGGTACCAAATTCTATTTTAGTTTTGTATCCCTTTCGTTCCCGCAATGAAAACTATCCGACAGTGCCTTTTTACAACCAAATTCGATCGCTCTTTGCCGAATTTGGGGTTGAAAAAAAGCGCTTAGTTGTGATTAAAGCGCTGCCATCTCGCGCAGATTACATAAAATGTCTGGAATTGGCTGATATATATTTAGACTCCTATCCATACAGCAGTGCCTGCTATGCGGCAGAAGCGCTGCTGGTGGGGTTGCCTGTAGTGGTAAGAAAAGGGCAAACAACTCGATCGCGACAATCAGCCGCAGTGCTCGAAGAACTGCTAATTCCGGAACTGGTAGCAAACAGCGAGAACTCTTATTTAGAGCTCAGCACAGCACTGGGAACCAACCCAGAACTGCGGCGGCACTACCGCGATCGAATCCAGCAAAAAATGGCGGCAAACCCGAAATATCTCGACAGTCGCGCTTGCTCGACTCAACTGGGAACACTCTTTGAAAGACTATTCCGAGGGTGAAGGAAGAAGGAAGTTCAGCAACTAAGCAGTGTACGGGATTTAACGGATGGATGTTGAGAGAAAAAGGAAGATGGCAGAAGTAAAGATTTTCCCACTCTCCCACTCTCGCATCCCGTTACCATTATGAGAGCTGCGGGGAACCCCTCGCTAGGCAGAGCGTCAAGAAATAGACAGCAATAGCGCTAGCCCACTGACGGTCTGCTATCATCGGGGAATTGAGGGGTTAGTGGTTGTCGCTCTTTTCCTGCCACAGCTAAATTAAAAGGGGAAGCGCAAGTCAGTTGGAGATAAAAAAATGACAGGACTTTTTCAAATAGGCGATAAATTACTGCAAGCTCAGGATATGCCATCACTCCTGAAGCGGTACCAGTTAATGCCGCAATTCTTGCGCGGTGTAATAGTAGACCAAGCGATCGCATCCTTTAGTTGCAGCGACGAAGAACGCAAATCCGCCGTCGAGAACTTTCTGGCACAACACCAACTGACAGCCCCCGAAGCCAAAGAAGCTTGGCTGCGCGGCCAAAACATGACGGAAGAAGAACTTCAAGAGATGGCCGTCAGACCATTGCTGATCGAAAAATTTAAGCAAGCCACTTGGAGACCTAAAGTAGATAATTATTTTTTAACCCGCAAAGCCAGCCTAGACCATGTAGTCTATTCCCTGGTACGCACCAAAAATCCTGCACTAGCAAACGAACTTTACTTTCGCATCCTCGAAGGGGAACAAACCTTTGCTGAAGTGGCCCGCGACTATTCCGAAGGGCCAGAGTCCAAGTCAGGCGGCTTGTTGGGCCCCGTACCCCTCTCGCAGCCCCACCCGGCAATCAGCAAACTTTTGTCCGTCAGCCAGCCAAATCAACTCTGGACGCCGCGTCCTCTGGCAGAATGGATGGTAATTATTCGACTAGAAAAGTTCATGCCGGCCCAGCTCGATGAATCGATGCGGCTGCACTTGATTAACGAACTCTTTGAAAGCTGGCTCACCGAACAGATCTCCCAAATAGGCCCGCTACAGCCCCTCTCCTCCGTGTCTTCAATTTCATGACAATCAAGCAATTGGGTCAGGGGCCCCCGGATTTATCCGTGGAGACTTTAAAAAGTCTAGCATCCTGACAAAAACCCCCTGGATTCAATCTAAAATCTAAAATCTAAAATCTAAAATTGGATGACTTCTTCCGCTGTTTCCCTCTCCCAAATTCAGGATTTCCTAGCTCAAACACCTCCCTTTGACCGAATGTCAGAGACGGCTCTGACAGCCTTGGTGGCTAAATGCCAACTCCTTGGCTACCGGACGGGGCAACCCCTGTTTGAACGGGAAAAAATGCCGACTCAGGTGGCAATTATCTATCAAGGCCAGGCCCGGCTGCTGGGCTTTGACCAGCGCTCGCAGCGCCACGTAAGTTTGCGCTTGGTACAGTCGAAGGAAATCCTGGGCTGGGCTGGCTTGCTCAGGGGAGTTCCCTGCGAAACGGCGATCGCCTCTACAGATGTGATCGCGATCGTCCTACCTGCGGAAGATTTCCTGAGCGTAGTGGAAAAACAGCCGACATTTGGAGAAGCCTTTCGCGAACACTGTTCCTTGAGCGAAGTATTTGAACTGTTGAGCCTGGAATTGCAGCGCCAAGCGGACGGCACTTCCAATCTCAAGGAACTCACCCTGCAAGCTTGGCAAGATGCGACAGTTGTCAACGTACCAAACGGCAACAAAAAAACTCAAGACCTCGCCAAAGAGCTAGATGCCGATCGAGTTTGGCTCGTCAGCAGCGGCGTCTTGGGCGACTTTCCCACCGGCAGCCGTTTCTCTGTGGAAAACGCCGCCAAATCCTTAAAAGTAGAAGGCCGCCTCGGCGCCCGCTTGGTAGGCTTCCGGGAACCCTCAGCATCACCACCTGAGCTAGAATATCCCCCTATTGGCGGGACAGACACAGGAACAGGAGGCTCAGGGAAAAAACCACCCATCACTTTTGACGATGTACCCATCGCTCCCGATCGTCCCCCAGAACGCGCAACCGACCAACCCAAGGATGCGGGGAGATATCCAGTTTTCCGCGCCAAAGGGCAGATTGACGCTCCGCTAGCTTGCTTCCAGATGTTGAGCAAGTATTTCGGCCTCAAATTTCGTCGAGATATCATCCGCAAAGTTCTAGAAAATCAGTTAAAAACCGCTGGTTCCATCAGTATGCAAGCCTGCGGGGCGATCGCCCAAAGCATCGGCCTCACGCCCCAATTGGCGCAAGTGCCAGCAGAAGCCATCAACCGCATCAAAGCCCCCGTAATGATTAAATGGGAAGACAGCTTCGCCATTATTTACAGCATTACCGAGCAAGAATTGGTGCTGGCCACGCCCGAAAAAGGGTTGATGCGGAAGCGGATACCTCAGTTCAAAGAAATATGGGGCGAACAGGGAGAAGTCCTGCTGCTGCAAGCTCCGCAAGTCGAACAAAAAGAGCAGTTCAGCTTCTGGTGGTTTGTGCCGGCTCTCATGGAACACAAGACAGTGTTTTTTGAGGTGTTGCTCGCTTCGTTTTTTGTACAGTTATTTGGTCTTGCCAACCCATTAATCAGCCAAATAATTATTGATAAAGTATTAGGTCAGCGCAGCATTGACACATTGGATATTTTGGGGGCGTTTCTGTTAGGTGTTGCCCTGTTTGAAGGACTGCTCAACGGTTTGCGTACCTTTTTGTTTATAGATACCTCAAACCGCATTGATGTCAAATTGAGTGCGGAGGTAATCGACCACTTGCTCCGGCTACCCCAAAATTACTTTGACAATCGGCGGGTGGGAGATTTGGTCTACAAATTCAGCATGATGGGCCAGATTCGGGAATTCATGACGAGTACAGCTCTGACAGTGGTTCTCGATGCGGTATTTTCGGTGGTTTACGTCGCCGTTATGCTCTCCTACAGCGTGCAGCTAACGTTTGTATCTTTGGCAGTGGTACCGATACTGGGGCTGATGATTATTCTAATCAATCCGCTGGTGCTGCGCCTGATCAAACAGAGAAATATGCGTTTTTCTGACTCTCAATCTTATTTAGTGGAAGTAGTCGGCGGGATTCAAACTGTTAAGGCTCAAAATATTGAATTGAAATCCCGGTGGGAGTGGTCGAGCCGCTACGCAAAATACATTACAGCCAGTTTTAAAACAATTATCACGGGGACTGCGGCGGGTACGATTAGCAGCTTTTTAAACCAGGTGGGTAACTTAGCTCAGTTGTGGGTGGGAGCTTATTTGGTACTGGGAAATGAGATTACTTTGGGTCAGTTGATTGCTTTCCGAATTATTTCCGGGAACGTGACTGGTTCGCTGCTGCGTTTTGTGAGCGTCTGGCAGAGTTTCCAAGAAGTCTCGATGTCGATCGATATGCTTAAGGATGTGGTGGATACGCCGACGGAAACCAGCGATGAAGACCGGAACAATATCCCGCTGCCGGCAATTCAAGGGCAGGTTACCTATGAGGAGGTTTCCTTCCGATTCCTAGAAAGCGGGGCACTGCAATTGGCTAATGTGAATTTGGAATTTCCCGCTGGCAGTTTTGTGGGAATTGTGGGGGGAAGCGGTTCCGGTAAAAGTACGGCGATGAAGCTGTTGCAGCGTCTTTATCCGCCGCTGTCGGGCCGGATTTTTATTGACGGATACGACATTTCTAAGGTGGAACTGTACTCGCTCCGCAGCCAACTTGGGGTGGTGTTGCAAGATACTTTGCTGTTTAACTGTACTGTGCAGGAAAATATTGCTCTGAGTAATCCCGATGCGAGTACGGATGAGATTGTGCGAGCTGCGAAATTAGCGGTAGCTCACGATTTTATTATGGGCTTGCCTGCTGGCTACAATACGGTGGTGGGAGAGCGGGGTGCGTCGCTTTCTGGGGGTCAAAGACAGCGTTTGGCGATCGCCCGGACGATTTTGCAAAACCCGAAACTGCTGATTTTGGACGAAGCTACAAGCGCCCTCGACTACCATTCGGAACGCCAAGTTTGCAATAACTTAGCAGAAGCTTTCGCCGGCCGCACGGTGTTTTTCATTACTCACCGCCTGACTACCATCCAAAACGCCGATGTAATTATTATGATGGATCAAGGTTCGGTAGTCGAGCGGGGAACTCATAAAGAATTAATGGCTCTTAAAGGGCGTTACTACTGCCTCTTCCAACAACAAGAGTCATCGAATACCTGATATCACCAACTCACAACTGATCGCTAACGCTTAACAACTGAGAACTAACAAATGGCTATGAAATCGTTAATACTTTCTGAGCAACCAGTCATTCTCGAAAAACCAGCGATTTGGTCGCACTTGTTTTTGTGGATGATCATGCTGATGACCACTTCGGCTGTAGTTTGGGCTTATTTTGCTAGCGTAGAGCAAGCTGTCCCCGCTGTCGGCCAATTGGAACTCAAAGATGGTGCTAGAGACATCCAAGCACCTGCTACGGGCGCTGTGGTGAGACTTCACGTTGAAAATGGCGATCGTGTGGAAAAAAACCAGCCTCTGCTCACTTTCAACCCCATTGCACCCAGTGCTGATTTAACATCGATACAGAAAACTAAAGAAGCTCTGGAAAAGGAAAATAAATTTTACGAAGATGTTGTCAGTGGCAAAATTCAAGGCCCTATTCCTTCTAACCTAGAATCAACAATCAAGGACAGACAGAGCCTCACGGCACAAAATCAAGTGCTGCAAGCTTTGATTGACGAACTGTACCTCAATCGGGGAGCTAGCGGAAATTTTGCTCCTGCCCAGCAAGGACTTTATGCTAATTACAAAGATGAATTTACGTCTCGCGTAGCCTCCGCCCAAGGGCAAGTTCAGGAGTTGGAAAAACAACTAAAGCAAGCTCAGGACGCTGAGAAAGCTGCGGGCGATCAAATGATCGTTGCACAGCAACAATTGGGTTTTGCCCAGAACCAATTAAATTATGCCCAGCAGCAGTTAAGTTCTTCGCAAGAGCAAGTAAAATCAGCTCTGGCTCAGAAAGATTTGGCCGAAGAACAGTTAGCCAAATCCCAACAAGTATTGAAGTCGAATCAAAACATTCTAGGCAGACTCGGCCCCCTAGTGGAGGAAGGAGCCATCGCTGAACTGCAAAAAGAACGTCAAGAACAAGATGTTTTCAGAGGCCAAAGCGACGTTCTCAAACAGCAAGATCAAATCAAGCAGCGCGAAGGTGAAATCAACTCTCGTAGGGGCGAAATTAACACGCGCTTGGGTGAAATCAATACACGCCGAGGCGAAATTAACGCGCGTCAAGGTGATATCCAAAAAATTAGTGCTGATATACAGCGTCAGCAAGGAGAGCAAGCACGCATTCAGGAGTCCATCAGCCGCGCCCAAGAACAGTTAAAAAATACCAAGGATTCCTGGGCGAGAGAACTTTATACCAAAATTGCTGAAAACGAGAAACAAATTGCCAGCAGCGATTCTCAGCTAAGCCGCTTCAAAGTGGAAAACCTGAAAAAGTTGTCCGAGGTAAACGCTCAGCTAGAAAAGGCCCAACAAAACCGCGACACTCAAGTGATGAAGGCTCCGGTATCGGGGGTAATCTTTGATTTGAAACCTTCTACGAAGGAGAAAGCTAAGTTGGATATGGCGAAAGATCCGATATGCCAATCCATTATTAATACGGTGCTGAAACCGGGCGAACCGCGCCCGCTGCGCTGTGAAGAAGCTTATTACGAAGCGCAGCAAACTGAAAAGCTGCTCAAGGTTTTGGATGACGACAACGGTTTGGAAGCAGTTGTTTACCTGGAAAACAGCAATGTGGCTCTGGTATTGGATGCTTTGAGACAGAAACGCGCAAAATTGGAGCCGTATCACGGCAAGCAATTAGACGGAGAAAAGATTGACTGCGAAACAGGTAAAATTTGCGTTTGTCCAGAGAAGGAAATTAACAGAGAGAAACTGGGTTTGACGAAATACCAATGTGTGCCTGTGGAAGTGAATGTAGAAGCTTTCCCGGCGATGGAGTTTGGTACTGCTGAGGGTGAAGTGATAGAGATTAGCAGCGATGCTGAGCCTCCTACTGAACTGCGGAAATACTACGCTTTCAAAACCAAAATTAAGCTCAAAAATCAGAAGTTTGTTTTGAACAAGGGCAAGGCAAATGAAGTGGAGGTTAACTTGCAGTCGGGAATGTCCGTGAGTTCTAATATCAATATCGGCAAGCGGACTGTTTTGCAGATGTTTATCAACCGATTTACAGGGAAAATGGATACGTTCAAGACTATTAAGTAATTCGGTTAACCGAATTCAACGCGAGGCTTTTAGGCTGTTCGGAAACCCGGTATCTTCAAGAAACCGGGTTTCTCTATGTTCTGTTTTCAACTTGTTTGTAGTAAGGAATGCAAGCCCCGCTATGCCCAAACTATGAGGAGTAAAGTCTTCACTACAAACTTGATAAAAATTATTTAACCGGGTTTGATATAAAATGATGATGGCAATCAGTGCGATCGCACTTTCATGAAAAAAATCATCTTATTTACTCTATATCTAATTCCTGTTGTCCTGTTAATCGGATTTGTAGCGAATTTTAGCGTTAACGTTCCCGTTGATGATGAGTGGAGGTTAGCTAGCCTTTTTGAAAAAATAGCTGCGGGAAATGTAACTTTTAACGATTTTTGGGCTTTGCACAGCAACCACCGCATACTTTTTCCCAAAATAATTATTGCTATTTTGGCTTTTGCTTCTCAATGGAATATTAATTATCAGTTGTGTCTCAGCATAGGTTTGGCTGGGATAACTTTTATCGCTATGTACAAGTTATCCTCAATGCAAGTTAAGAATGTTGGGGATGATTTGTGGCATTTAGCTAATATTTTAACTTGTATTTTGCTTTTCTCTCTAGTTCAGCACGAAAACTGGCTTTGGGGATTTCAATTAGCGTGGTTTTTAGTCAATTTATGTTTTGTAGCTGCGGTTTATGCGCTGAGTTCAAATCGCAAATTTTTGCCTAATATTAAAATCTCTATTGCTGCTTTATTCTGCTTTATTGCTAGTTTTTCCCTCGCGCAAGGCTTGCTGTCTTGGTTAGCTGCAATTCCGGCTGTGGCGGCTTTAGAAGAAAAGGCGGTAGAAAAAAGAAAAAGATTGATTCTATGGATATTGCTCTTTGCTGCAACTTGTGCTGTTTACTCAATTGATTATCATCCCAGTCGGAAAACAAGTATTATTTCATTGTTGAATAAGCCGCTGGTGGTAATTGATTACTTTTTGAGTCTGTTGGGTTCGCCAATTGTGCGAACGCCGGGACTTTCAGCATTGGTTGGATTGCTAATATTTGCAACTTTCTTATTTTTGGGATTCCACTTTGGGAGAAAGATTACCGAGCATCGTGAGGCTTTACCTTGGCTGTCAATTGGTTTTTTTTCGGTTTTATCTTCTTTGTTTATTACGGGTGGGAGGGCAGAATTTGGGGCGATTCACGCGCTCGAATCGTCGAGATATACGACTAACTCGATTTTGCTGTTAATTGCTTTGGTACAGCTAGGGCAAGTGTTTTTCCGAGGTAATTCTCAAAAAATAAAAGCTACGTTAAAGCTTAATTATAAATTTATTTATCGGATAGTTGCAGGGCTGTTAATTGGGATAATTATTGTTAACTCTCAGCAGGCGATCGCCCAAACTAGAGCGGCATTTCTTTACAAACAAGGCGCTCAAGATTGTTTGCAGTTAATCAACTATCTGGAACCATCAGATTTTTTTGATAATTCGCCGGAAAGCTGTTTGAGGGTGCTGAGCAAAAAAACTTGGCTGGTGAGAGAAGGCGCTGCAATAATCGACAAAATAGGTTGGCTCAAGTTCGCGAAAAATGTAGAGTTTATTTCTAATACGGAGAAAGTTTACGGCTATTTAGACAAACCTCAAACTAGCGATAAATCCTTGACTGTTAAGCAAAATGATGCTGTCAAGGCGGCTGGTTGGGCGGTTTGGCAAGAAAAATTGCAACAGCCGAATATTGTATTGCTATCTCTGGGCGATAAACAATCTTTTTTTGCTAACGCTTATGTAAATTTGGACAGTCCCGACATCGCTAAGAGTTTAAAATCTGAGTTATACAATAATGCAAGGTGGGCTGTTGATTTGTCGGATAATAATTTGCCGATCGCCCAAACTGAAATTAAAGCTTGGGTGTATAATCCTGTTGACAACCAGTTTGTCCAGTTGCGCGGAGGATGAGGAGTGAAAATTTCTGTGATTATACCAGCCCACAATGAGGAGGGCTGTTTGTACGGTACTGTGCGGGCGATCGCCCACACGCTCGATTTAGAAGGCATTCCGCACGAAATTTTGATTGTGAATGACAACAGTGTCGATCGAACTATTGATATTTGCCAGGAGTTGTCAGAGACTTTTGGCACAGTTAGATACATCAACAATCAACCTCCGAATGGTTTCGGATTTGCCGTGCGCCGGGGTTTGGCGGAATTTGACGGAGATGCTGCAGCAATTGTGATGGCGGATGCTTCCGACGATCCGATGGATTTGGTAGCAGGATACCGCAAATTGCAAGAAGGATATGATTGCGTTTTCGGTTCCCGCTTTATTAAAGGCGGCTTTGTGGTTGATTATCCAATTCACAAGTTAGCAATTAACCGCTTAGCAAACTGGTTTGTCAAAAGTATTTTCGGCTTGCGCTACAGCGATGTCACCAATGCTTTTAAGATTTACCGCAGAGAAGTGATTGAAGGGGTGCAACCGATTTTGAGCCACCATTTTAATTTGACAGTGGAACTGCCTTTAAAAGCAATTGTTAGGGGTTTTTCCTATACGGTGATTCCTCTGAGGTGGTACAATCGGACTGCTGGTATTTCTAAACTGAAAATAAAAGAGATGGGCAGTCGGTATTTGTTTATTGTTTTGTATGTCTGGTTGGAAAAACATCTGTCTCGCGGCGACTACCACCGAAATAAAAAGATGAATGAATTGAAATTAGATTTATTGCCAAAGTCAAGGACTGAAGTTTTGACTGCGAAGGAATGATGACTAATGATTTTAGTACGGCAGCTATTAATACTTTGATGCCGATCGGAGATAATCAGTGCGATCGGTTAATCGTCCTCCTAACTGCTATATTCTCGCGAAAAAAATTATGGATAACAACTATGCGATCTTCTCGCGGATTGCGTACAAAATCGAGTTTCCCGATTATAATAATGGTGAAGGGCATAAAAAGTAGGATAGTCAGAGATAATTTGACGAGAGAGGCGATGGGGAAGTGTGGGTTATAAGATATACCAAAGTGGGAGGATTGAGTCATGGTTTTTACAGCCCAAGAAATGGCAAGATTGATGCCAGATGCCAGTCAATTAGAAAGTGACGAACCGGAAATGGAAAGTTCCCTACATTATATTCAACTAGCATTATTAGTTGCCTGTTTGGAATGGCAATGGCGCGAGCGCCACGACTTTTTTATTGGAGCAAACCTGACGGTTTACTACAGCCAGCAACAATTGCGGAATCGGGATTTTCGCGGGCCGGATTTTTTTCTGATCGCAAACACAGAAAAACGTCCGCGTCGTTCCTGGGTAGTTTGGGAAGAAGAGGGGAGATATCCCGATCTAATTATAGAATTGTTATCTAGTTCTACCGCAAGAGTCGATCGCAACGAAAAAAAGATATTATATCAGAATCGGTTTAGAACTCCCGAATACTTTTGGTTCGATCCTGAAGATTTAGAGTTTAGCGGTTTTCGTTTAATCGGTCAAGAATATCAAGCTATCCTTGCCAATGAATTTGGTAGATTGTGGAGTGAGGTACTAGAATTATATCTGGGAATTCACGAGGGGAAATTGCGTTATTTTACCCCCGATGGTGAGTTAGTTGCTACACCAGAGGAAGCTGCACTGCAAGCACAGGAGCGGGCCAATCGATTAGCGAATCAGTTGCGGGCTTTGGGCATTGAACCAGAATAGTTGAAGACTTACGCATTTCCGACCAAAGAAACCGGGTTTTTTACCTAATCTGCGGATTGCAGCGAATAATTTTCGCAAAAAACCCGGTTTCTGGCCATCCGTGCGTCAGTCCTATAGTTGTCAAAATTCATTAAAAAGATGATTCAGTTTTAATGCCAGGTATACCTCAACACCCATTGTTCAATAATTTAATAGCAGTAATTAATCCTCTAAGAAAGTTGAGTCAATGCCTGAGATAATTTTAATTGTTGGTGGTGCGGGTTTCATCGGCAGTTGTTTGGCAATTGGCCTGAAGAAACTGCACCCGGAATGGCAAATAATTTGTTTAGATAACCTGCGTCGCCGGGGCTCGGAATTGAATCTGCCTCGGCTTAAAAGTTGCGGTATTCAGTTTGTTTACGGGGATATTCGCACAGGGGCAGATTTAGATCCAGTTGCACTAAATGCTGACTGCATTATAGATTGTGCTGCTGAGCCTTCTGTGCTGGCTGGTTTTAGTTCGCCTCAGTACGTTTTGCAGACGAATTTACTGGGCACTGTGAATGTTTTGGAGTTGGCGAGACAAACGGGTGCGAGTTTGTTGTTTTTGTCTACGAGTCGGGTTTATCCGATCGCCACTGTCAAATCTGTTAAGCTGTTAGAGTGGCCGAATAGATTTGCGATCGCCCCTGAGCAAACTTTACCCGGTATATCGGAGTTGGGCATATCAGAAGACTTACCTTTAAAAGGACACCGTTCGCTTTACGGAGCAACTAAATTAGCATCGGAATTGCTGATTGAGGAATACAGGGAAGCATACAATGTACCCGCAATTATTAACCGATGCGGGTTAATTACGGGTGCTTGGCAAATGGGTAAAGTAGATCAGGGAGTTTACGGTTTGTGGGTGGCGGCTCACTATTTTCAAAAGTCGCTGAGTTATATCGGTTTTGGTGGCAGTGGCAAGCAAGTTAGAGATTTGCTGCACGTTGAAGATTTGTTGAGGTTAGTTAATTATCAGTTAGAACATTTTGCTAAATTTGACGGCGAAGTTTTTAATGTTGGCGGCGGTTTGAGCAACAGTCTTTCTTTGGTTGAGACAACTGATTTGTGCCAAAAAATTACGGGTAAATCGATTCCCATTCATCCTGTTTTGGAGGAACGCGCGGGGGATATTCCGATTTTTATTACTGATTCTTCTAAGGTGATGGAGAAAACAGGATGGCGGCCGGTTATTGGGCCGGAAGCAGCTTTGCAGGATATTTATGATTGGATTGGTGCTAATGAGGTGGTTTTAAGTTCGATTTTGTAGACAATTTTTAACCGCAGATGCAGGGGGAGCAACGCGGATAAACGCAGATGTATCTCTCTGCGTAGATGTGACTGGGAAGGCCTGTCATGAGGATCGGCCTCTATTGTTTTTCTTTGATGCTTTAACAAACATTTGGCCTCCCAAAAACAGCCACAAAAAAGGCAATTTTAAATAAACTTTTAAAAGCCAGGGCGATGTCGGTCTGCCTTTGGTCGAAAATGGCAAAAATCTGGGTATAATTAGGTCGATTTCAAAGCCGACGGTTTGTAAAAGTTCTTGCAGCGATAAGTGGGTAATAGGTAATTGATGATCGATAAAATCGTAATACTCTTTGAAAGAATATTTAAAATTTGGTTGAACAACTAAGAGAGAACCCCCTGGTTTAAGGGCCTCAAAGCAAAATGAGATAATTTGGATCAGTTCTTCTTTATTGCGAAGATGTTCAAAAAAGTTAGAGATAAATATCCGGTCAAATTGTTCGCTAAAAGCAGGTTTATCGCCACAATTCAACACATCAATATTAAGCACCTTCACATCAGGATTTGCAAATAACTTTGAATCTGGATTGAGGTCAATCAAACATTTTTGGTCAGCTCTAATTTGATTTATAAACTCGCAGTAACCGCCGCCAATATCTAAGACCGCTGATTCGGAAGGAACATAATTTTGTAAAAATTCGTCAATTAAAACTTTCCAGAGTGCCACCTTGGCTTGCAGTTGTCGGGAATCAAATCGATTGGCGTACAATTTTTTGAGATATGTGTCAGTTTTCATAGTAAAATAGCCTAGACCGAGTATGAGTTTATCACGCGATACAGCCAACTATGAATGTTATATCTACTGAAATACCGGAAGTTCTGATCATTGAGCCGAAAATTTTTGGAGACGATCGCGGTTTCTTTTTTGAGAGTTTCAATCACAAAGCTTTTGTCGAAAAAACAGGGGTGACGGCAGCATTTGTTCAAGACAATCATTCCAAATCCTCTAAAAATGTGTTGCGCGGTTTGCACTACCAAATGCAGCAGCCTCAAGGCAAATTGCTGCGGGTAGTTGCTGGCGAAATATTTGATGTAGCGGTGGATATTAGACAAAGTTCGCCGACTTTCGGAAAGTGGGTAGGGTGTTTGCTGAGTGCAGAAAATAAACGGCAATTTTGGGTGCCGGCGGGATTTGCACACGGTTTTTTAGTGGTTTCGGAGACGGCTGAAGTTTTGTACAAAACTACAGATTATTATGCACCTGCACACGAGCGGTGTATCCTGTGGAATGACCCCGATTTGGCGATCGACTGGCCGCTAGATGGTGCCCAACCAATCTTATCAGCTAAAGACCAAGCGGGACAAACCTTCAAAGAAGCTCAAGTTTTTTAACAATGAAAATTTTACTCGCAGGCGGCAGCGGACAGCTAGCTCAAGAATTGCAGCCGATTTTATTATCTTCGGGAGAGGTAATTGCGGTCGATCGCACTCACCTCGATTTATCCCAACCCGAAAGCATCCGTCAAGCAATGGCTGAAATTCAACCGGATTTAGTCGTCAATGCGGGTGCTTACACTGCGGTAGATAAAGCAGAAAGCGAACCGGAATTAGCAAATGCAGTCAACGGCATTGCACCCGGAATTATCGCAGAAGAATGCGAAAAACTGGGAGCAAGTTTGATTCACTTTTCCACTGATTATGTATTTGACGGCAGCCACGGTTCTGCTTATCAGGAAACAGATTCTACGAACCCGCTAGGAACTTACGGCAAATCTAAATTAGCAGGCGAGGAAGCAATTCGGAAAGCGGGAAACCGACATATTATTATTAGAACCGCGTGGGTTTACGGCAACGGAGGCAAAGGCAACTTTGTCAAAACTATGCTGAGGTTGGGAAAGGAAAGAGAAGAAATTCGAGTAGTAACAGATCAGATCGGAAGTCCTACTTGGACGGGGGATTTAGCGGAGGCAATTTCGCAAATTATTCCTCTGCTTGGGCCAGAAAGTTTTGGGACTTACCAGTACACTAACAGCGGACTTTGTAGTTGGTACGATTTTGCGATCGCCATTTTTGAGGAAGCAGCACAACTCGGCCTTCCCCTAAAAGTTCAGCGCGTAATTCCTATTACCACCGCCGAATATCCGACACCCGCAAAACGTCCTGCTTTTTCGGTTCTCTCTACGGTAAAAATATCAGCACTTCTAGGCACGTATCCTCCCCACTGGCGGCAAGGGCTCAGACAAATGCTGGCTAGAGAAGTCAGTCGATTTTAGATTTTAGATTTTAGATTTTAGATTTTAGATTTACTTGCAGCATTGAATCTGGGAGTTTGAACTTTAGTCTAAAATTTAGGGATTCAGGACAATAGGACTTACCCACAGGTGGTCAGAAACCGGGTTTTTTACGAAAATCCTTCGCTGTAGCCTAGAGATTAAATAAAAAACCCGGTTTCTTTGTCGAGAGTGCGTCGCTAAACCTGCCCCATTAATTAAAAATACCCCATGTCTGAATCCATGAAAGTCAAGCAACAATATATTTTAATTGCCGCATCAGTTTTCGGCATTCTAATACCAGCGTCATATATTTGGTACTTGATATCCCAAGCGGGAGAATTGTCTAATTTTGATTATTGGTGGATGACGTGGAATTTTTATTCAGTAGACGGTTTCTCTACAAATCCTTTTAATTGGATATTTCGGGCGAACGAGCATTTTGTCTTGATTCCGGCAATTATTTATGCCTTGAATATAGTTGTCACCCAAGGTTCAAATATTGGTTTATGTTTAGTTGCCTGGTTCTTGGGTTGGATTCAGTGCCACGTATTAATTGCTCTGCTGCCGTTAAAATTGAGGCGTTTTCCGCTGCAATTTATCTCGCTACTCCTTTGCATTTCTATTTTTAATTTTACTCCGGCGGCGGCTCACAATTGGATGCGCGGATTCAGTGGCGTTCACTGGATAATTGCTAATTTATTTGTGATTTCTTCGATATTTTGTTTGCAATCCTATGTAACAGTTTTGTCAAGTAAGAGAAAGGCGGAACCTCTGGATATTCATTCCCAGGCAGATCCTGGTAACGAGTGGGTAGGGGCGGTGCCCCCGTGCCCGCCCCCACATTTACAAAATAAGTGGGTAATTGGCAGCATTGTTTTTGGCGTTTTAGGCTGTATTAGTTACAGCACTCCTTTAGCTTTGTGGCCGATATTGTGTGCTGCTGCTGTTGTGCTGCGGTTTCCTCGGCGCATAACTTATTTGTATTTCATTGCTTCGATTGCAGTGATTGGCATTTATTTTTTAACTTATAAAACTCCCTCTCATCACCCTTCTTTAACTAAAATTAACCCGCTCAAAACTCTCGAATATATTCCCACTTATCTCGGCGGTATTTTTAGCGAAAATATTATTGTTGCTTCAATTATTGGTATAATTGGTTTGATTGCAACGACGGGTTTTGTGGGTTATTGGCTATTTGTAAAAAAGGTAGATCGCCCGGATTGGCTGCCTTGGCTATCAATCCAACTTTACACGCTGCAAACGGCGTTAATGGCCGCGGTTAGTCGATCGGGATTTGGTGTCGAACAAGCCACCGCTTCCCGCTACGCCACACTCCCAGCTTTGTTTTGGATGAGCACAATTGTGCTGACAGTATTGTGGGTGCGCGAGTGGCAGTCAACACCAAGAATTCAAGGGCGTTGGCTGACACCGCTGTTTGCAGTCGCCACAGTCGCGATTATTTTAATGTACGGGGTGGGAGGCGAAACTGCAATGGCGATCGCCCACAGAGCAACCTATCAACCGTTAGTAGCATTATCACTGCAATTAGGCATCACCGACGTAACGCTAATTAAAGACCGCGTAGGCAACAAACCCGCCGCTTTTGTCGGGTTAATCGACGCCTTAAAAACTAACAACTTAGTGCCCTTTAACCGAGACATCAAAAAACACAATTTCTGTGCAGCATTAGACACAAAAATTGACCCAAATTTACTGTCAGCACCCAAAGACGGAGTACCCGGATATTTTGATACAGTAACTAAACTCGCGCCCGCCGCCTCCAGAGTAATTGGCTGGGTAGGAGACCCCGAAAACAATGTAAAATGTATTGTCATTCTCAACCAAGAAAATGTCGTTCGAGGTTTTGCCATGTCAGGATTTCCACGCCCAGATTTAGTTAAATTGTTTGGCCCTTCCTACGAATTCGCCGCTTGGAGAGGATATATTCAAACATCACCAACAGATAAATTATTGACAGCCTATGCCTCCTTTAAAAACCGCCAAGGTTGGGTCGCATTGCGAAACTCCCAAGTTATCAATAAAAACTAAAAAAACCTCTCTTTCTCCTCCTCTGTGCCCTCTGCGCCCTGTGCGGTTAATAAAAAAACCTCATTTACAACACAAATGAAATAGAATAGCCCTATGCCCAAACATCTCAGCTTCGTCATCCCAGTTCACAACGAAGAAGCCACCCTCAAATTGCTGTTTGAAAAAATCCAAATTGTCATGTCCCAAACCGGAATAGACAATTACGAAGTCATTTTCATAGATGACGGTAGCCGCGATTATTCCTGGCAAGAAATCACAGATTTAGCCAGCCAACATCCGAAACTAATTAAAGCCATTAAAATGCGCCGCAACTTTGGCAAATCCGCCGCACTTTCAGCAGGATTTCGCAATGCAGCAGGGATAATTATCTTTACTCTCGATGCTGACCTTCAGGATGATCCCGCTGAAATTCCTAAATTTTTACATCATTTAGAATCGGGATTTGATTTAGTTTCTGGTTGGCGAAAACAGCGGAACGACCCGCTTTCTAAAACTTTACCTTCCAAGCTGTTTAATGCCGTTGCGTGTTTGCTGACAGGGGTGCAAATGCACGATATGAATTGCGGTTTTAAAGCTTATCGTAGGGAAGTTTTGCAGTCGATTAAATTGTACGGCGAATTGCACCGCTACATTCCTGCTTTAGCAAACAATTTAGGGTTTAAAATTGGCGAAGTAGTTGTCGAACATCATCCGCGAAAGCACGGAAAATCCAATTACGGCTGGGAACGTTATGCGCGGGGATTTATTGATTTGTTGACGGTGTTAGCCACGACGCAATATTTGCACAAACCGGGTCATTTGTTTGGGGGTTTGGGATTGTGTTTTGGGTTGGTTGGAACTGTTTCGCTGAGTTATTTGATAGTTATTTGGTTTCTGAATTTGGCGGGGATGAATTTTGGGCCGATCGGGAATCGACCTTTGTTATTTTTTGGGATTTTGTGTACAATTCTGTCGGTGCAGTTGATTTCTTTGGGGATTTTAGCTGAGTTGATGGCGCGGAATGTGGATGATGATTATGTGGATAAGCAAATTAGCGAAATTATTGATGATTCGGGTTTTGATATTTAACCGCAGATTAAGGCGGATTAACGCTGATTAACGCAGATAAACCGGAGCTTGAAATTGCTTATAGACAAGCAAAGTCTGTCTACGCAAACTAAGATAAATGTCATATTTGGATTTAACAAGTTTTACCAATTACCAATTACCTAATTTTATACAGTATCCATTTGCCTTGTTTGTCTGCTATTTCTCCTTGAATATCTGGGTGCCAGTCAGTACGAGTCAGGATATAATCGGCATGATAGTTTTTGGCTACTTTGACTAAATCGGCACTGCTGCGGCGGATGAAAAAGTCATTTCCTCCCCAAATCATTTGCGGGTTTAACGGGACTCCTAAAACAGCTTCCATGCGAGTTTGCCATTCTTTGATGCCTTTTTCGGTAAAGGGAAAGTTTTTGAAGTTGACGACAATCGCTCTGTCGGAGAAAAACTGGAAGCTGGTAACTGAGGGTGGAACTAATACGAGTGAATCGCGGCTGCTAATTTGCGAAAATCGCATAGCTAATTTGCTTAAGTCGTCTCTGGGAACGGCATTGATATTAACTCTTGTTTGAAATACATTTAATATTGGTTTGGGCAGAATTCCTGCTATTCCACAAACTAAGGTGGCGGTAGTTATTAAGGCTAATGTGTGAGTTAGAGTCTGTTTTATAGATGTAGCTAGGGATGTTTCTTCTAAAATGAATGGGAAGGCGAGGATTGAGAAAAAGATTGGGATGCTAGTTATTCGATCGCCTATTATTTCCCATGAATCAGCCAGCGGATATATCAAGCTAAAAATTACCGTTCCTCCTGCTAAAATCCACAACAATATATTATATCGTTTGGGAAATACGTATTTTTTTGTTGGCCAAACTGATAATCCTAAGAAAAGGATACCCCGAAAAGGCAAAGTTAGTACAGCTAACAGCAACAAGCTAACAGCTATTTGTTTATTTCTGTAAAGTTGTTCTACCGTCAAGGCAACAGCAATAAATATAATTAATTGAGCAAAAGGTACAGTTCTAGCTAACTGGAGTTTGGCGATAAAAGCCACCGGGTAAATTTCTACAAATATGTAATTTAGAAACAGCCCAAAAAGGGATGTACCAACAATTATATAAAAATTAACTTTGTCTTCTTTTGGCAATAAATTAGAAGTTGTGATGCACAGCAAGCCACCCATTATGAAACATATAAAGTTGAACCAATTCCCGACATCCCAATTTGACGGGAGGATGTGGTGGGGGTTGCGGACTTTCGCATGAATGTAGACAAACTCGGCGTTGTCGATAGTGTGAGTGCTGGTAGTACCTGTTAATAACATCGGTACGTAAACGATACTTGCCATTGCTGCTAAAAGTGCGATCGCCAAAATCAATGTTTTAAACTTCCGCTGTCTTACAGATTCAATAAATAAAACGGGAACCATCATCAATCCCGGCAACAAACCCACTAAAAATTGCAGCAAACAGCCCAGTCCAAAACAGAAATATCCAGTCAGCCATTTCTGCCGCAAACTAAAGTAAATTCCCCAGATTGCGAAACCCATTGCGAAGGTACTGGGTACTGATTTGGTGGAAAATATCAGGGTGTTACCAACGTCTGTAAATGAAGCTGCTATACATAAAAAAGCCATCGCTGCGGCGGGCAGTTTGGAATTAGTATAGATAGTGATAATTGCGTAGCAAGCTAGGATAAATGAACCAAAGGCTAGGAATTGATAAATAAAGTGCGCTAGGGGAATGCTGGTTCCTAAGTTGGCGAGCAAATAGATAATATAATAATAGTAATATCTCGGATTAAACTTAACCATTTCCTGAACGTAATAGTCATTTTTGTATAGTTCAGGATTTAACATAAATTGAATTGGCGGCACTTCGGGAAAATTGCCTCCAATGGGGAAAATATAGCCAGTTGCCATCAGAGAGCCGATGATGACAAAAGTATACAGAGATAGATTAAAATACCAGTGGGATTTTTGATGTTTTTGCATTGACGGTTCAACTTACCTACTGACAGCTAAATTGTTAATCTCCAGTTGGCATTGGTTGGATAAATCCTGTTTGCTGTTACTCAATACCTCAAGCAGCAGATAAATGGGATGTTTGCCCTCAACTAATAGATTTAAGCCGATCGCACTTTTTGGATTATAAGCCATCTCTGCTGAGTCTACTAATTTACCTTGCTTGTCCCACAAAGTCAAGCGAAGGGCAATTCCCGGACATTGTTTGTTAGGTAAATTGAGTTTGCCGGTAACTTTCGCTTTGTCTGAGATGGAACCTAAATACAGGAAAGATGTATCGAGTTTCTTGCTGTTTTTAATTGGATGAGTTACAATATTATATAGGTTATCCGATTCTTGAGTTACAGAATAATTGGCAGTTGTGTAGATTGATTGATGCAAACTAATCCAATCTAACTGCGTGCCTGGTCGATCGACTATTTGCCGCTGCATCGCATCCAGAGTCCTAACTGCCGTGGCTGTATCAGTCGGCCGCACCCTCCGGTAAACGCTGACAGTCACGCCGTTTTCTAGCTTAAACTGTTCCGGTAGCAATTGGAAATCGCGGGCAATTTCCCAGTTTTGAGTAAAGGCATCGTACACAACTTTAACAACATCTTGTTCGTGCGATCGCAAAACTTGTTCGTCACTCGGTAACACCTGCTGAAAAGGTATAGCAACCACCGCATATTGTGACTGCAACAACTCCGGTAGCGGGTAAGTATCGCGCGAGTCAATTTGCGGCCTCCCGATTGTATTTAATTTCCACCAGCCCTCCGGCGGGTTTAATTTGCGGTTGGCTTGTCTGAGGATATTAGCATTAAAACTGTTAGAAGCACCGGCAATATAAATCGGTTCTTCATTCGGTGCTAATTTTCGCAGAAACTCTACTAATTTTACAACTTCGTCGTAGTCCGATCGCACTAACGGCGGAAAATTACCCACAAACAGTCTTGACAAATCAACCTTGAGAGGAATTAACCCGACTGCGCCATTCAAAACCAGGTACAAACCCGCCGCGCCCAGCATGAAATACCGGACTTTTCCCTTGAGTGTCAGCCAAGTTGTCCAGAAAAATGTGGATATTCCCAAAAGTGCGATCGGTGTAAGATGAATTGTATAGTGCAAGTATCCGTAACGCAACACTAACAGCCATTCAATCAGCGACAAAACTCCAAACAACGAAACAAAAATAGCCGCCGCCGGAACCAGGATTCGGGTGATAATTCCCGCAGAAAAACCAATCAGTACCAGCAGCCAAGTTCCCAAACCGTAAAAACCCGCATAACGAGTTAAAATATCACTTACAGGCAAACTCCAAGCGACATACAAATTGCGGTAGTCAACCGTCAGAGCACTGCGAGTAAAATCTCCCGCTACCAACATTAAAATAGTCAAGCTAGTTGCAGCTATTAAGCCCAATTTTACACCGGATTCAAACAAGCATCGATAGGGAAAGGACACTGCCACGTCCTTGTCTTTTGAAGACGACAACGACGTTTTTTTACGGTATATTAGTACAATAAACTCGATGAAAGCCTGTAAAGTCGCTGCACCCAAAAAGGCGAGCGCACTATAAGCAAAATGGCGCCGCAACAGAATAGCCGCCGCCAGCAAAAACCCAATTAACGGGATTTTCCACCAAGATTTCAGCTTAACATCCTGCAAATAAACCAAAATTGCCAAGGCTACAAACACACAGCCGCCAGTATCCAGATATCCCCGCAGAGTGGGTATCCAACTCATCGGAATTAATAAACTCAGCAGCACAGTTGACCAAAACACCCGGCGGGAATAAACTGGAATTAGCTTTGCAGAAATTGCCCCCAGCAAGAGGCGAAACGGCAGCACATAAATCAGGGATACGCTGAGAATGTAACTCAGCCGAGACTCGCCAAATAACAGTATAAACGGCACTAATGGCAAAGAGATTAATAAGTTTTTTTCTTTAGATAGCGATTCTATAACTCCGCGCCATGCTTTATCGGGCGAGTCTCGAAATAAATTTGCCGTGTTGACTGTAGCCGTGTTGTAGCCCGCGTAATCCCACCAATAAAAAGTATGTTCGCTGGATACATAGATTGATGTTACTGCAACTGTGACGAGAACAACTAAAAACAGGAAAAAACCATCAATCAGAAACTTGCGAGGCAATTTAGAAGAAACAAAATCAAATAATCCCATCAGTCTAGCAACCCTAAATAACTCCTAAACTTCCTCTTTCTCTCTTCCTTCGCGCCCTTTGCGCCTTCGCGGTTCATTAACTTACCTTAAAACAGTATCTTGCAAAAAAAACTCCAACTTTTCTGCATATTGCCGATTGGCGATCGCACTTGGATGAAGGTCATGAGGTAAATTATTATTGGCAGGTATTTTCAAATCAACCGAAATATCCGCCGTAGCAATTCCCTCCTGACTTAACTCCTCCAACATCTTAGCAGAACCTGTATTAATTCCCGCCACAACTAACTTAACACCATTAGCCTCAGCCACACGGTTAAACTCTTCAATAATTGCCTTAGAAACCTCGTGACTTTTGTACAATCCCTCTTCAAATTGATTGTAATTAACCTCCAAAAAATGGCTTAATGCAGAAACCCGCATCAGGGGGAACTCGTGATATTCAAGTTTGGCCATCTTGTAGGTAAAATTATTTTCTCCATTCAGCCTAGCATCAGGCTGGAATAGAATACCCAGTTTATTCCAAGCAGCCATTTGCTTTCTTCTCGCCCTTAACAAAGTATTGCGGCGGTCATGAAATCCCGCATAAGCAATCACCGCAATTTTGGGTTTATTTCCTTGTTTGAGTGCTTCTTTGAATTGAATCAACGAGTGCAGCGTGCCGTAGCCGTTAACGCCAAAATTCACTGTTTCATATTTTGGTAGTTTCTCTTGCAGCAACCAAGCATAAGTTTCGCTGTCATTCAATGACCAACCGTAGGTAAAAGAACAGCCAAATATCCAAATTTCTGGCTTTTTTGACAATAAATTGTAAGTATTGAGGGGGTGAGTTATTCTTAAACTATTATTGAGATGAGTGGCATTAAATGAGTAATTACCGTTAAGTGTCACCTTGAATTTACCCGGCAAATGCTTGTAGCCGAGTTCCGAGTCTTTGGTGAAAAAGTTACCTTTTGGTTCTACCGCAACATCAACATTTTCTATTTGCCAGGGTTTGTATCCCGCAACTCGCAAGACAATTTCAGCCGTGGTTGTGGATAAAAAAATTGGAAAAATTAGATATGTTATTAATCTGAAAATAAAGGTTTTAATAAAAGTTTTTTTCATAATTTAGCGTAGGGGCGGGTTTTACAAACAATATTTGAGGTTCACCAACAATTTAGATAAACCCGCCCCCACACAGCCGATAATCTAGATTAACCTGATGTTTTAGATACTCCAAAAAAATGTAGATTCCGATTATTCGTTGGGCGGGGGCGAGTTTATTATATAGTTGGTTTTACGCCGATATGGTTGGTGAAACCCGCCCCTACAGGCCATTGTAGGGGCGGATTTCACAACTATCTATGTCTAAAACAAACAATCTCGTAAACCCGTCCAACCGAGGGATTAATTTCTAATAACCAGGCTCCTCTTCGTACTCAGGAGTCTTAGTTTTCTCAGGGATATTCACGCGAGGAGCCTGGTAAGGCTTCGGTGCCTCATCGTCAGCCCAAGCATCAGCCTCCACATCATCCTCGTACTCAACCACCGGCTGCTTCGGGCGAGAAATCTCAGCGCGAGTGTACTGCGGCTTCTCCTCGTACTCCTCCTCGTAATCGTCCTCCTCGCCACCCCAATTATCCTCTTCGTAATCCTCGTAATCGTCGATTATTGGCTCAGGCTGCTGTACCTGCACCGCGCGCATCGGCGGCTGGCGAACCGCAGGCCGATTCCACTCTAAATCCTCATCCCAAGGAACTTCCTCCACCGCAGGCGCAGCTACCCTGCTCCGCATTTCCGGTGCAGGTATCCGCACGCCCGGGCCCAATTGATTTCCCGTAGCCACGGGTTTCGGATAATAACCTGCCTCGTCCTCTTCCCGTTCCCAAGGTGCTTGGCCCAAACCAACGCGCTCCAGCAAACCCACACTAAGCTGCCTGAGCCTTTCCTCGGAACCTTCAAACACAATCAAGCGATTCGGGCCGCTGCTGACAATTTCTTCAATCCCCAACTCGTAAGTGCTGAGAACTTGGTCGGGGATTTGGGGGATTCCCAAGGAAGCGATAATTATAGAAACTAACTTACCGTCTTCGGGGTCGAACCTAAAGCCCCGCACCCTACCCAAAAGTTCGCCGGTTTCGGTAATAACTTCGCTGTTAATCAAAATGCTGTAGACTTCAACATCAACATCATCTTCGATCGCGCTCTCATCTTCCACCAACAGCACGTCGCCGATTTCGCTGACATTGCTGAGGAACATAAACTTCGGCATTCCAGCGACCGCAAATATATTATCACGCAGACCGATCGCCACAACTTCCCGCCGATCGATGTCCACCCACAATTGACTAACCACCCCCAAGCGTTTACCTCTGTCGCGGGTGATGACCTGAGTGCCTAGAATGTCGGAGCGTTGGCAGATTTGTTCGGATGTCATTCTAACTTTAATCCTGATTTATTAAGTACATATATCACTCAACACGAGCGTTAACATAAACTCCGGGACTACAACTTCAGTCCTATGACTTGAGTATAAGCTCCCCGCGCTTGAGTAACACCAATTGTACGCTCAGCCGATTGAATCATAGGTCGCCGCAAACTCACAACAATAAACTGGGCTTGTTCCGACTGTCGTTTTATCATTCTAGCCAATCGCTCCACATTTGCCCCATCCAGAAACATATCCACTTCATCAAAAGCGTAAAACGTAGACGGGCGGTAGCGTTGCAGCGCAAAAATAAAACTCAGCGCCGTCAAGGACTTTTCGCCTCCAGACATGGAAGCCAGCCGCTGTACGGGTTTGCCCTTCGGGTGAGCGACCAAATTCAAGCCGCTGCTGAAGGGGTCTTCCTGGTCATCTAGCTGGAGATAGCCATCGCCTTCGGAAAGTTCCGCAAAGATAGTCTGGAAGTTCTCGTTAACCGCGTCGAAAGCTTCTTTAAAAGCGCGCCGCCTGAGTGTGGTAAAATTTTCGATTCTCAACAGCAGTTCAGTGCGTTCTCCTTCCAATGTCGTCAATTTTTGACTCAATTCTTGAAGGCGTTCTTGAGTGCGGTTGTACTCTTCCAAGGCTAGCATATTGACTGGTTCTAAAGCTTGAATGCGTTTGGCGATCGCCTTTACTTCTTGCTGCAATTCCGTTAAATTGGCTTTCTCGACATTTTCAGGAATCGACGGCACGGGGTCGGGCATTTCCGCCCGCTGCGTTTCCAATAGAGTGCGGACTGCGGCTAATTGTTCCCGGCGTTCTTGCTGGGTTTCGTTAAGTTTTTGCAACTGCCATTGTAACTGTTGTTTGGCTAAATGCTTCTCTCGCAGTTGAGATTCCGCCCGATCGCGCTCTCCCTTCTGCACGCCCAATTTTTCCTCAATTTCCCCCAAAGCCGCCTTAGCAGCAGCAATTTGTCCGTCGAGTTCTAACTGCTGGGAAACTATGCGATCGAGTGCATCCACCCCCGCGTTTTGCTGCACTTGCCATTCCTGCAATTTCTCGCTACCTTCCTTAATTTTGTCTTCCAAACGCCCGAATTGATTTTCCAAGTCTACAAGGCGCTGCTGGACGTTTCTCAGAGCCAATTCTCGCTCTTGCAGTTGCGCTTCTTGTGCGCGCAAACCCGATTGCATTTGCTGCCATTCGCTGTGACTGTTCGACTCTTCCAACTGCGCCAAAGTTTGGCGGTATTGCTGCAATTGAGTTTCCTGTGCGGGCAATTCTCTCTCCAGCAACTGCAATCTCGATCGCGAATTAGTTAATTCCTGTGTATTTTTGGCAATTTGCGATCGCACTTGTTCCTGTTGCGCTTGCAAATTCTTAATTTCTGACTCCAACTGTTCCAAGCGCAACTGATGTTCGCGCAAATTTTGTTTCGCTTCCATCAATTCTTGGCTGCGAGTTTTGACTGCAACAGAAGCGCGATCGATCGCAATTTTGCACCGTTCCAAAATCCGCTCAATTTCCTCCAACCTTTCTTGCAGAGATGCGATCGTCCGGGCTTCACTAGCAGCCTCACTAGCCTCAACCGTGCCAAAATGCAAGGTAGATCTATTAGTAGAACTTCCCCCAGTCATCGCCCCGCTAGTTTCCAAAATTTCCCCGTCCAAAGTGACAATCCGGTACTGTCCCAAATAGCGGCGGGCATCACTGAGGTTGCTAAACACAACCGTACTGCCAAAAACGTAAGCAAAAATTTCCTGATACCGGGAATCGCAGTCAATCAAATTCACAGCCGCATCCACAAAGCCAGCCGCGCGCCGCAAATTTTCATTCACCGAATACCTGCCGCCCCTAATCTTATTCAAAGGCAAAAACGTCATCCTTCCCGCCCGTTTTTGTTTCAACAATTCGATCGCAGCAGCAGCCACGCTGTCATCTTCCACCACCATATTTCCCATGCGCCCGCCCGCCGCAATTTCCAGGGCCAACTGATAGCGCGGTTCTACCCTGCCGAGTTGAGCCACCAAGCCGCAAACTCCGCCAATTCCGCTTTGCGCGACAATTTTTGCCGTAAACGTTCCCGTCGCTTCTTGCAGTGCTTGAAACTGCACTTCTAGTTTGTCTAATTTGCGCTGTCTTTCGCGCTGTTCTTCCAACAAACGAGTTTGAGTTTCCTGTTGCAGTTGCAATTCTTGTTCGGCTGCGACTAAAATCTGAGTCAGCGATTCTACTTGCAAAGATGCAACGCCTTTGGTTTCCACAAGGCGAGATTGCTGCTCTTTTTTCGCGGCAATTTCCTGTTCCAATACTTGCAGCGATTGGTTTTGTTCTTGAATTTGACTTTGCAGGCGATCGGCTCTTTCGCCAATGGTAGCTTGTTCTGTACGCTGCGGTTCCAAAGTTTGTTGAATTGTTTCGATTTGGCGGTGCAGTTCCGTTTGCTGTTGCACCCAAACTTCTGCCGTCGAGGCGATCGCATTTGCAACTTCCCGACTTTCATCTAAACTTTGCTGGGCTGCATCCCGCTGTTCCTGCAAAGTTCCTATTTGAGATTTAACATAAGATATTTCAATCTCAATTTGCTCCAAACTTTGCCGGAATTGCCGAACTTCTTCCTCGGTTTGTGCTATATTAGCAGCCATTTGCCCAGCAGTTTTTTCCAAATCCTGTTTGCGGTTTTGGAGTTGTCGCCGTTCCGCTTCCTGAGTGGCAATCGTCGCTTGCAAAGCCAACAGTTCCGACTCTCCCAAAGCTTTAACGCGGGCATTTAGCGCGTCAAGTTCGGCGGTTGCTGCTTGAATTTGGGTGCTAATTGCTTGCAGTTGTTCGGTGAGAGATGCCGAAGTACGATCGCCCGTTTCGATTTGTTCTCGCAGTTTCCATTCTTGCTGCTGTAATTGGCGGAATTTCAGCACAATTTCCCATTGCGATTTTTCTTGAAATTCCGCCCGCAGCTTTTGATATTTTTCCGCTTTTGTGCGATCGGAAGCAAGTCTATCGCGCTGAGAAATCAGCTCTTTTTCTACAATCCGGCTGCGTTCTTCCACCTCCTTAACTTCATCCAACTTCTGCCTAGCTAAAGAGATTTTGCGATCGAACTGAGCCACACCAGCCAATTCGTCAATGATTTCTCTGCGTTCCTTAGAATTCATCGAAATAATGCTCGTAACGTCTCCTTGCAGCACGACGTTATAGCCTTCGGGATAAATTCGCAACCGGTTGAGTTGTTCGTGAAGTTGCGTCAGGGTGCAAGGTTGGCCGTTAATGTAATAAGTTGAAGTGTAAGTACCTTGGCGAGTTACCCGAAGTTTCCGCGTCACACTCCACTCATCCGATTTTGGATTTTCGATTTTGGATTTTCGATTGGTAGCGAGGAGTTGTCCGTTGTTGTCTTGAGTTGCTGCAATTTCTATGTCTTCTACGTCTTCAACAGATAACTCATCCGATTTTGGATTTGGGATTTTAGATTTTCGATTGAGAGATGATTGGCCGTTGTTGTCTTGAGTTTCGGCAATTTCTATCCCTTCGACTTCTTCAACAGATAGAGGCGATTTTTGATTAACAGGAGATGATTGACCGTTGTTGTCTTGAGTTTCGGCAATTTCTATCCCTTCAACTTCCTCTGCTGCAACAGATAACTCATCTGCTGCATTTTCATCCTCATCTTCATCTTGGGCGAACCATTCCTCCCCCACATCTTCCAGGGCAAAAGTCGCAGTCACGCTAGCTTCGATCGTACCGCGTTTGTTTTGGGCGCTGTTCACCAAATCCGGCAAACGTTCAGCCCGCATTCCCTTGGAACTCGAAAGTCCGAGACAAAACAGCAAAGCGTCGAGGATGTTGGACTTCCCAGAACCGTTGGGCCCGGAAACCACAGTAAAACCGGGCAGCACGGGAATGGCCGTCGTGCCGCCAAAAGATTTAAAGTTAGTCAGTTCGATCCGTTTAATGTGAACCATATGCTAGGAGTAGCTTTGGCTCTAGGTTGTTGTCACAGGGTAGCACAGGCAATGGGGCGATCGACAATGTGTTAACTTTCTGGCATTGTCGATCGAACCGATATTTTACACCTTTGTCAACAACCGAGTCGCATTTTACTTCAAAAGCTCGTTGACAAAAATACAACATCTGCATTCCGAGCGAGCGCTACAAATTAACGTAAATTTTGATACAGATAACTCGCTGAAACTCGATCGACATTATTTGTGCGGTAAAATTTGAAAGCCTTGCCCCGAGGTAATTACAGCCAATATAATTCCCGGAATCCCTAATGTTACCCCTAGACATATAAAAACTTTCCGGTAAAATCGAACCAAAATTAATAATGTATAAAGTAACGAAGCGAATTATGGAGGGCAAACCCATTACACCAGCTCAGAACTCATCTAACCTGCCAGCTTCCCCTGAAAGCGACGAACAACAAGTATTACAAATTTGGGGTCGCGAACCCCTTAAAGGACACGTCAAAATCAGCGGCGCCAAAAACTCGGCCTTAGTCGTCATGGCAGGAGCCCTGCTATGCCCAGAGGATTGCCGTCTCCGCAACGTTCCCGGTCTAGTCGATGTCGCCCGCATGGGGCAAATTCTCTCGGCTGTAGGAGTCAAGTTACAGCAGAACGGGGACGTTTTAGACATCAACGCCAGCAACCTCATAGACGCTCAAGCCCCCTACGAATTAGTCAGCCAACTGCGGGCGAGCTTCTTCATCATCGGGCCACTGCTAGCGCGTTTGGGATTTGCCAAAGTGCCCTTGCCCGGTGGGTGCGCCATCGGCGCGCGACCCGTTGAACTCCACGTTCGCGGTCTGCAAGCCCTCGGTGCCGAAGTCCACATCGACCACGGCACGGTTCACGCTTACGTCAAAGGGCCGAACCGCCGCCTGAAAGGAGCCAAAATTTATTTGGACTACCCCAGCGTCGGCGCAACTGAAACTTTGATGATGGCGGCGACTCTGGCTGAAGGAGAAACCGTGATTGAAAATGCGGCTCAAGAGCCGGAAGTCGCTGATTTGGCGAATTTCTGCCGCGCTATGGGAGCAAAAATTCAAGGCGCAGGCACGAATACGATCGTCATTTCGGGAGTTCCCAAGCTGCACGCGGTAGACTATCCAATTATTCCCGATCGCATTGAAGCCGGAACATTTTTAGTAGCCGGAGCCATCACTCACTCGGAAATCAGTTTGTCGCCGGTCATTCCCGACCACCTGACCGCAGTCATTGCCAAATTGCAGACAATTGGGGCAAAAATTATTGCAGAATCCCCCGACATTTTGCGGATAGTTCCCGGCCAAACTCACTCGGCCACAGACATCGAAACTCTGCCTTATCCCGGTTTCCCCACAGATATGCAAGCTCAGTTTATGGCCTTGCTGACGCTGAGCGAAGGCGACAGCTTGATCAAAGAAACCGTGTTTGAGAATCGCTTGCGCCACGTAGCAGAGCTCAACCGCATGGGCGCAGACATTCGCCTTAAAGGCAATGTCGCGATTGTGCGGGGAGTGTCGCGGCTGTCGGGTGCGCCTGTGGTGGCAACAGATTTGCGGGCTTCGGCGGCGTTAGTGTTAGCGGGACTTGCAGCCGATGGTGTCACCACCATCAGCAGCTTGCAGCACTTAGACCGCGGCTACGAGCAGTTAGAGGTGAAACTGCAAAAATTGGGAGCTAAGTTGCGGCGTGTCAAAGAGGGTACAGACCCGGCAACTGCTGAGGCTCCTGTCAATCCCGTGCGATCGGGTTTAAAGTAGTCAGAAGGAAGAAGGAAGAAGGAAGAAGGAAGAAGGAAGAGGAAAAAAGGAATAAGCAAAAGAATTCCCCATGCCCAATTCCCCATGCCCCATGCCCAATTCCCAATTCCCCATTCCCCATTCCCAACTGACTAAAATGTCGAACATACCCCTCATCGGTTTGAAAGCAGACCAGTTTCGCCACCCGCTAGACTTGGAAGCTACCAGCACTCTCAAACAACTGCCCGGCCTGGATTTGATCGTGCGGCAGTTGCTGGGACAACTTGGCGAACAGTTTTTTATGCTGGAAAATCTGGCTTCCAGCGTCCAAGTCGGCGAAAATCAATTGCCGCACCTGCATCAATTGCTAGTGGATGCCTGCAAAACTCTGGATTTGGAGGTGCCGCAGCTTTATGTCCGCCAGCATCCGATGCCGAATGCTTACACCTTTGCGATGCGGGGAAAACAGCCTTTTGTGGTGATGCACACTTCTCTGATTGATTTGCTCACAGACGAGGAAGTTAAGGCAGTAATTGCTCACGAGTTGGGGCATTTGAAGTGCGAGCACGGAGTTTACCTGACTCTGGCTAATTTAATTGTGTTGGCCGCCGGCCAAATTTCGCCTGTGGGAACCGTGCTGGCTCAGGGTTTGCAGGCGCAAATGTTGGAATGGTTGCGGTGTGCGGAATTTACGTGCGATCGCGCCGCCTTGCTCGCGACTCAAGACCCAAGAGTGGTAGCATCACTGTTGATGAAACTGGCCGGAGGTTCGCCGACTTTAGCTCCCAAACTGAATGTCGATGCGTTTTTGGCGCAGGCGCGATCCTACGACGACCTCAGCAGCACTCAACTGGGAGAAATGCTCAAACAAGCTCAGACGGCTCAGTTGTCCCATCCTGTACCAGTATTGCGTGCCAGAGAGATCGATCGCTGGGCAAGTTCAAAAGATTATGAATCTCTTGTGCAAAATCGATCGGTGTATTATGATGCTGAAACCAACAAAAAGGGCGGGTGGCGAAATTGGTAGACGCATCAGACTCAAAATCTGACACCGAAAGGTATGAGAGTTCGATTCTCTCCCCGCCCATTACTAGAAAAGATGGTGATGTATTAATAAAAAAGTCTGTGAGCACCACTCAACTGGGAGAAATGCTCAAACAAGCTCAGACGCCTCAGTTGTCCCATCCTGTACCAGTATTGCGCGCCAGAGAGATCGATCGCTGGGCAAGTTCAAAAGATTATGAATCTCTTGTGCAAAATCGATCGGTGTGTTATGATGGTGAAACCCAAAAGGGCGGGTGGCGAAATTGGTAGACGCATCAGACTCAAAATCTGACACCGAAAGGTATGAGAGTTCGATTCTCTCCCCGCCCACTACTAGAAAAGCTAGTGATGTCTTAATAAAAAACTGTGTGCTAGGTAGCCCAGGATCTCCAAGTGCATATCTCCTCACTTGAGCTCGCCCTTGCTGGTAGCTGTCGTTGCTAGCTGAGTATTTTCCCAAAATCAGTTGAAATAACTGATGACCAACCGCACTATTACTTTCATCTGCTTTTTTATGTAATAAAAACATAAAAAGATGAGTAATCGGGCAAGCAATATACCTTCTTTGGATTTAGCGATCGTTCCAGGCACAGTTTATATCCAAGATTGTGTCTAAAATCACTTAAGTAAACTGTATACTCTTGATTTAGCCACAGGTAAAGCAAATTCATCGGTGAGATCGTTACAAAAGTGTATGATATTGCCTTTGTTGATTCACAACTCTATGGCATGGAGCGAGTACGATCTCGATAAAATGCTCGTTGCTTCGGACTTGGCACCATTGAAAGAAGAGAAAGATGTTGCATTTTATTACGAAAATACAAATGATCTACGCCTTTAGATAGACTAATAGTCGTCCCCGGAGCGGTCCAACTGGCGACCAATTCTAGCAAATGCTGAGTTTATCAGCACTAAGGGAAATACCGTCATCCGCAACATCAAGTATGATTTCTTAACAGTTGTGCAAAACAAGTCTAGTAGCATATATCACATTAAGTGATTACCAAAAACTGAATAATGTAGATGCGTTTTTGGCACAGGCGGGAGACTAAGACGACCTCAGCACCACTCAATTGGGAGAAATTCTCAAACAAGCTCAGACGGCTCAGTTGTCCCATCCTTAATACCAGTATTGCGCGCCAGAGAGATCGATCGCTGGGCAAGTTCAAAAGATTATGAATTTTTGCTTGGAGCCAATCGATCAGTCTGTTATTATTATGCAACCAAAAAGGGCGGGTGGCGAAATTGGTAGACGCATCAGACTCAAAATCTGACACCGAAAGGTATGAGAGTTCGATTCTCTCCCCGCCCACTGCGAGGAAAGCTAGTGATGTTGTAATAAAGCGCTCTGTGCTCAATAGCCCAGCAGCTCCAACTGCATCTATCATCACTTTATCTCGCACTCGCTGGTGGCTATCGTTACTAGCCGAGTATTTTCCCAAAATCAGTTGAAATAACTGATGACCAACCGCACTGTTACTTTCATCTGCTTTTTTATGTAATAAAAACAGAAAAAGATGAGTAATCAGGCAAGCAATATATCTTCTTTGGATTTAGCTATGGTTCCAGGGACAGTGTATATCCAAGATTGTGTCTCAAATCAGTTAAGTAAACTGTATACTCTTGATTTAGCCACAGGTAAAGCAACATTCATCGGTGAGATCATTACAGAACTGTATGATATTGCCTTTGTTGATTCACAACTCTATGGCATTGAGCAAGAAGGCGACACAACGCAGCTCGTAAAAATTGACATCAAAACGGGCGATACGATTGTGATTGGGGATACGGGCTTTGCTACAGCCGGCTTGGCTTATAATGCCCAACGTCAAACCCTTTATGCCAGCACAGCTAAACAACTGATTGCCCTTGACCTCAAAACAGGAAAAGGTACACCAGTAGCTACCGTAGCTAATAAAGACTACAACTGTGGCGAAATTGCCTTTGATAGCAATGGCATAGCATATATCACATTAATTGGTTACGAAAAGAAGAAATTACTTGCTAGATGCAATCTCGATACTAGCCAAGTTAAAACTCTTGGTGATACCGGATTTCCTGGTATTGGCAGTATGGAATTTGTTGGCAATGTCCTTTATGGCGTTACCGGCAGATTTTTTAATTTGGGAAAAGACGGCCAATTAATCCGCATTAATACCCAGACAGGTAAAGGCACATTAGTGGCTCAAACCAAGCCTAGCGCTAGTTGGGCAGGAATTGCGGTTTATCAACCAGCAGCAGAAGCGATCGCAACCATCGCTCCAAAAGTTAACACTGAAGCTACACAACCGGCACAAACAACTACTACAACTAGGGAGGCATCTATGAAACTGTTAACAATTGATACCAAAGAAAACTGTTACGTTATCAATACCGATCAGATGAATAACTTGCAACAAAATGTTGCTAAGTCTCTGACATTAAACAAAGGAACTTTTGACATCCAAATTACCAGTGGTAGCTACAGTTATAGTGCCGATAATACCGTTGGTGAGCCTTTTGTTTTTCTCTGGATTTATGGACTTGAGGGCAGTACCTTTATCAACACAAAGACAGGTGTTGAGACAGGTGGAACTTGGGCAACTTTAAACGGTTATAACGACAAATTGCAGTTTGAGATCAAAGAAAAAGCTGTAGTCTGTGCTTTATTCTTTGACATCTATAGTGCTGATAATGAAGGGCAAGTAACTGTTTCAATCACTGGCAATCAACAGCCTCCCCAAACTTTAACCGTTGATAGCAAGGCAAACTGCTATCCGCTTGATGGCAATTATCTCTCAACTCTTAAAAAAGCCAATGCTAATTCTATCGAGTTAGCCCCTGGGAACTATCGCGTCAAGATTCGGGAAAGCAATGCCACTTATGGAGCCGAAGCAAAAAATTTTCAATTAGAACCTTGGGCGTTACTCTTGATTCAAGGGGGAAAATTTATCTCCAAGTTGACAGGAAATGAAGTTAGCGAAAGTTGGTGTTCCTTAAATGGCTTCAAAGATGACATTATTTTTGAAGTCAAACAAAAAACCACCATCTCCGGCTTCTTTTTTGATACATACATAGAAGATAACGAAGGGCAAGTTGTTTTAGAAATCAACAACATCACTGATGTAGAAGTAGAGAAAGAAAAGGAAAAACTACAACCTGGTACGGGCAGCAGCGAAAGCACTGTTAGTGTAGTGGGTGGTGGTAGCACAACTAGCTCTAGTAGTACAGCAGTTACCACTGGGGGTACAACTAGCTCTAGTAATACAGCAGTTACCACTGGTGGTACAACTAGCTCTAGTAATACAGCAGTTACCACTGGTGGTACAACTAGCTCTGGTACTGAAAATATCAATATGGGCAGTGGATTTAACTTCACTTTTGACCAAGATCAGATGGAACAAATGTGGCAGCAAATGGCAGCCCAAATCAATACTTCCATCACAGTAACAGGTGACCCGAACGAGAAAAAAGAAGCTTATTGGGACAACTTGGAAAAATGGCTGCTTAAAGGCTATCAAACTCAAGCTAAAGACTTAGCGATGAAGGTAGCACGGCTGGAGTTTATGCTTAAAACTCTTACCCAACAAATGGAAGTTAGTTTTAATCAGAATTTCCACAATTGGTCGGGATACTTCAACAAAAATCTCAACGACTTATTTATTTCCCGAATCCCCCGCATTGTTAGTGAGCAGGTGAATTTAAGAATCTCTGAACAAACCCAAGAGATTAAAAGCTTAGTGCTGCAACAAATGCAAACCGAACTCAATGAGCGTGTTGAGTCCGTCGTTAATCTCAAAGTGTCTAATCAGACTCAAGAAGTTAAGAACCTCGTAGTTCAGCAAATGCAAACTGAACTTGAGCAACGGATTGAGAATGTAGTTAACATCAAAATTGCCAATCAGTCTACAGAGATTAATACCCAGGTAATTAATCAAATATCGACTGATATTGATGAGCGCATTAGTAACTCCGTTAATGTCCAAATCGCCAATCAATCTCAAGAGATCACTAATCAGGTAATTCAGCAACTCCAACATACTATTGATCAGCGTGTTGAGAATGTGGTGAGCATCAAGATTTCCGATCAAACCCAGAATGTGAAGAATCTGGTGATTCAGCAAATGCAAACTTACATCGATCAACGCATCGATAATGTCGTGAACCTGAAAGTGTCTAATCTATCTCAAGATATTAACACTCAAATTGTTCAGCAAATTCAACACGACATCGATCAGCGGATTAATGCGGTAGTTAACCTCAAAATTGCTGACCAAAGCCAAAACATTAAAAATCTGGTCATTCAGCAGATTGAATCTAACATTGATGCTCGCATCAATACGGCTGTTAATCAATCTAGCACTAGCAACGTGCAGTTAGTGACTAATAATATTGTCAACGATCTTGACAATCGCATTAATGTTAGCTTGGATAACAAGATTCTCAACTTCCGTAATGATGTCTCTGCTATCGTCCAAACTGAGCTTAACCAAAACTTCACGCAGAACCTCAAAAATACGATTTTTGCAGAATTGAAACAACAACAATTCTACCTGGATATAAACTTGATCAAGGCAGAAGTTGAGAACTTCTACTCTAATCTTGCACAGTTTGAGAATCAGTTCTATTTACGCATTGAACAAGGGGACACTCAACTGTATAACTGGACGCTGGAACAACTTATTGCTCTCCAAGGTTGCTTAACAGATCGTCAGGCGTTAGTCGATATGTTTGAATCTTTCGCCACTAAACTCAAAGACGAATTAGATAATGCTGAATGCGTTCGTCCCGATCGTTTTGGTTCTTGGGTAAGAACAGATATGCGGTCACAATTTCAACCTACCCAATCTCCGCAATTACCACCACGTTAATCAGTAGGTAGACATAATATATTGGGTGTCCGAAGAAAGGAACGAAGCCACCCCAAAGCGCAAGCGAATTGCTTCGTTCCTCTATTCGGACATGATGGTATTGATTTATGTTCACCGCCCACTGCTAAAAAAGCTTAATAAATCTAGGGTTCCAGGTAGGCCACCGGGAACCCTAATTTATATGGCATTGGGAATCGGGCATGGGGAATTGCGAATTGGTAACTAATGACAACAGTCAACAGTCAACAGTCAACAGTCAACAGTCAACAGATTTTATGGGTGAAATCGCCGCTTTAGGTGCTGCATTTGTCTGGGCTCTATCTTCTACTATCTGGCAGCGAGTGGGACAGCAAATCCCCGCAGTGGTGCTCAACTTGCTCAAAGGCGCGATCGCCCTTTTCATGCTCCTTGGCACTGTACTAATTTTAGGAAAATCTTTACCCGCAATCAACCCTAATATTTTAGCAATGCTGCTGATTAGCGGCGGCCTAGGAATTGGCATCGGAGACACCGCTTTCTTTATCGTATTAAAATATTTAGGCGCGAGGCGAACGCTGCTTTTAGAAACCCTATCTCCCCCTTTAACAGCTTTATTGGGCTTAATATTTTTGCAAGAAAAGTTATCGCCCATTGCTTGTACTGGCATTCTTTTAACAATCTGCGGCGTAGCGTGGGTAATTGCAGAACGAACAGCCGAAACAACCTTATCATCAAAACATCTTTGGCAGGGATTAGGTATTAGTTTATTAGGACAAACAACCCACGCCGCTGGAGCAATTTTATCCCGCGCCGCCTTCACTCAAATAGATATCGATCCCCTGTGGACAGCAGCCTTGCGTTTGAGCGGTGGTATGGCAGTCATGCTGTGCTTTTTGAAGCCAACAAACCTTGAGAGTTTCAAACAATTAAAATCCTCAAAAATATTAGCTGCGATAATTCTGGCAGCTTTTTTAGGAACCTATCTCGGAATTTTCCTGCAACAGACTTCGCTGAAATATGCACCCGCAGCAATCGCTCAAACACTCAGTTCTACCAGTCCCCTATTTATACTGCCTTTAGCGGTGCTGGCGGGCGAAACAGTGAGCATTCGGGCTGTTTTGGGGGTAGTTGGTGCGATCGGCGGAATTGCCTTGTTATTGGGTTTGAAGTGATTACATTTTAGACAGAAGTGTTGCGTGTCGCTAAACAATCACAAAATAGGCTCTTTCGTACTCAGTGTGATTAAATATTAGTTTAAGTAGCCAAAAACTCAACTACGTCTGAATTGACTGAAAAAACGCATCATATCAAATCCAACAAGTTAAAATAAAACTACCCAGAGAAATTGAGAAGAAAATTGCAACTGCTGGCCAGAAGGAAGAGGAAGTGATTTATGCTTCTCATACTTGGGTAAAATAATTGGTAGAAATCCGTAATAATTTTGATGTGATTATTCCGTACATCACGCAGGTAACAGCTAATCCGAATACTTGAAGCTGAAAAAGAGCGATCGCCCTTACATCCCAACTTGTCAAAAAGCGCGATCGCCCTTATATTATTTAGGGCTTGCTGAATAAGTTAGAAAAAATCGCGCTCGCGTAGCTAACCGCAGACATCGCACTTGATGGGCAATTCAAGCTCGGCGAAACATAACTTTTTGTTGACTATAACTTGCCCAGTTCTAGCTTTTAATAATCAGTGAACCATAAATAGGTGTGATTTTCGGTTGGTGACATAAAAACGCACAAAAAACCCAGGGTAAGCGCATCTCAAAGGCTATTGACAAGCGGGTTGAGAGGCATCATCATGGGGGAATAAACAAGCAGCGAGAATAGTCAGCATATAGTTATTATCCATAGCGGCGCGATTGGATTTTTGGCGATTACTACGTTTGCAAGATTGCTCCAGATTTAAAGAATTAAGAGCAATTCGTCGCAGCAATGCTAAGTTTTGTGGCCCATGACCAGTACGGACGCGACAAGCATCTTCATTCCAGGTGACATCTAAAGTCCAATGCAGACCATTTTCAATACCCCAATGTTGACGGATAGCTTGCCCCAATTTATGAGCATTACATTCCAAACTCGTTAAATAAAACTGAACTTCATGGGTAGTTTTATTCCAAAGATGTCTGACCCGGACTACCATGACAACACATTGAAGACCAACCCAATCTTTTTGGTTATGTAAAGTTGGTAATTGAGAAATAGGAACACACCAACAGGAGCGTTTTTCAGTCCGATGGTGTCCTCGCTCTACTCGCTGGTCATAACTATGGATAATACCTTCAAACCCTTGAGACAATTGTTGCTCAAACCAATCTTTTACTTGTCCGTAAAGTGTAGGATGATTAGCTTTAAGGGCTAAAACGTAATCAGCTTTAGCAGAAAAAATTTGGGAGGCAATGGCTGTTTGCGTACCCATTGCATCAATCGTAATAATACATCCCGCCATATCTAATAACTCTAATAACGCAGGAATTGCAGTAATTTCATTAGATTTATCTGCTACCTTTACTTGTCCTAAAACAAGACGATATTGACTCGACCAAGCGCTTACTAGATGTAAAGCTGATTTCCACGGCGCACTCTATCGTATGAGCCTTTGATAGTCTTACCATCAATGGGAATTACCTGCGCCCCTACTACCTCAACTATCGATTCTATCCAACGTCGAAAGCATTGCTCAAATACTTTGGGATTAATGCGTTCAAATACTCGTCGAAATGTATCTGCACTTGGGATACCTCCTGGTAAAGCTAAAAACTGCTCCAACCATTCACATTTACTTAATCCATAATTTTCCATGTCTTCCCATCCATTACCTCCTGCAATTACTGACAATATTCCCACGCTCAAAATATCTGTTAATGTATGGACACGCGTTCTTTCTACACGAGGGTCTTTGATATCACCAAATACTAATGCCATTTTTTCTGTCAGTGCAGTCGCCTGAGCTATACTCAATCTTTTTGAGCTTTTAATCCTGTGTTTCCGAGATTTGAAACCTGATGCCATAAGACTGACCTGTTAAGTAAGATAGACACTTTCTTCTGACAAGCATACTACATAACATCTTTGATACTCAAATTGTCTCTATCAATCTACAAGTGGGCCAAATAATCTGTATTTTTCAATACAAAATTAGATGCGCTTACCCTGACAAAAAACCCCTCTTAACCAGGTAGAAAGGTTCATCACTAAAAAAGTAATAGCAATGGCTGTTTCCGAAGTATTAT
>NZ_JAUBUR010000069.1:0-14321 GCF_036705485.1 Microcoleus sp. AT9b-C3 | reverse complement strand
TATTCATTTTTTTATTCACGATCGAGTATTGCATATAATTGTATCATAGTCTTGATAATGATTTAGGATTGCTATATCACTTTGAATGGAGGAGAAGGGGAAGAGTTTTCTTCTGTCACTCCCCTTTTTATTCGGTCTAGTTTTGTTTGAATTGGAATGTCCACAAACAGTTTTCGCTGCGGTAAAAACAGTGATGGCGATAGTTCTTTGAGCTGGAAAACCCACTGCTGGAACTGGGGGTGACTGTTGAGAATTGGCTCGACAGGTAATCCCATTAAAATTTGCTTGACGAGCAGTTGCAAGCGTTCTTGCAGATAGGAAGGAACAAGAGGTGGCTCTTGTAGTGGGCTAGTATGAATAGTTTGATTGAGGTCTGATAGAGTAAGGAGGTACATTGCTCAGAGGATAAAAGGCTGAGCAATAGCGGCGATCGCCACAGAACTGATAGTTTTGTTTACGATTTCAGGTTAAGATTTAATTCAATCCTGGTAGTTTCCAATCACGCACGATTTTAGTAACGGCATCGCGAGTAGCCTCTGCTCCAAAACCCCAAGCAAGCAAAGCGAAATAATCAGTCCAACGATTGGCTCCAAACGTTGGTTGAGCAACATAAAGTTGTCCAAAGCCTGCTCCCGCAAGAAGTATGACCGCGATCGCGTAACCGATCCAATTAAACACAATTAAATTCCGGGCAGCTTGTACAGGATTAAGTTGTAAAGGGCGAGCATCAGGCACTGGATCGGGAAGCCGGGAAGGTGATGTGTCATCGAAGTCTCTAGCAGTGATAAGCAACTGACCTCTAGCTCCCTCGTTTCCTGCATGTTGCTTAATCGTTTGGTCTATTCTATCGATCTCATCTTCTACTTTCTGCTGCCATGTTTTGAAAGCCTCTAGATCGGTTGGAGAGAGGCTATCTAACTCCTGCTGTAAGCTTTTAGATATACGTCTTAAAGATTTATCCTCTTCAGGGGCTAACTCAGTCAACTCATTTCTGAGGTTGTCGAATTGGTTGACTTTAGCTTGACCTTGCAGGTATCGGACAAGCTGTTGTCGCAAATTAATTAAATCCTCACTCAACTGTTGGGGACTTTCTTTGTCAGATACTTGTCGCTCAATATTCTCTAATTGAGTACGCACTGTCTGCACATAAGGTGCATCAGGATTATTCAAATTCTCTAAGCTATTACCTAACGAAGCGAGAGACTTAATTAGTGCTAGCCAGTCTTCTCGACCTTTACGCCATTTATCCCAAACCGTTTGGGCTTGCGCTACTGCTTGCTGCGCCTGCTCCCAGCGCTTGTTTGTTAAAGCTGTTTCTACCTCGATTAGATACCCATCAATTTTCACCAGGAAGGATTTTGCTAATTCAGGATCAGCCTTTATCTGGGTGCGGATGCGACCAACTTGCACCACAATTTCATCACGATTTCTGCCCTCGGTGCGGTAGGCTGAAACTCCAATTCCTACTCCAACACCCAACAACAAGACTAGCAGTGGCCAAAGCCAATGGTCTTTAACTCGCACTATAACTGGAACAGTCAATTGTCCATCTGAATAAATAGCCAGCAAAACACCGCTAAATTCACCGCTATGGGCAACACTTAAATCGAACTGGACTGGGACAGTCAGCGGTTGATTGGGTTGAACTGAGGTGGCAGTTAAAATCGGACGTATGGCTGTAGCTGGCAGCACTGTAGCTCCATCAGCTCGATTCAAGTCGAGGCTGAGTATTTTTAAGGTTGTGATCGCTTGGTTAGTCTGTACGAGCAGGTGGCGTTTAACAGGGGGACAGTTAAAAAAGACCGGACATTGAGTTCCCACCACTGTAACGCTGGATGGGGTTACGGTAACTGCTGGTTCGGCTTTGACAGGGGGGGCTACCAATACCAAGCCGAGGGTTAGACTCAACAGCCCCATCATAGTTTTTTGATCGCGCTTCATACTAAATTTCCTAATTCTGGTTTTTTGAAGTTTGCAAAGCTACCTTGACTTAGTTAGAACTATTACGATAATCCGCTAGGATTATGTCTCCCAGTCCTTCTGTCTGAGCCGTTGGCTCTTGGATTATCCCACCGTTTTCCACACTCCAACGACGCAAACTATCCAGCACGTAAGTTTTGAGATTGTCCACGGTCACAAATTCCTTTTTATCTCGGTCAGCTTTACCGCTGAGTCCTTCTAGCAAGTAGGAAGTGAAAACTCCTGATTTTCGATCGGGCGATTCTCGAGCTTTCTGTTGGGCTGTGCTAGCTGCAATTAGGGCAAACCCCTCAGCTAACTCATAAACATTATGAATGAATTGCGGATCGTCTATTCCTCGTTCGGTTTCGACTCCCATGTGACAAGCATCCAGCGTCAGCACCAACCGTCTTGCTTTACTAGAACACATCTGCTGTTTTACTTCTGCTAACGGCAAGCCTGTTTTCGCTAAAGTTGGTAAACGAGTATCGCTGATGATTAGCACAGGTTGTTTATCAGTCAAAAGCTTGCCGTGACAAGAAAAATGTACCAGTAATAGGTCATCTGAATCTACCATACTGCAAAGCTGAATTAATTCAGCCTCTACATTGTTGCGGATGGGGAAGCGGGGGTCACTAGAATGTAGGCGATCATGTAAACAAACAACTGTATACCCAAGTGCTTTGAGTTTCTCGTCTAATGCCACCACATCTTCTACGCAGAACTTCAAGGGTTGAACCGATGGATCGTTATAGTGGTTGACACCTACCAAAAATGCCCAACGATTCTTAATAGGACGACGCTCTCGTATTTCGGTATCTCTTATATGTGCGTTACCCCTAATATCAGTTTCTGGATTAGTTTTTTGTATATGACTATTTGTAGTTAGTTTGCTTCCTACTGCATTTTCAAGCTCTTGTGCTAAGTCTGCAAAACGTTGGTGACGGTCATCATCTTCATCTATCAGTTCGCTCAACTGACGAACCAATAAGACCAGCGCATTTTGTTGAGTATCGCCACGATGCCTCTCTCTTAAAAAGGCAATTACAGCATCTACCCTGCTGGTAAGGCTATCAGCCTCGGGCAAACTTTTGAGCCAGGGCTTGAGTGGCTCGTAAGCAAAAACTGACCGTAGTTTGCGATCGCTCTCAAATTGTTCGCAATCTAGCAGTGCTTTACGCAATTGATGGTGTAATTCTGAGGGAATACCAGCCATGTTGTTCTCCTATAAGTTTAGTTGCTGTGATGTCTTATTAGAAATATATGGAGGTGGGTATAACTGGCCAAACCAATTCACAAAACCATCATTATGCAGTGCAGAATTACTTCCAGTTGGTGTTTATGTATAACTTTTCTAGTGTCGAACTGTCTGTTTTGAATCTCAAGCTTAATTTTTGCATCTTTTTTTGGTTAAGATAGGAAAACAACCTTAATCGATTATATACCTAGTGTCTCCTCAGCGACCTTTCGCACTTAGCCAACTCCTTGAAAAGGTTGTAGAATAAGCGATAATAGTAAATCCGGCTTAGCCATCCCCTTGATACTCGGGAGAAGATTCGAGCAAGCGATGCCCTTATCTGTGGGAGTTACTCATCGCAGGAGCAAGCTCAGCATTATTATAGTTGACATAAAGCTAACACTATTCCTTCCTTGGCGGGCGAGCGCTAGTTTCCTCCCTCGCTCTTCCCCAAGCTTTGGACCTGAGAGTATGCTTGCAGATAGTGGACAGTGGGCTTCACAATAGAGCAATGACGAGAGTTACACATCTACAACCTCATTTGAAGTTCCGAAGAATTTAAGCACCGTTATCGGTGGGCAATTGAATTCAGTAGAAGCCTGTCGCTGGCAATTAGTCTGGTTAATTTCACTTCAACAATAATCCGGACAGTTTTTGAGACCGAGGCTGAAACCCTCATTCTACCGTTAGCATTTGACCTCACTGAGAAGGCTGAAACCCGCATTCTGCCGTTAGTGATTGAAAACTGTCCGGACTATTGCTTCAAAAGACCATTAAAGAAGCAGCAGTAGTGATTGGTATTAGTTATAATTACGTTAGGGAGATAGTTAAAGTTATGTAATCAGCAAGGAGTAGAGCATGGTTTGTCGGCAAATAGATGATGAATAGCCTACCAATCGAGATTGAGCGTCAATGCCGTCAAGTTCTTTTGAAATGTAGCGAATTTGATAGCGATACCTTACTGAAAGCAGTTTTTACCACTTCTGAACTTTCCCCATTCAAATTTAGGTTAAAATCAGCGGATAGTCAGGAAGAGCGGGTAGTTTTGTGCCTGGAATATCTGCTTAAAAACTGTTTGAGTGACGGGAGTTCTGTTTTACCATTTTTTTTGGTACAATTGCGCGATCGCTATGACCAGATGGATGCACTGCATGGGGAATTGGCAGAACTTTGTGAAGATGTGCAGGCCGTTCTAAGAAATTCAGGAAGCCTAACAGAAGAAAGCAACTTTGAGAAATTACAGAAAGAATTTATCGCAGCATCGCAGGGATTGCTAAACTGGCCAATCACCCTGGGAAATAATCAGCAGATCGAGCGTCCTGAGTTTCAGCAATTAGTCGCTCGAATTCAAGAAGAAAAAAGGTCTACAACCCTAATTTTAGGAAGTCCAGGTACGGGAAAATCTGCATTACTGGCAACTCTGGGGCATCACCTCGCCGAGCACCAAATCTCCTTATGGGCGATTAAAGCTGACCAGTTGGGACGAGGAGTGAATACACTGGAAGATTTGTGCAGACCTTACCTGACTATCAACCCGCGTGACGCTATCAGAATTTTAGCTAAAAAAGAACCCGTTGTACTTCTGATAGACCAGCTTGATGCGGTTTCTGAGTTATTGGATCGCCAATCTGAACGACTGAACATTTTGTTAAACCTAATCCAATCTCTTTCTGGAACGTCTGGCGTGCATATTATAGCCACTTCGCGTGAATTTGAATTCCGCCATGACGTTCGCCTGTCTTGCATTAAAGCAGAAAGAATGGATTTACAACTGCCAAAGTGGGAGCAGATTGCACCTATTCTAGATCAAGGGAATCATAATCCTAATAGCATGGGGCAACCGTTGCGAGAATTGTTGCAAACGCCCCTTTATTTAAAGCTTTTTCTCGAAGTAGCTGCGCCAGGAGAAGAATTTAATTCGTTGCAGGCGTTGCTCAATCAGTTGTGGAATCAGCAGGTTGTTGATCCAGATGGTCCATCAGACCGCCGCGAATTGCTAGAGTTACTTGCCGATCGCATTAGCACTCAAGAAGAGTTCTGGCTGCCAACAGCGATCGCAGAAGACACTCACTCATTAGCGTGTCGAGCTTTAGAACAAGCAGAAATCCTAACCCGAAGTCCTAATGGTCTGACTATTGGATTCCGACATCAAACTTACTACGACTATACCCAGGCTCGTGCTTTTGCTCGTGGTTCTGTGGCTTTAACAGATTACGTTTTACAACGGCAGGATGGTCTTTTTGTGCGTCCCGTTCTTCTGAGCAGTCTCAATTACTTAAGGGAAACGTCTCGTAAAGAATATCACATACAATTACAAAGATTGTTACAGTCAGAACTACGACTGCATATTCGTACTCTATTGCTTGAATTTGTAGGTGGGCAAAAAGACCCCGACGACACAGAAGCACACATTTTCTTGCCACTTCTGAAGTCGGAAACTGAGGGACAACGGCTATTAGCTGCTGTTAGTGGCAGTCCTGGTTGGTTTTTTCGCCTGCGCGATCGCCCAGATTTTAGGCAGTGGTTGGATAAATCGCCTGAACAAGCGGTTTATTGCCTGCCTCTACTGAGTTTGGCTATCCTCTTTTCTCCTGAAGATGTTTTAGAACTTTTAGAAGAGTGTTGGTTGAGCAATCGTGCCTACGATACTCTAAGTTTTAGAATTCTGGTGAATCTTCAACAATGGACTGATCGGGTAGTAACTCTAGCGAGTCAGATAGTGAGACGTTCGCAAACTTCTAAATGGGATATATCTGCACTAGCAGAGCAAATAGCAGAAAATAGCCCAGAACTTGCCCCCAACCTTTGGCGAGCTTATCTAGATTGGCAGTTAGAGCAGGCTTTAACAAAAGCGAATGAACCATTACCAGAATTGCCATCGAATGCTACTGAAGAGCAACGAGCAGTTCATACTTATATTCATCGTTCATTTAAGGAAGTTGAATATCTAATAAAAGGCGAAAAAACATTTTATAAGTTAGAAGGTTTTGCTGAAGCTACGCCAAAAGCTTTCCTAGATTCTGTCTGGCCTTGGTTTCTGGATACCATAAATTTAATTGCATATCAACAAGAAAATTCGTTTTTTGTAGGTTATCGTGACGATAGTGCTACAAATAATATTTTTCAAGTAAAATTTCCACCTGGGGCTGTTGTGAGAGCGTTATTGGTTGCTGTTTCGGAGTTAGCCAAGCAAAATATTCATACTTTTCTGAATTTTCTGGACAAAAATTTGTGTTCCGATTTGCTAATTGTCCATCGTTTGCTAGCTCGTGGATTAGAATATATAGCTAAAGAAAAACCACAGCAGGTGTTGGAATATTTGATTGGCGACCCAAGACGCTTACGTTTGGGAGACCACGAAGACCACTACAGAGAAACAAAACGGCTAATAGCGTCAGTTTTTCCTTACCTAGCGCCATTAAACCGAACTCATCTCGAGGAAGTAGTAATAGCTTTCAAACACTATAACTATCTACCTTCACAATTATCAGCGAAGGAAAAGTTTCAATTTTTAAAATTCCAACGGCAAAACCGACTGCGCCTTTTGCGTGCCTTTCCTGTTGACTATTTGAGTTCAAAAACTAAGCGACTCAGAGATGAAGAAGAACGGGCTTTACCTGAAACTGATGATTATACAAGCCGTATGCACGGTGGTTTTATAGGAGCGCGTATAACTGTAGACGAAATGGCTCACGCTTCAGATGAAGATATACTGCGACTATTTGACTTAATACCAGATCAAACGGCATGGGACAACCCCAGAAGGCCATGGTCTGAAGATATGTCCCGCGCTGGCGGTGTTGTGGAATTGTCTCGCGAGTTTGGTAAGCTAGCCAAAAGATCGCCCGAGCGCGTCACCAACCTAATTCAGTACCTTAAATCCGGTAAACATGAAATTTGTGCAGGCGCAGCTATAGAAGGATTAGCTGAGACTGATTTCTCGACCGCTGATTTAATTCATATCATTGAAGACCTTGAAAGTCAAGGGTTTACATCGGTGGATTTTCGTTCCAGTGCTGCATCTGCTCTTGAAAAACGGGCTCGTTGCGATAATGGTCTGCCTAGTATAATCTTGTCCTGTTTGGAAAAGTGGTTAGCTGAAGAAGTAGAACCAACTTTGTCAACGGAAGAACAAGAGACAAGAAACAAAACTGAACAGCAAAAGGAACCTATTTTTTTCGGTTCAGATGGCACCTTTTTCCTACTACAAGGGCGAGGTTCAATTTTGCCTGCGATCGCTGCTGGTTATCTCAATCAGCCGCTTCCTGATCTAGAAAACTGGATACGGATTATTGAGGAACAATTGCAGCGAGAACAGCACCCAAAACTTTGGGTTCTTACATTAGTGAATATGCCAGCGCTCCTCAATAGCGATCGAGAGCGAGCCACACAGCTTTATGACGCTGTTATCCAAACTTGTCCGGCCGTATTGCATTATAAATTTGCATTATATAGTATTTCTAGGGTTATTGGATACTTTGAACCCAAGGAAAAGATTCAGGGATGGATAGAGAAACTATCCGTTGATGGTTCTAGCTTTTGCCTTCAAGCTTACGGTGAATTACTTCTAATTTACTACTGCCAATATCAAGATACATGGTCAAGGCAACAAATAGATCACCATTTAACTGACCCAAACGATGAAATTATTCTTTATGGTTTAGCACAGGCTGCTAGTTACTTATGGGAACACAAATTTTGTCGAAAAATAGCAACAACAATCCTATGTACTTTAGCGTTATCCCCTTCTCCTTCTATTCAAGATGCTGTAGCTAATGTTTTTAGTTGGAACCAAAACAACTTCAAACTCAACTTAGAAATGCGAGAAGTTATCCAAGTTGTGTGTAAGAACCCACCGCTATTGCTTAAGGCAGCTTACAATCTTATTGAGTTACTCGAACCAGAGACAGGTAGAGAACCCGATCTTGTATCACAGGTCTGCCAAGCAATACTAGATGCTGCTAGTTCAAATATTAATAATGCGACTACCTCTCTCCCTTTAGAAACTGAAAATTTAACAAATATTGCTTTAACGTTGCATCGTCAAGAAATCTATCGAGAAAGGGGATTATATATATTTGAGAAATTACTTTCTCTAAATCTCATAGAAGCTCGCGTTGCTCTGGAAGTTTTGGATAGGAAACCTAATCAGGTAACTTTTCTGTCGCCAAGAAGACGGCGGATGCGAAGAGAAACATCATAGCATTTAGGGAATGAAAAAGCGATCGCTCCTCTTTTTGGAGTTGCGCGATCGCTTTTTGATAAAACTAGCTGATACAGTCACATTTAGACAAAAGACAAATAGAGTCTGAGTTTAAGCAGTCCCTCCAAAAGTTTTATATCATTCATTTTTTGATTGGGACGAAGAAGACTGCGATAGCTTTAACTGACTGCTTTGAGTAATTGTATTTTCAATTATCTGCTTAGTTTCTTGCCTTGTGACTGGAGTAATACGACCTCCAGCGCCATCTTGTCGGGTGACGTTTGTTATTTGTCTAGAGTGCATGGAAGGCTTATCTCCGTTTGAAAGTTTGTCATTCATTTTTCGTTTTGGATGAAGAAGAGGGTGGTTGCTTGGATTGACTACTCTGAGTAACCGAGTTTTCGAGCATCTCTTTGCTTTCCTTTCCTGTGAGGGAGGTAGCACGACCATCGGCGGCTCGAAGGCTATCTAAATCATCAATCGGTATATTAAGGATAGCATCTAGAATTAGCGGATGTTCTTCACACCAGAGGGCTATTGCATTAGAGATTTCTTCAACATCATCTGGGAGGGTTGAAAGTAAATCTTTTAAATCTGCACGGTCTTCTGCTGTAAATAGCTCGGGTTGAGTTTGTACTAAATAAACAAAAGTTATGATATTTTCTTCGTAATCAGATAATGACATTTTTCCTCCTATACGCCAATAGCACAAAATGCAGCCCAGTGAAAAGGTTCTTTAAAAGGCTGGTCATCATTCGCCATTTTATGAAGACGACGACGCAAGCTGATTTTAAGTGTTGGATTTAGATACCAAAGATTCTTTTTTATTGATTGCTCTATTTCTCTTTTTGTGATTTCTCGAAGCCAGAGTTGGGCTTGATTAAGGGCTATAGGTATTATAGAACCTGCTTGTAGGTTTTGATAAAACTTGATCATCAAAAGAGCTGTTGACAAATCACTAGGAGCCCAAAGGCTACCAACTACACTTTTACTACCTGCAACTAAAAAAGCACTAGGAAAGCCAATCAACTCGTTACTAAATTCTTTGAAGTCTGTTAAGCCTGTTTCACAAGCAGAAAGGGTGACTAAGCGACATTGGCTCAAGTTAAGATTAAGAATCTCTTGTACAGTCAAAGTTTCATGGGAAGATAATAACAGTGGGGACTCTAGAGGTGAATCAATATTAAAGTTGCTTCGGCCAGTAAAATGGAAACCATGACCTGTAAAATGTAGTATTTGCTCTTTAATTGTTGAGTTTTCAACACTTTCTTTGCTAAAGACCTTAGTTGTAGGAAAATACTTATTAATCGTTTCTACTTCAATATCAGTATATGTTAAGCCGTCAGTAGGGTTTTGAATAGCTAGTAAATTGCTGAAGTTTGGCCGTTGTCTATTTTGGAGTATTTTTAAAAATTGGCAACTAGGTACATAACTTACTCCACCATGAAAACGATCTAGAAAATATAAACCGCCGACCAATGGAAGAGCATGAAGAGGTAACCAGTGCAAAAAACGATGGGGAATTAAAATTAATTGTTGGCAGGCTTCAGGTATATAGTTGAGAATTTGCTCTAGATGCAGTAGCTGAGTAAGCCTTTGGAGCTGCACTGAGAGTGTTTTGCGCCAAAATGGTTGGTTTTGTGTGTAATCCTCTAAATACTGATTAGCCCATTCAATCAACGCTGATTGATGTGAAAATTGCAGAACAGATGGGTAAGCAGATTGGCTGGTGACAATAAATGTATATAATTTCTCTTCTACAATATACCATTCTATTATGGCAGTACGAGCATCTAAAAGTGATTGAATTTCGTTAAAAGAAATTGATTGAACACTTTGGGTTAAATTAAAGTCTGGATCGAGAGGCAAAATATCATGCTTAATTAACTCGTCTAGCTGTTTTTGCAATTGACTTAGCCGATTCTGATTTGGTTGGATTGGCTGAGAGTCAGATAATAAATTCTCATCATTAAAAATAAAATCGTCATCAATAAACCGAGTGCTTCCTAGAATTTTAAATCTTTTCTGCTCCAGTGCTATTTCTCGTCGTAGACCTTTCAATTCGTTAATGGTAGAGTCTGGAATATTGCCTTTTGGGTAAATGTCAATGGTTGCAAGGAGTTCTGCCAAGCTACGTGCTTTACTACGCTCAACGTACTCAATCGCTCGATCAGGATAACCCAAAGCTAGACATACTTCAATCATATTTTGGTAGAGCTTAGTCCATTGTTTCGCAAGGTTTTCTTTGCCTTTTTCGATTTCTGAGTTAAACAATATTTTTCCTCTGTGCAAAGATTCTACTGTATCAATACTGTCAACAAAAGCATTGTAAGCATTCGGAAAATCTTGCGCTTCTTGGTATGCCGAACCCAGATTAAATAGAGATTCTAAATAATTATGAGGAAAAGATTCGCGAGTGTAAACTTGTAAAGCCGCCTGAAAACAACTAATAGCCTGTTCTAAGTTTTCTGTCCTAATTCCTCGAATGCGATCGCGATAGACAATACCCAGATCCTTCTGAGTTTCTGCCCACTGCTGAGGAAAAGATTCGCGAGTGTAAACTGTTAAAGCACGCTCAAAACAACTAATAGCCTGTTCTAAATTTTCTACTTTTTCTCCTCGAATGCGATCGCGATAGGCAATGCCCAGATCCTTTTGAGTTTCTGCCCACTGTTGAGGGAAAGCTGCGCGAGTATAAACTTGTAAAGCCGTCTGAAAACAACTGATAGCTTGTTCTAAGTTTTCTGCTTTGTCTCCTAGAATGCGATCGCGGTAGGCATTCCCAAAATTGAGTTGGATATTTGCCCAATCCATTGGAAAAGCTTCGCGAGTATAAACCTGTAAAGCATTCTGGCAGCAATTAATTGCGCGTTCTAAATTTTCTGTTTCTTCACCACTAATGCGTTTCCTGTAAGCTAATGCTAAATTGTTTTGGGTGATAGCCCAATTGTAGGGGAAGGTTTCGGGAATATAAATCTGTAAAGCCTTCTGGAAACAACTAATAGCTAATTCTAAATTTTCTGCTAGATCGCCTCTAAGTCTTTCCGCGTAAGCTACTGCAAGATTATTTTGAATGTCTGCCCACTCTTGAGGATAATTTTGTAAAGTATGTACTTCCAAAGCTGGTTGGAAGCAGTATATAGCCATTTCTATATTTTCAGCTTTTTCTCCTCGAATGCGATCGCTATAAACCATTCCCAAATTTTTCTGCGTCATAGCCCATTGTTTTGGGAAAGCTTCGCGAGTGCGTACTTGCAAAGCATCGTTAAAACAACGGATAGCAAATTCTAAGTTTTCTGCCTTTTCGCCTCGGATACGTTGAGCGTAAGCAGTACCAAGATTATTTTGAGTGAGTGCCAATTGTTCTGGGAAGGCCAAGATAGAGTGAGAGTAGAGTTCCAACGCCGCCTGCAAATAATGTATGGCAGATTCTAAATTTTCTGCTCTGTCTCCCTGGATTCTGTGAATATAAGCAACACCTAGATAGTTTTGGATAATTCCCCATTGTTCGGGAAAGTGTTCTTGCCTAAAAACTTCACAAGCAATTTGATATCCAGTAATAGCAATTTCTAAGTTACTTGCTCTATTACCTAACGGAAATTCTTCTAATAAACTACTAAACTTAATTATATCTGTTGTGATTTCATATAATCTTTGTGGCTCTATTTTTAATAGTATATCAGTTGACCATCGTTTGAGTAACAACATTAAATCTTCATTTAATTTTCCTAAGTTCTGGCTTAAGAATGAATGAATTGATTGAGGATTATCATAATTATCAGAAACGAACTGTAGCAATTCTTCTATAAAAGATAAGTCAACCGAAATTAGATTAACTTCATTAGGGATTGATAAAGTTACTCCAGCAATTTCAACCTGACGTTCCTGCCTGGGTAGCTTACTAAATTGTTCTGTTGCGCCTTCTAAATCGCCGATTGTAAAAGATATCATCCCACGCGCGTATGTAATCAGTGGTGGTTCAAATTCTGCCAAAGCGCTTGGAAAATTTTCTATCAATAGCCCTAACCGAAACAACTCTTTCCAGTTTTTCTGCTTTAATCTTTCTTCAATAGCCTGTGCTAATTTGCGATTAAGCTGATTGGGCTGAGTACAAGCAAGGGATATCCAATACTCAGCTTGGGGTAATTCTCCTACTTTGGAATCGTTACTATCAAGCTGCTGTTTTACATAATTGGTGTAAAATTCAGCTAGTTTTTTTAAGCGTGGTTTCCCAAAGCGCTCATCTTCCTTGAGTTCTTCCAACAATAAATCTCGGACAGCCATATCCATCTCGTAAAGCTCATAGCCTACCTCGCGGCACAAGCGAGACAAAAGTATGCGAGCAACTGCTGTCCAAGGTGCTTGGGGTATAAAGCGAAGCCAAATTTGGTAAAGCAAGTCTGGAGTAAGTGTCTGTGGAAATGCTGCATGACAAGCTAAGTCGAGGTGTGCGCGATCGAATTGTTGGGCAAATCCTACGACTCGCTCAATAGCTATTTCCGAATGTGTTGCTTTACTTCCATTCATAATGATTGTTACAACATCCACTGATAGGGACGCTCCCAGTAAACATAGCGACCGCGCAGAGTATTAATAGCTGCATTGAGTCCCTGACGACTCATCTCAAACATTGGCACAAAATGAGCAATTTCGCCAGCAGTTGTGTACTGCCAGCTATCATTTGGCATGGGATTGAGCCAAGCATGATAACGCACTGATTGCTGAAGTTGTTCAATAAACTTCTGCGTGTACTCAACTCGCACTGGGTTATAGTTGCCCCTAGCTGCTCCCGCATCACTGATAATCAGTACCCCAGCTCTTTCATCAATTGATTCCAAAACATCAGTAGTTAGTTGGGCTTTGATGCGAGTTGGATCGGTATAAAAATATTTTTCAGGATAGTTATAAAAATAGTAAACACTTGTTTGGGTAAGGTTTCCACCCCGTACAGCTTTATCTATCAATTGGCGGGATAAATGATGGAAAGGGACCATTGAGCCGCCTTGGTCAACCAGTAGGACAAGTTTTACTCGGTTTACATAGCGCGGCATCAGCACTGGTTCAATTAATATGCCCTGCTGACAAATTTTTGCTACGGTAGCTGCTACATCCAATTTCTCTAATGTACCTTGGCGCACTGGACGGCGTAGAAAACGCCAACTCTGCTTAATCTGCCGGGGGGTTACTGGCAGGTATTGATCGGCTGAATCTTGGCCGTAATAAATCATATCTAAACTATTGGGCTGATGATACCGGATAGCTTGAATGACCTGCTCTGGTTCATCTATTTCTATAGGGAGATCGGCCGTTGTAGTTGGTTCAGATATAGGCTTTTCTGACTCTTTTAATGAAGTTTGCTCTTTAAGTTGCTCCGATGTTTTAACAATAGGTGGTGATGAAGAAGACTGGATAGGTTTGTCAGATTCCTTTGCTGAAGTTCCAGTTGGAGGTGGAGGAGATGTACCTTGGATAGGTTTAGGTTGGGGTAATTTAGTAGAGAAAGATTCATTGGTTATTATTTGATCTAGAACTCGATGTAGCTGGCGAGCTTCTTCTTTAGATTTTGTCCACAGAGTACAACATAGTCTTTCTAAAGAGGCGCGATCGCCTATGCCAAATCCACCTTGCAATGCCTCCAACGCCAACATATAGTCTGCAAGTCCCAATGGAAAACCACGCAGGCGCAAACTCTTGAAAAGATGCAGTAAAACCTTCAACAAAGGTATTTCTTCAATGGGATTGACAGGATTCATTTTTCTTCCTCCCGTGGGGCGCGTAGGTATTCTCGATAATCTTGCCAAGATTTGAGCAGGACTCCGGCAAACGGAAGTTTGCCTCGGAGGTATGCTATAGCAATCCTAAATCATTATCAAGACTATGATACAATTATATGCAATACTCGATCGTGAATAAAAAAATGAA